>JBARAK010000444.1:0-65061 GCA_049791955.1 Caulobacteraceae bacterium
GACCTTGTCGGTCTCGAGCTCCACCACCGGCTCGTCGACGCGGACCTTGTCGCCCACGGCCTTGAGCCACTTGCGCACGACCGCCTTGGTCCCCTCCTGCTCGATCGGCGCGCGGATTTCAGTGCGGAGTGTCATCAGAAGCTCACCAGTTCATCGATCTCGGCTGCAATCTTAGCGACGGTGGGGACCACCGCCTCCAGCAGTACCGGACTGTGCGGGCTGGGGATGTCGGGCATGGTCAGGCGCGAGGGCGGCGCATCAAGATCGAGGAACGCTTCGCGCGAGACGACCGCCAGCACTTCAGAGCCGAAGCCGGCCGTGCTCAAATCCTCATGGACAACGAGGCAGCGCCGGGTGCGCTTCACCGACTCGAACACCGACGTCCCGTCCCAGGGCGCAAGCGTGCGGAGGTCGATCACTTCCACCGATCGGCCCGACGCCTCGGCGGCCTCGACGCTGCGCTCCACCATCGCGCCCCAGGTCACGATCGTCAGCTGCGTCCCCTCGCGCACCACACGGGCCCGTCCGAATGGCAGCGCATAGTCGTCGCCGGGATAGGGGGTGCGGGCCGAGGGCGCGTCGAGCAATGCCCGGTGTTCGAGGAAGACGACAGGATCGTTGCCGCGAAGGGCGGTCCTGAGCAGGCCCGCGGCGTCAGCCGCCGTGGCGGGAACCGCGACCTTCCAGCCTGGCGCGTGGATGAAGCGCACCTCGTCCGTCTGGCTATGCCACGGATCGCCGCAGCGCAGGAACCCCACGGGCATCCTGAGCACCATGGGCGCGGCGAAGCGGTTGTTGGTGCGCCACCGCATGGTGCCGCAATCATTGATCTGCTCGGCCGCCGGGTCGGCGTACTTCCGGAACTGGATTTCGGGACATGGCATCAGGCCCGCCAGCGCCATGCCCACAGCGCGGCCGACGATCCCCTCCTCCGACAGGCTGGTGTCGAACACGCGCTCGACGCCGAACTTCTCCTGCAGGCCCAGCGTCACGCCGTGCACGCCGCCCTTGGGTCCTATGTCCTCGCCGAACAACACGACCTTCGGATTGATCGAAAGCTCGTGCTCGAAGGTCCGGCGGATCGCCGCGCCCATATTGATGCGCTGGCCCGACGTGTCGGCCGTTTCAGAGCCCGGCGGCGCCATATAGCCGTCCCCCCACTGCCCGCCCATGGTCTGCAGTCCGACATCGTCGGAGAAGACGCCAGACGTGATCGTCCGCGGATCGGGATCGGGCCGGTCGGACGCGCGGGCCAGCGCGTCCTCCACGGTCGCCTGAGCCTCGGCCTCAACAGCCGCCCACTCGGCCTCGTCCAGGAGCGCGGGCACCAAATAGGCCTTCAGCTTGGGCAGGGGATCGCGGGCCCATTCCGCCTCTATGGTCTCGGCCGACTTGTAGGCCTGAGTGTCCTGGGCGGAGTGGCCCTGCAGGCGCGGGACCGTCAGGCGCAACAGGCACGGGCCCTGCCGGCCCCGCACATGGCCCAAGGCCTGCTTGATCAGCCGCGCAGCCTCAGCTGGCTCGGTTCCATCTCCAGAGAGTACCTCCAAGCCGGCAAAGCTGGCCAGATTGGCGGCGATGTCGGCGCCGGGCGTCTGCAGCGTGCCGGGGACCGATATCCCGTAGCCGTTGTCCTCGACGTAGAACAGCATCGGCAGCTTCAGCGTCGAGGCCATGGTCAGCGCCGACCAGAAGCCATTTGTAGCGACCGACGCATCGCCGCCAAGCACCACGCCGATCCCCCGCGCCCAGGCCGGATCCTTCAGCACGGTCTCACGGTAGTGCACCGCCTGCGCCCAGCCGGCGGTCGGCGTGTATTGGGCGCCCACACCCCCACACATGGGCAGGGCCGAACAGCCATGCGGGTTAGGGTAGTTGAACACCACGCCGATGTCGCGCCCGTCCGAATAGCCGCCGGCGCGCATCATGTTGGACCCCAACGCGTCGGCCGGATCCACGCCCAAGGCCAACAGCACGGGCCGGGACCGGTAATAGCCGCAGACCGCATCCTTCGGATCGTCAAGCTTGGCGCCCAGCAGCGTCTGGGCCATGTCGTGACCACGAGCGGAAAACTGGTAGAGCACGCGCTTCTCAGGCACGAGCTTGCTTTCCTCCAGCGCGTCCAGCGCACGCGACAACTGAACGAGATAGGCGACCTTGCGCCAATCGAACGCCGGGTCGGGGGTGTTCAAAACAGTTTCAACCTGGCGGTGAACGGTCTTCGATGCGCTCATCGTCTTCTCCCGATGCGAAATTAATAGACCGAACGGACGGTCAATTTACAACCTGAATTTAGCCAGGCCGAAATCGAGCCCGCCGGTCGAGCATCAGGCGACCGAATCGCGCCATGCTTTCAACGCACCGGCAAGGCTACGAGACTTCAGGATTTCGCGATGGCTCGCACCCAGTCGACCGACTATGAACAAAGACGTTCGGACATCGTGGAGCACGCGGCTAGGCTATATGCCAAGCGTGGATTCCGCGGTGCGTCTGTCGCCGACATCGCAAAAGCCGGCAATATCTCGAAGTCGCTAATCTACCATTATTTCCCGTCGACGCGGGACATTTTGTGCGAGGTAATGCGATCCCACGTCGAGGCCCTCCTCGAGACGGCGCTGGCCGTTCGCGACCTGCCCATCGGCCCGGAAGACAAACTGGCGAGGCTCCTTCGAGATTTTGTGGCGCTCTACGCCAATGCCGCGGATCGCCAAACGGTGCTTCTGAATGAACTCGATGAGCTTTCGAATGAAGCTCGCACGGTGATCGTCGAGGTGCAGCGACGCATCATCTCCACGATTGAATCTATCTTACTGGAAGTCCGTCCGGATCTCCGCTCCCGAGCGAAGCGTCGGACGATTACAATGTTGATCCTCGGCACGATCAACTGGCTGCACACTTGGTATGACCCAAAGGGGCAAATCCTACCCGACGAAATCTCCCGCATAGCCTCAGATTTATTGCTGACGGGGCTCGTATCGCTGAAACTTTGATCGCGGCGCGCCACGTCAGATTCCGCAAACAGCCCTCGGGGCGAACTATCGCAGCAATCTCAGCGCCGTCACGATCGGCGCGCCCTGTTCGCAGAGATCGCGTGCGTGGTCCGCATAAAGAATGCCGACCTCGCGCCGAAGATCGAAGCCCGCCAGCTTGGGACGCGCGACGCCGCCATGGAGATATGAGGCGGGCATCACCGTAAGCCCCAGGCCCGCCGCCACCAGGCTCAGCACGCGCTCATCGTTCGTGGATCGCAGGCCGAATTGGGGCCGCACGCCCCGATCGGTGAAATGGCGGCTGATCTCCGACAAGGCCTCACAGTGTCGACGCACGATCATCACCTCGTCGACGAGATCCTCCGCACGGATCACTTCTTCCCGCGCGAAGCGATGCCAAGCTGGAAGCGCGAGCGCGTAGCCCTCCTGGAAGAGCGCCTCGTTTGTGAATCGATCCTCGCCGCGCCGCAAAATGGTCAACGCGAGATCCACACGGCCGCGTCGAAGCCGACTTTGCAGATCGCGTTCGCTGCCCTCGACAAACTCCAGCAGGGTTTGGTCATCCTCGCGGCGGAACGCGCGAAGGACGCGTTCTAGAAGTGGCGAGGGAATGCTGGTCAAGACGCCGCAGCGGATCGTTTCCGCTCGGGCCGCCGAGCCTCGCCTTTCCAGAGCGTTGAATTCCGCGTCAATCGCGCGCGCATGCGCGAGCAGCCGGGCGCCTGCGGGCGTGAGATGAACGCGCTTGCTGTTACGAATGAACAGAGGCTCTCCTAGGGCCTCTTCGAGCTTGGCGATGCCGATCGACAGGGTCGGCTGGCTGACGCAGGCCCGCGCCGCAGCGCGGGTGAAATTGCCTGCGTCCACGACCGCCAGGAAGTATCGGAGCTGGTATCGCTCAATCATTGATTCTCTCTATGACAGAGCTTTCGATCTTTCAATTTTTTGCATATCGCGGCCCGGATTAATCTGGGAGCCATGAGTTCGAACGCCCCCGCCCTCGACTTCGGACTTGGCGAGACCGCCGACGCGATCCGTGAGACCACCGCCCGCTTCTCGGCCGACCACATTGCGCCCCTGGCGCACGAGATCGACCGCTCCAACGCGTTCCCGCGCGAGCTCTGGCCGCAGATGGGCGCGCTGGGCCTGCACGGAATCACGGTGGAGGAGGAGTTCGGCGGCCTGGGCCTGGGCTACCTCGAGCACTGCGTCGCCATGGAGGAGGTGTCCCGCACCTCGGCCTCGATCGGCCTCAGCTGCGGCGCTCACTCGAACCTGTGCGTCAACCAGATCCGGCGCTGGGGCACGGAGGCGCAGAAGCGCCGCTACCTGCCCAAGCTGACCTCCGGCGAGCATGTCGGCGCCCTGGCCATGTCGGAATCCGAAGCCGGCTCCGACGTCGTCTCGATGAAGCTGCGCGCGGACCGCAAGGGCGACCACTACGTCCTGAACGGCACGAAGTTCTGGATCACCAACGCCCCGCACGCCGACACCCTGGTCGTTTACGCCAAGACCGAGCCGGCCGACGGCGCGCGCGGAATCACCGCCTTCCTGATCGAGAAGGGCTTCAAGGGCTTCTCCGTCTCCAAGAAGCTCGACAAGCTGGGCATGCGCGGCCCCGACACCGGCGAGCTGGTGTTCGAGGACTGCGAGATTCCGGCGGAGAACGTGATGGGCCCGCTGAACGGCGGCGTGCGCGTGCTAGTGAGCGGGCTCGACTACGAGCGCGCGGTGCTGGCGGCGGGGCCGCTCGGCATCATGCAGGCCTGCCTCGATGCGGTGATCCCCTATTTGCGCGAGCGTAAGCAGTTCGGCGTGCCGATCGGCTCGTTCCAGCTGATGCAGGGCAAGATCGCCGACATGTACGTCGCCCTGAACTCGGCGCGAGCCTACGTCTACGCCGTGGCCAAGGCCTGCGACCGCGGCCAGACCACCCTCTTCGACGCCGCCGGCGCCATCTTGATGGCGTCGGAGAACGCGGTGAAGACCTCGCTGGAGGCGATCCAGGCGCTGGGCGGCGCGGGCTACACCAAGGAGTGGCCGGTCGAGCGCTACCTGCGCGACGCCAAGCTCTACGACATCGGCGCCGGCACCAATGAGATCCGCCGCTTCCTGATCGGCCGCGAGCTGCTGAGCGGATGAGCTTGTTCCGTCCGACCGCGCCAATGTCGCCCAATTATTGCGAAGGCGCCCGTCCTCGCTCCTGCATCGCATCGGGCCGACTGAGCCGGCCAGGATCTATCCTGGCCGGCTCCCTTCTTGCGAGGCCGAAATGACCCGACTGGCTTCCCAAGCGAATCCGGCTTCCGAGACCTTCGCGGCCAATGCGCGTGTGAACCGAATGCTCGTGGAGGCGCTCAGGCAGCGGGCGGCGGAGGCGGCCTTGGGCGGGCCGGCGGCGGTGCGCGAGCGCCATGTGAGCCGTGGCAAGCTCTTGCCCCGGGACCGGGTCATGCGCCTTCTCGACCCAGGTTCACCCTTCCTGGAGGTGGGCGCGCTCGCGGCCTTCGGGGTCTATGACGGGCAGGCGCATGCGGCAGGCGTGATCACCGGCATAGGACGTGTCGCCGGACGCGAAGTCATGGTGGTGGCCAACGACGCCACGGTGAAGGGCGGTGCTTACTTCCCGTTGACGGTAAAGAAGCATTTGCGCGCCCAAGAGATCGCACGCGAAAATCGGCTGCCCTGCATCTATCTGGTGGACTCGGGCGGCGCGAACCTGCCGCACCAGGCGGAGGTCTTTCCCGACCGCGAGCATTTCGGCCGGATCTTCTACAACCAGGCCCGCATGTCGGCCGCAGCCATCCCGCAGATCGCCTGCGTCATGGGCAGCTGCACGGCCGGCGGCGCCTACGTCCCGGCGATGAGCGACGAAACGGTGATCGTACGCAACCAGGGCACCATCTTCCTGGCCGGGCCACCGCTGGTGAAGGCGGCCACCGGCGAGGTTATCTCGGCGGAGGACCTGGGCGGGGCGGAAGTGCACGGCCGCCGCTCGGGCGTGGTGGACCACGTGGCGGCCAACGACGAGCAAGCGCTCGCGATCGTCCGCGACATCGTCCGCAATCTCAACAGCCGCAAGACCGTCGAGCTGGATATGGCCGCGCCGAGGCCGCCCATCTACGCCCCGGAGGAGCTCTACGGCGTCGTTCCAGCCGACGTGCGCGCGCCCTACGACGTGCACGAGGTGATCGCCCGTATCGTCGACGCTTCGGAGTTCAACGAGTTCAAGCCGCTCTACGGATCGAGCCTGGTGACCGGCTTCGCCCGTATCTGGGGCCATCCGGTCGCCATCCTCGCCAACAACGGGGTGCTGTTCTCGGAGAGCGCGCTGAAAGGCGCGCATTTCATCGAGCTGGCGTGCCAGCGGCAAATCCCGCTCGTCTTCCTGCAGAACATCTCCGGCTTCATGGTCGGCGGAAAGTACGAGGCCGGCGGCATCGCCAAGGACGGCGCCAAGCTGGTCACCGCCGTGGCCTCGGCCGAGGTCCCCAAGTTCACCGTCCTGATCGGCGGGTCGTTCGGAGCCGGCAACTACGGCATGTGCGGCCGAGCCTACTCTCCCCGCTTCCTGTGGACCTGGCCGAACGCACGGATCTCGGTGATGGGTGGCGAACAGGCCGCCAGCGTTCTCGCCACGGTCCACCGCGACGCGGAAACCTGGTCGCCCGAACAAGCAGAGGCTTTCAAAGCCCCGATCCGGCAAAAGTACGAGGACGAGGGCAATCCCTATTTCGCCACAGCCCGTCTTTGGGACGACGGGATCATCGACCCGGCTCAGACGCGCGACGTCTTGGGTCTCTCCATATCCGCCGCGTTGAACGCGCCAATTCCCCAAACGCGCTTCGGCGTCTTCCGGATGTAGGAGCGTAACGCGTGTTCAAATCGATCCTCGTCGCCAACCGCGGCGAAATCGCTGTGCGCATTTTTGCGACGGCGCGGCGCATGGGACTGGCGACCGTGGCCGTCTATTCGCAAGCTGATGCGGGCGCCTTGCACGTCCGCGCGGCCGATCGCGCGGTGGCCATCGGTCCAGCTTCCGCGTGCGAAAGCTATCTCGTCCCCGACCGGATCATCGCCGCCGCAAAGGAATCTGGCGCCGACGCGGTTCATCCGGGCTACGGTTTCCTTTCAGAGAACGCTGCGTTCGCTGAATCCGTCATCTCAGCCGGGCTCGTCTGGGTGGGACCGCCGCCGAGCGCCATCCGCGCGATGGGGCTCAAGGATGCCGCAAAGGCGTTGATGGCGAAAGCTGGGGTGCCCGTCACGCCGGGATATCTCGGCGAGGATCAGAGCGACAAGACACTGGCGCGCGAAGCCCAACGGATCGGATTTCCTGTCCTGATCAAGGCGGTCGCGGGCGGCGGCGGCAAGGGCATGCGCCGCGTCGACGCCGCCGCCGACTTCACCGCCGCGCTCGAAAGCGCGCGTCGCGAAGCCAAGGCCGCGTTCGGAGACGACCGGGTGCTTCTCGAGACCTACGTCACATGTCCGCGCCATATCGAAGTGCAGGTCTTTGGCGACACGCACGGCCAGATTGTACACCTGTTCGAGCGCGATTGCTCCCTGCAGCGGCGACATCAGAAGGTGATCGAAGAGGCGCCAGCTCCGGGCATGGACGCGGCGACGCGCGCCACCGTGACCGAAGCCGCCGTGTGCGCCGCGCAAGCGGTCGGCTACGAAGGCGCAGGCACGGTCGAATTCATCGCGGACGCCTCCTCAGGCCTGCGCGCGGACCGGATCTGGTTCATGGAAATGAACACCCGATTGCAGGTCGAGCATCCGGTCACGGAAGCCGTCACCGGCCTTGATCTCGTGGAATGGCAGCTTCGTGTCGCCGCCGGCGAGACGCTCCCGTTGAGGCAGGACCAGATCCAGCTCTGCGGCCACGCCGTCGAGGCCAGACTCTATGCCGAGAATGTGGCGGAAGGTCGTTTTCTGCCGTCAACCGGTCGCCTTGAGCACCTCCGGTGGCCACGTGGCGTTCGCATTGACACTGGCGTGGACCAGGCAAGCGAGATCACCCCCTTCTACGATCCGATGGTCGCAAAGCTGATCGCGCATTCGCCCACCCGGGAGATGGCGCTGGATCAGCTTGCCCAGGCCTGCGACCAGGTCGAGGTCTGGCCCGTACACACCAATGCGGGTTTCCTCGCCCGCTGCTTGCGCTCATCCGATTTTGTCGCCGGCGACATGGACACCGGCCTGATCGGCCGCCAGCTGTCGGCGCTCGCCGCCACGCCGGATGTTTCCGCTTCGGCGCTTTCCGCGGCGGCCCAGACCCTGCTCTCCCCCTCGCAGACCACCGCCCCTTCGCCCTGGGTCAAGCTCGAAGGCTTCCGCCTCAACGCCGATCCAGATCGGTCCGTGCACCTCTTCCGTGACGGCGTAGCCGTAGTCGCCCGGGTCGAGGGGCCGCGCGAAAATCGCTCGGTGATCGTGACGGCCGACGATCGGATCGTCGTGTTCGAGCGCGGAGAGGCCTTCGCATTCACGACCCAGCCTCCCCGAACCGGAGACAATGAAGGCGACGGTGGCGATGGAAGGGTCCGAGCGCCCATGCCCGGCAAGATCACGGCGGTGGCTGTAAGCCCGGGCGAGGCGGTCAAGCTAGGCCAACCCCTGCTCGTCCTCGAAGCCATGAAGATGGAGCACACCCTTACGGCTCCCTTCGACGGTCGCGTGACGGAGCTTTCCGCCGTCCCCGGTGCGCAAGTGACCGAGGGAGCGGTGCTGGTGATCCTCGAGATCTTGGAGTGAGAAACCGCATGTCTGGTCGCCACTATGACGAATTCACAGTCGGCGAGCGTGTTGAGCATGAAATAAGGCGTACAGTGACGGAGACGGACAATCTCTTGATTACAGTGCTGACCCACAATCCTCAGCCGCTCCACCTCGACGCCGAATACGCCCGCGAAACCGAGTTTGGACGGATCGTCGTCAACGGCATCTACACGTTCGGCCTCATGGTCGGGTTGTCAGTGGGAGATACGACGCTCGGCACCCTGGTCGCGAACCTCGGTTACGATCAAGTCGTCATGCCCAACCCGGTCTTCGTCGGCGACACGCTGCGGGCCGAGACGATCATTGCGGACATGCGAGAGAGCCGCTCGCGCCCCGACGCCGGCATCGTGGTCTTCGAGCATCGAGCCCTTAATCAAAGGGATGAGATTGTCTGTAGCTGTCGGCGTTCGGCTTTGATCCGCAAAGCTTCCCCAGGGAAGGCGACTGCGATGTCAGCTGCGACGGATTCTCAGTAAGCGTCGCGAGGACGGGTCAACGAATATTCACACCGCGGGGACGCGGCGGCGCAACGCCTTAGGATGTGCAAATCAGCCGTCGACGACCGGCGCAATCTGAGGCCCTCGATACAAAGGAAAAGTCCCATGAAGGTTCTCGTCCCGGTCAAACGGGTGCTCGACGCGAACATCAAGGTCCGGGTCAAGCCCGACCAGACCGGCGTCGACCTCGCCAACGTCAAGATGGCCATGAACCCCTTCGACGAGATCGCGGTCGAAGAGGCGGTGCGCCTGAAGGAGAAGGGCGTCGCCACCGAGGTCGTCGTCGTCTCCATCGGCGTGCAGCAGGCCCAGGCCGAGATCCGCACGGCGCTCGCCATGGGCGCCGACCGCGGCATCCTGATCACCTCCAACGTCGACGCCGAGCCGCTGGCGGTGGCCAAGCTGCTGAAGGCGGTGGTCGCCGAGGAGCAGCCGGGCCTGGTCCTGATGGGCAAGCAGGCGATCGACGGCGACAACAACGCGGTCGGCCAGATGCTGGCCGCCCTGCTCGACTGGCCGCAGGCGACCTTCGCCTCCAAGCTCGAGATCGCCGGCGGCGAGGCCAAGGTCACCCGCGAGGTCGACGGCGGCCTGCAGACGCTGCAGGTCAAGCTACCGGCGGTGGTCACCACCGACCTGCGCCTGAACGAGCCGCGCTACGCCTCGCTGCCCAACATCATGAAGGCCAAGTCCAAGCCGATCGCCAACAAGACACCGACCGACTACAACGTGGACGTGGTGCCGCGGCTGCAGGTGCTGAAGGTGGCCGAGCCGCCCAAGCGCCAGGCCGGCAAGACGGTCGAGAGCGCCGCCGAACTCGTCTCGAACCTGAAAACCGAAGCAGGAGTGCTGTAATGGCCGTTCTCGTTCTCGCCGACCACGACAACGCGCACCTGCGCGACACCACCCACAAGACGGTCACCGCCGCACATGACCTGTCGTCCGACATCGACGTGCTGGTGCTCGGCCAGAACGCCGGCGCCGTCGCCGTCGCTGCCGCCAAGATCCAAGGCGTGCGCAAGGTGCTGCTGGCCGAGAGCGAAGACCTTGGCCGCCAGGTGGCCGAGGCCGCGCAGGCGGCGATCCTGCCGCTGATGGGCGACTACGACGCCCTGCTGGCGCCCTCCACCACCTCAGGCAAGAACATCACCCCGCGCATCGCCGCCAAACTGGACACGAGCCAGATCTCCGACGTGATCCAGGTGGTCGACGGCTCGACCTTCGTACGGCCGATCTACGCCGGCAACGCGCTGGAGACGGTGAAGTCCGCCGACTCCAAGAAGGTGATGACCGTGCGCTCGACCGCCTTCAAGGCGGCCGGCACGGGCGGCTCGGCCCCGGTCGAGCGCCTCTCGGGCTCGGCATCCGCGCCGGCCACGACCTTCGTCGGCGAGGAGATGGTCAAGTCCGACCGTCCCGAGCTCGCCGTGGCGAAGATCGTCGTCTCCGGCGGCCGTGCGCTCGGCTCGGCGGAGGAGTTCCACCGCGTACTCGATCCGCTGGCCGACAAGCTCGGCGCGGCCGTGGGCGCCAGCCGGGCGGCGGTCGATGCGGGCTATGCGCCCAACGACTACCAGGTCGGCCAGACCGGCAAGGTGGTCGCGCCCTCCCTGTACATCGCCGTTGGCATCTCCGGCGCCATCCAGCATCTCGCCGGCATGAAGGACAGCAAGGTCATCGTCGCGATCAACAAGGACGCCGACGCCCCGATCTTCCAGATCGCCGACTACGGCTGGGTCACCGACTACAAGACCGCCGTGCCCCAGCTCATGGAAGAATTGTCGAAGCGCTAGCGGCGAGCCCTCATTCCAAAGGCTCTTAACGAAGGCCTAGCCCCGGTCGAGGCGTCGGATTGAGGACGCCTCGACCGGGGACGGCCCAAGGCGGTTGTTGTCCTCCTCCTCGCACCGCGCCTTCGAGACTGAATGAGCCGCGCTCATCTCGACGCCGAGCGCGGTCTCGATCGGATCCTTTGGTCTGACGCTAACCCGGACCCGACGTCGCGTCAGCAACGTCGACGGATATCGATGATGGATAGGTTGCGGAGTGGAAGACCGCGTGTTTCTGCGCTTTGAAAGCTGCAGGTGACGTCCGAAAGATGTTCGCTTGGAATGTCTGCGGATTACGATCGATCAATGGAAACCACGTGCTTTGGACTTGCACTTCGATCATATGCCCCTTCTTGAATACGTGTGAGGCGGAGTGCAGGTCTATTGAGTAATCCAGAACCTTCCCCGGCGTCAGCGCCTTGGGATGCTCGAAGCCAGAGCGGAAGCGCCCTCGGAACACGTCATCCGCAATGATCAATTCGCGTCCCCTGAGCTCGGTGGGCGTGGAGGGGTCGCCCGGATAGACATCAACAAGCTTGACGATCCAGTCTGCGTCCGTCCCGGTCGTGCTCGCGAAAAGCTTAGCCGCGATATCCCCCCGCAAGGTGACGTCCTCATCCAGCACGTCCGTTCGCCACGACAGAACGTCCTTTCGTTTCTCGAACGGAGCTTGATCGTCGGCCTGCCACAGTGGCCAGCTGCCGCTCGCCGCCATGACAGGAGAGATCGGACGTGCACGGTAGGGAACAGGGTGCGCCGGGTCGGAGATGAAATGGCTGGCCCCCTCGCTCGTGCCCGGCGGGGCGAAGGACAACCGGCCGCCTGCGTGGAAATATAGGTTCTTGCGAACCACCCCATCGCGCGGCGGCCAGGCCGCATAGCGGCGCCATTGGTTGCTGCCCGTCTCGAACACCAAGGCCTTCGGTGTGTCGAGCCGTCCCTCCCCCTTCAGCCAGTAGCGAAACCAGGGCGCTTCGACCTGCGTGCGGAAGAACTCGCCCGTGTCGCCTCCAAGGTCGAACGGACCGTAGTGGTCGCCGCCCGGCTTTATCCACCCGCCGTGGTACCAGGGGCCGATCACCAGGAAGTCTCGCCCATCCGTGTCGTGGCGAGATTGCTTCTGGAAAATCTTCAGCGGGCCGTAGAAGTCCTCCTGATCCCACCAGCCGGCGACGATCAGATTGGGGATGCTGGGCTTTTCGGGCATTGCGGCGGAGGTGACGGTCGCCCGCCAGAATGCATCATAGTTCGGGTGCCGCACAAAATTCTGCCAGCTAGGCAACCTGCGGCCCAATGCTTTCACGTCCAGATCGGCGAGAGGCCCCTGGCGGAGAAACCAGCCATAGGAATCCTCGCGTCCAAAGCTAAAGGCGTTCATCGTTCTGCCGTCAGACTCGAGCGTGGCCGCATATTCCCACCCGTAGTCCAGCCTGAAGGCGCCGTTGTGGTGGAAGTCGTCGCCGACGAACATGTCCTCAGGCGAGGCCTGCACTGAAATCGCCTTGAGCGCAGGATGGGGGTGGATCGTGGACATCGCCGAAGTCCACCCAAGATAAGATACGCCGAATATGCCGACCGCCCCGTTGTTGCTGGGAAGGTTTTTCGTAAGCCAAGCGATTGTGTCGTAGGTGTCGGACGATTCATCCACGCCGCCCTCCGGCGCGGTCGGCCTGAGCATCACGAAGTCGCCTTCCGAGCCGAAACGCCCGCGGATATCTTCGAGAACAAAAATATAACCGTCCTTCGCAAGCTGGCTGTATTCGACGCCGAACGAGCGACCGACCCGGACCATGCCAAAGCCATAAGGCGAACGCTGCATTAGGACGGGAAGTGCGCCAGCCGCAGTCTTGGGGCGCCAAATCTCTGCGTGCAGCTTCACGCCGTCACGCATCGGAATCATCACGTCCTGGCCGACATAATCGCCGATCTGAGCGGTAGGAGGTAATTTTACTTGATCAGGCGATTCTACTGCTCGCGCGTTGAAAGGCGCACCGATCATGGACACGGTGAGCAGCACAGAGAGCCGGCGCACAATCTGGCCTGAACTCAGCCTTCCTTTGCGAATTCTCATCTCAAGCTTCCTCCTGTCAACGCTCGCTCAAATATCAGGCGGCGCCAACCGCCGGGGCGTTCCGTCCCTTGTCAGGTCTGAAATGGCCTGATAGGAAAAATCGTGTCAACTAGAAACGCTTGCATGGGCGTTCCGCACGAGCGGGGGCCCCTCGCAGGCCTGCAAGCGATGCTTGCAAGCACAATGACAGAGGGAGGCGTAGAGGGGTGGTCAACAACCAACACCGCGGCGTCGGACTGTTTCTGATGCTGACGCTTCTGATCAGTTCAGTATTCTACGTCGTCATAATCAGCTCTGGACATTTGGCTGCAGGTGCAGGTCACTATGTCCAAGGCCTGATGTGGGCTCCTGCCTCGGCCGCATTCCTCACGGTCTGGCTTCGTCGTGACGGCTTCGCAAGCCTTGGCCTCGGCTGGAGCAACGGCGCCTTCGAACTGACAGGCTATCTCGTCCCCCTGGCCTATGCTGCGATCGCCTACGCCGCCGTCTGGGCGGCGGGCTTTGGCGCGTTCCCCGATCCCCAGGCCATCGTTGCGCTTTCGAAGAAGCTGCAATGGATGCTGCCGAGCAACTGGTTCGTCCCGGTCTACTTCATTTTCATCGGCACAACCGGCATGATTTCGAACACGGCCGCCGCGCTCGGCGAGGAAATTGGCTGGCGCGGCTTCCTTGCCCCACGACTGGTTGGACGGATGGGGTTCACCGCCGGTGCGCTTGTAACCGGGCTGATTTGGACGGCCTGGCACGTCCCGATCCTGCTGTTCGCAGACTACAACAGCGGCACGCCGTGGTGGTATGGGCTCTCGTGTTTTACGGTTTTCGTCGTGAGCGTCAGTGTGATGCTCACCTGGCTAAGGCTTCGGTCGAACAGCGTTTGGCCCTGTGCAATCTTGCATGCGAGCCATAACCTATTCATCCAATCGTTTTTCACGCCGCTCACGACCCATAAGGGCAATATCACCGCTTACATGATCGACGAGTTTGGTCTGTTTACGCCCGTTGCCGCGCTCTTGTTCGCATTCGTCTTCTGGTTCAACCGCAAGAGTGCAATCCGTGGCTTTGATCTCGAGGAAAACGGCGATGTCGGCTTCGGCAGAAAAGCGTCAGTCGTGCTTGTCCGCTAACTATTATGACGACTAACTCTGGCCCATTCTGGTTGGCCAACCGGTATGAGATAACAAGAAGAATAAGCTTATTAGTGGGGCCCACATGCGCGCCACGTTTCTGCAGCGGTGAATGGATTTTCTGAGTGAACCGAGTGGACAACGCGACAAGCAAGAGCCCAAGCTGGATTCAGCGTTTTGTCTTGCCCGGGCTTGCTTTCAAGGCTGTCGTGATTGGCGGTGGGTACGCCACAGGACGAGAACTCGCTGAATTCTTTCTCCCGAGCGGCCCACTTGGAGGCATTCTAGCCATTGGCGTCGCCACGGTGGTGTGGAGCGTCGTTTGCGCGCTCGCGTTTATGCTGGCCCACCACTGGCGAACGTTCGACTACAGAGCCTTCTTCGGAAGGCTTCTCGGACGCGGCTGGGTTCTCTTCGAGCTCACCTATCTCGCCCTGGTGCTCCTCATCCTTTCGGTTTTCTGTGCGGCGAGCGGCGCGATCGGGCAAGCGCTGTTCGGCTGGCCTGTAATTGCGGGCACCGGGCTCCTGCTGGTCTCCATCGCCGTTTTCGTCGCGATCGGCGCCGCGGCCGTCGAACCTCTCTTCAAGTATGTGTCGGTCCTGCTCTATCTGACTTATGCGGCTTTCCTTGCCCTGAGCCTCTGGAAGTTCGGCCCACGGATCGGCATGAATCTTTCTCACGCTGGGCTCCACAGCGGTTGGCTGATGGGAGGGCTCAGCTACGCCGGCTACAATTCATTCGGCGCGGTCGTGATCCTGCCGGTGCTTCGACACATGACCAGCCGGCGAGACGCCCTCGTCGCTGGCGCGATCGCCGGACCGTTGGCGATGTTCCCGGGCCTCTTCTTCTTCCTGTCGATGATCGCCTGGTATCCCGAAGTCGGCGCGGTCGCCCTGCCATCTGATTTCCTTCTGATGAAAATCGGGATTCCGGTGGTGCGGCTGATTTTTCAGACAATGATCTTTTTCGCGCTGCTCGAAAGCGGATGTGGCTGCGTTCACGCGATCATGGAGCGTGTACGCCATGCCATCCGGTCCAAATCTGGTCGCGACCCGGGCTTTCTTGCTCGTGCAGGCACGGTGCTGGCCGTTTTGACGATCGCCGTGTTCGCGGCTCAGAGCATTGGCCTTGTAGACCTCATCGGTAAAGGATATCGATTTATTTCTTGGCTGATAATTGCAATTTTCATAGTGCCTCTGATCGCGGTGTCTCTATTCCACCTTCGATCGAACCGTAGCGTCGGATTGCTTGGAGCAGAGGAAGCCTGAGGATTTGGACTTGACGCCTGCGATTACAGTCAGGCGGACAGCACCCCGCAATGCACCAGGCGCCTAGGCTCTGCGGTGTGCACGGCTCGCGACGATCTCGATTTCAATCAGCGCGCCAGGAAGGACCAACGACGACACGACACACGATCGCGCTGGAAACGGCTCGGACATTCGCTTGCGGTAAACTGCGTTGAAGCGGCTAAAGTCCGACGGGTTCGTAAGCCAAATCGTTGCCTTCACAACGTTATCCAACGTCAACGCCAACTCGGCCAATTTTATTTCCAATGTATCGAAGATAAGAGTGGTCTGTTCTTCGATGTCACCTTGAATTATGCCCTTCTTGAGAGCGAGCTGACCAGAGAAGAATAACAGCTCCCCTTCTTCCACAGCGAGGGATAGCGGCACCAATTCACCGTTCGGCGCGCTCAGCCCTGAACCATAGACTTTCAATTCGTCCTCCGTTGCGGGGCCGACGCCGCTGCAAGAAATCGAAACGGGGAAAGGTTGTCGAGCTCAAGCCCTGCCTCGAGGACGTCGGTCGGCGCGGGCTCGCGGCGCGCGAGCGCTGCGGCCGTGCGCCCCATCGCGGGGGCGGTCTGGATGCCATAGCCGCCTTGGCCCGCACACCAGAAGAAACCTGGGATTTCCGAGTCGAAGCCGACCACAGGAACGCGGTCTGGCGCAAATGTACGAAGCCCCGCCCAGCTGTGATTTACGCGCCGAACCGCGACATCGAGCGCCGACTGAACGCGATCCACTGCGATGGCGATATCCATCTGGTCCGGCTGCGCATCACCCGGCCGGTCTGGCGTTTCGTCCGCCGGAGACATTAGAATCTTGCCAGCGTCGGGTTTGAAATAGAACTCTTCATCCGCGTCGATCACCGCCGGCCAAGGCCCGATCTCGCATCCTGCGGGCGGATCGACGAGCAGCGCTGTGCGCCGGAGCGGGCGCAGACCAACTGGGCGCGCACCGAACACTTCGGCGACGTCATCTCCCCACGCCCCCGCCGCGTTCACCACCACCGGCGCGCGCACCTCGTCCGAGGCCAATCCGATCGTCCAGACCGCGCCGTCTCGACGCGCCGTGCGCACTGGGCTGTTTATCCGCACGACAGCGCCCAAAGCCCGCGCGGCCCTCACAAACCCTTGGTGCAAGGCGTCGACATCAATGTCCATGGCGTCCAGGTCCAAGGCCGCGTCTGCGACATAGTCTCGGCGCAACAGCGGGACCCGGCTGATCGCATCGGAGGCCCCGGTCAAGGACATTTGTCCGCCGGACGCGCAAATCTCGCGCACCATGCGGTGCAAACTCTCGCGTTGATCTTCGCGAGCGATGTACAGACATCCCCTCGCCTGCAGCAGAGGCTGCTCGCAGAAGCCGGTCGGCGGCGTATTGAAGAAGTCTCGGCTGGCGCGCGTGATCGCGCGGATCTCGCGACCGCCATAGGACGGGGCGAAGAGCGCCGCAGATCGCCCTGTCGCGTGAAACCCGAGCGTGTCTTCCGCCTCCAGGACGCAAACCTTGCTCGAGCGCGCGAGCTCGTAGGCGATTGAGGCGCCAGCTATGCCGGCGCCGATCACGATGAAATCGTACATTGCTTTTCCATTCGACCTCTCCAGGGAAAATATTGTCTCTCTGGAGATCGCCCGTCAGACCTGTAGCGCCAGGCCATTTCCCCGTCAGCACAGAGGGAATGAAAGCCAAACACGACTCATATTGCACTGCCCACTTGTCTATATCAAGATTGAAATTCTCCAAACAGGACTATTGTGTCCCGCTTGTCCCTTCCGTGGGTGGGTGCGGTCCGGCGCATGTGCTCGAGATCCGATCCCGCGCCGATCTCAGGGCGATGGCGCTTTTCGGGGCGCTTCGGCGCTGTCGCGATCCGGTCCCGTCTGGCTTGAACGCCGACGCGCGGCGACATCTGACGCCTCGGCGCATGCGCGCCAGGCGCCCATGTTGGCCGTCCGCGCCGTGATGCCCTCGCCCTCTCGAGTCTGGCCGTTCGGTCGATATCAGGGAGGAGTCCTTTACGGGCCGGAATTGTCTGTATAAAGCAACAGGTTCGGGGTCGGGTCGCCTCCCCACCGGGCAGGGGTCGAGGTTGGGATGGGGCCCGCCTCCGCAAATGGTCGAGCGCGATTGATGAGATCGCGTCGACGACTGGATGAGGGCGGCGAGCGGGCGCACCAAATGGCGAGTGATAGCAATACGTTGGGCGGCTTGATACGGCTGGTTCGACAGCAGAACGACTGGACGCTCCGTCAGATGAGCGAGAAGGTTGGCATCCCCCTATCGACGCTTGCTAAGGTTGAATCCGACAAACTGTCCCTGACCTACGACAAATTACAGCAACTCGCCTCGCGGTTAGGCCTAACCGTTACAGAGTTCCTTGCGCAGGCGGGGCCACAACCCGCGCCAGGCGCCACACCGGCTGTCGTAACCGCACGCCGTAGCGTTACTTCACAGAATAATTCTATCCAGGTCTCCACGAAGAACTACGACTATGAATATCTATGCGCAGATTTGCGAGAGAAGCGTATGGTTCCAATTATCGCCCGCGTTCGGGCCCGAAATATGGGCGAATTTGGAGAATTAATAAAGCATAACGGCGAAGAGTTTATATATGTCCTCGAAGGCTGCATCGAGGTACATCTTCAATTCTACACGACGGTAACGCTTTGTGCCGGCCAAGGAATATACATCGATAGCTCCATGGCGCATGCATATATCGCCAAAGACTGCGAAAGCGCTCTCCTTCTCGCCATTTGCTCGAGCGAAGACCCCGACCTGACGGGCGAACTGATCAGCCTGTTCGACAACGATGCCAAACAGCTCGCCTAGTCCGCCCCTGCCGGCGTGACCCGATCGATTGGCTGCCTCCGGCACAGTGCCCTTCTCATTGACCAAGGCTGAAGTGACGACCAGACTGATCGCCGGGAAGGACGCTTCCGCCGCCGCCTCCGATGTTACGAGGCCGGCTTGACGTCCTCCTTGAGCACTCTTTGTCGCGGCGCTGCCGTGAAGGAGGCGCCACGTCCTGCAAAAAGCGTCGAACGGTCGTGGGCGGCTTGGCTGCGAGCGCATCCCACCATCACGCCGCCGGCGCCAGGCGCGAGAAAGGCGGGCGCATGCCCAGGGCCAGGGCCGCTCCCGCGGCGGCCTGAACACCAGATCCACGCCTGCACCGATGGGCTCGGTGATCCTGTGCGGCTCCTGGCGGGAGCGGGCCAGAAGACGAACTCCGCCACGCCGAGGCTTTGATCGAGGGCGCCTGGCTCCGCTGAGTGTTCGCTGACAGCGGCCACGACACCCACCATCTCCGCCAGGCAATCCAAGCGCTGGCGCCGTGCCGGTGATCCCCTTCACCCGCTCCCGCCACATCGTCTCACGCAATGACCAAAATCTCTACCAGCGGCGCAAGCGCGTGCCGCGCTTTTTCAGCAAGCTCAGCCACTTCAGCCGTGTCGCGACCCGCTGCGAGCATCTGCTCGCCAACTTCCTCGGCC
Organism: Caulobacteraceae bacterium; assembly: GCA_049791955.1. Taxonomy (GTDB): domain Bacteria; phylum Pseudomonadota; class Alphaproteobacteria; order Caulobacterales; family Caulobacteraceae; genus CAHJWH01. The sequence continues at coordinate 19,079 of JBARAK010000444.1, forward strand.
TCGTCACCCGCGCCGCCATCCCCCTAGCCTGCATTGAAGGTTACGTCCGGACTATGACCTAGGGCGTGGTAGGAGACGAGGCTGACGCACGGAAGGCCCTGGATCTTCGCCCTGAGGATCTGCGCCTTGTCGTCATCAAACCCGTGGACGCAAATCCTGACGCGCGCCGCCGCGCCAGATTGCGTCATCTGCACCGAGTGGAGACCAGCTCGAAGGATCGCGAATATGCCAAGCACGCGCAGAAGCACATCGAAGTCGGTGACGCCCTCTACGATAAACTGATGGCCTCGCCGCGACGCTTCATTGGCCGCATGGTCCAGCACCTCAGGCATGGCGAACCTCGACACCCGCTGGATCGCTTGTGCTTGGATCGCGGCCGCCGACATAGGATCGTCTAAGCAGCAGGAGCCCCACCGAATCGAACGCCTTGATTCCGATTTGTAACTTTGGAGGGGCGGATTGATAGGAGTCCAGCGACCAAATCACCTCGTACTTCGGGGGTGCGAGGTTGATGGCGCTCCAAGTCTGGATGATAGACATGTCCGCATGCATCATCGAGGACACTCCTTCGAAAAAGCTTAAGGTCAGTTCGAGCAAGGAAGTCTTATCGAGAATTCGTTCCGCGTTGAGCCGCCAGGCGAATTTGGTCAAAGCTTCAGTCAAGTCGGCTACGTCGATCGTTTCGGTTAAGCTCAATGTCCTGCTCCGCAGTGAAGCTGCTGACGGCAATAAAAAACCCCGCACCTGGAAGGAGCGGGGTTGCAGATCTTGCAATCTGGCGGCGTCTAGGTGGCGCCCGCTCTCCCCGCATTTTGATTGTTGATAATAATGACCGCAAGATCTGGCGATATGAATCCACCGGCACAGGTCGCCAAGGCAGTCGCCAGCGCCGCGGCCAGGGTTCCAGTGATCATGGTGGTGGTGTGATGCATGTCTTTCCCGAACACCTAGATAGCTAAAGCGCGGCTATATTGCAAGCCGAGTCACATCAACGTATCAGTTGCGCATTATTATCTTCCTAGAGGGGAGGAAATGCAACACCACTGAAGCGTCATTTGTCGCGACGGGCTCCGCCGATCTTTAGACTTGGCTGAGCCCCGCGTTGATCGCAGCGGTCTTCAGCACCTCCACTTCCTCCTGCAAGCGCGGCCGGCCGCCATCGATATTGATCATCACCGCCACCGAGAGCTGTTGATCCGGGAAGGTGCGCAAATCGGACTGGAAGCCCTGGATGCCGCCGGCGTGCTGGATGCAGAGTCGCCCGCCGACCGTGTCGATGGATAGGCCGAACCCGTAGTTGATCTGCTTCTTGGGCCCGGGTCCCAGGGCCGCTATGGGTTGGCTTCCGTCTTTCAACCGCCCAGGCGTGGTCATCTGCTTCAGGCTGGCGGCGCTGACGATGTGGCCACCGAACCGCCTCGTGCCAGCGACAGAGGTCCTGGGAGGTCGAGCGGATCGCGCCGGCGCCGCCCGGATAGGTCATGGAGATGAAGGAGGCGTTGTCGAAATCGGTGTCCGACCCGGCGTGGGCGGAATAGCCGGACGCCCGGCTCGACACGACCTGCGCCATCTCGTCGACCGCCGTGTCGTTCAGCCCGGCGGGATCGAACAGGCGTCGCTTGAAATAGGACCCGTAGGGCTCCGCGGCGACCTTCTGCACGATTAGGCCCAGCAGGACGAAGGCGGTGTTGCTGTAGGCCCAGTCCGCGCCGGGCTCGAACACGTACAGCGGATCCGTCGCCCTCATCGCCGCGTAGAGGGCGTCTGCGTCGTAGTCGCGACGCGAGTCTTGATAGAACTTCTCACGCGGCCTTGTATCGGTGTAGTTGCCCAGGCCCGAGGTATGGGTGAGCATCTGGCGCAGGCTGATCTCCGAGGCCTTCGGGAAATCAGGGTAGAACTTGGCGAGCTTGTCATCGACCGAGAGCTCACCCTCCTCCTGCATCTGCATGAGAGCCGTGGCGGTGAACTGCTTGCTGATCGAGCCGATCTTGAAGATCGATCTTGGCGTGACCGGGGTCCCCGTCTCGAGGTTCGCCCAGCCGAAACCCTTGCTGTAGACGAACTTGCCGGCCTTCAGCACGCTGAGCGACAGGCCGGGCGCGGAGTGGTCGTCGATCAACTTGGCCGCCGCCGCATCGACCGCCGCGAAGCCCGAACTCTCGTCTGCAGCGTGCGCAGCGGCGGCGAACAGCCCGACGACCGCCAACCCTAACGACGCCCGACGCGTCAGCCGCGGCGCAAGAGTGGTCTGGTGCTGCATTCCTCAAGGCCTCCCCATTGAGCCGGCGCGCCACAGCCTCGGTGTCGATCTCAGTCCGTGATCCGCGCGCAGGCATGACGCAGCGTCCCCAGTCCCCCGGCCGGCTCGGGCGACCACTTGCGCCCCAGCGCCCGCCGCAACATGCAGCCGCTTGGATTATTTTTCCGCTGGCGCATCCAAAAGGTGGCGCTGGAAGAAGCGATCCTGCGCGTCGAAGTAGGTGATCCAGGACTGGTGGCGCAGCAGATCGTGGATCTCGTCGGGCAGGATCAGCTGTTCAACCTCAACCCCGTGCTTGCGCAGGCCTTCGACCAGCTCGACGGTCTGGGAGAAGGGTACGTTGCGGTCATCATCGGCATGTACGACCAGGACGGGCGATCGCCAGCGGTCGAGCGTGGATACGGCGGAGGAGTCGAAGGCGAGCTGGGCTTCCGCGGTCGGCGTGGTCGCGGGCAGGAAGGCCTTCCAATCGTGCACGCCGGCGTAGTCGACGCCCGCGGCCAGCAGGTTCGAGGCGCGCGACAGGCCCAGCGCCGTCATCAGGCCGCCATAGCTGCCGCCCCAGATGCCGATGCGCTGGGAATCCACGTCGGGGCGGCTGCGCAGGTAGAGCGCCGCGCCCAGGATGTCGCTCAGCTCGCTGGCCCCGCCCGCGCCGAAGTTCAGCGCCTCGCGATAGTTGAGGCCATAGCCTGTCCCGCCGCGATAATTGACCGACAGCACCACATACCCCTCGTTCGCGAGGTACTGGTTCTCCGCGTACATGTAGGCGTAGGCGTCCATCGGGTTCCAGCCGAGTAGCATCTGCCGGATCGGGCCGCCGTGGAAGAACAGAAGCGCGGGACCGCGCTGCGCGACGCCAGCCGGCGGCAGGAACAGCTGGCCGTGCACCATCAGACCATCCGCGGCCGTGAACTCCACCGCCTTCGGCTCAACCAGCTTGGCGGCGGGGAAGTCCTTGGAGATCTCGCCCGGCGCGAGGTCGCGCATCTGGCCGGCGTCCACCGCGACCGCGCGCAACGGATTGCGGGCGTCGGCGTGCAGACCGAAGAGGCGACCGTCCGCCGTCACCGCTGGATAATCCTCGATGCTCGCGCCCTTGGTCAGCTGGTGCGGCGGCCCGCCCGCGGGCGAGACCTCCCACAGGTGGCGGTGATCGAGGTCGCCCTGGTTGGCGGAATAGACCACGCGGGTTCGGTCGGGGCTTAGCACCGCGTTGAAGATCTCGAAGTCGCCAGGCGTCAGCAGAGTGGCTGCGCCGCCCGCCGCCGGGACCGAATAGAAGTGCAGCCAGCCGGTCTTCTCCCAGGGGAAGACCAGGCGGTCGCCCGCTGCCCACAGCAGAGGCGCGCCATCCACCGGATGGAAGACACTGCCCGGGCCTGGGTCGGCGACGAAAACCTGGCGGCCGGCGCCGGTTGCGACGTCCGCTGTCCAGATCGCCCAGGGCTGGCCCTGTCGCTTGGCCACGAAGAAGTTCCCCTTGCCGGCGGAGACGCGGATGAAGGCCAGGCGGGTCCCGTCGGGCGACCATTGGGGCTCGCTGTCGGTGTCGACGCTGGGCGACATCCAGCGGATCGCATTGGCGGCGAAGTCATAGACGCCAACCAGGGCGTGGTCCCCGCGGTCGCTGACGAAGGCCAGGCGCGAGCCGTCGGGCGACCAGGCGACCGCCTCGGTCTGCCCACGGTCGTGGACAAGTTGCGCCGACGCGCCCTCCGAAACCAGGGGCGCAACCCAAACCTGGCCGCCTTGGATGTAAGCGACCCGGTCGCCCTTGGGCGAGATCTCAGGTCCGTGGCCCGGGCCTATCAGCCGCGGCGCACGGCCGGCCAGCGAAACGGTCCAGACTTCCTGGCCCTCGGGCCCTTCGGGCCGGCTGGTGATGTTGACGGGGCCGCCGCCCTCGAGGCTGCCGCCACGCGTGTAGACGACGACGCGCCCGGCCGAGTCGAGGGCGAGCTCGCCCATGTCGTAACCGTCGTCGCCGGTGTAGGCGGTGATAGCGTGCGCCCGCCCGCCCGCGGCGTCGGCGACCCAGACGTTTCGCGCGCCGTCCTTGTTGGAGACCCAGGCGACCCGCGCCGCAGTCGCCGCAGTCGTCAGGCTCGATGGAAAGGGCGCACTGAGCGCCTGCTGGATGGTGAAGTCGGCCGTACGCGCGGTCGCCGCGGAGCCGCCGGCCGTGAGCGCGGCGAACAACGATCCGAACGCCAGCGCCGTCTTCACGGATCTCATTTCGGGCATCCCCCCTGCACAAACGCACCTCGTTGCCACCCATATGAGAGAAAACGATCGCAATCAGGACGTATTTCTCCACAAAATGGTCGGACTGCAAGCGTTTTGTCGGATCGGCACAGCGGGCCCGAAGCCGCCGCGTCGATCAGAGCAGGGATCGTCGACTGGCTTTTCTCCGCTCGGGCGCGAGTCTCCCGCCGAGGCGATGGCCTCTTCGAGGAGACCCTACCGGGACCGAACCCGACCAGATCGTCCACGCCATCGTCCGCTGGTCGCCCAGCACATGGCGGTCGTCCGGGTCAGACAGGTTCAGGCTCGCGATCTAAGTTCGGCCCGAGGCCTTCCAGTCCGGAGCCGCCTGGTGGGGGGCACCTCAAGGTCTGTGACACGGACGGCGCTAGATTGGACGGAAGGAGAACACCGCACGATTCGCTCGGCGGCAACGTGAGTGCGAAGGAACGACCCCCTGCGGCCGATCGGAGAGTGCGCTTCGAGGCCGAAAGCTTGGCCCAAGCCGAAGGACGAGTTTCTGGAGGAAGGTCGCCGGCAAAAGTCGACCGAGGCCGTGTAAAAACCAGCTTACTGCTGCGGCCCGACGACACGCTGCGAGTGCGCGGCAGAGGCTCCGTCAGGCTTGGATCGCCTCCATCGACGGCCCCACGCCCAGGATGGCGATAACCCGCTTAAGATTATAGGCCAGGATGTGGAGACCGATCTCGGTCTTCACGTTGGGCAGGCACTTCATCAGAAAGTGCGTCGATCCCATCCAGGCCTTGATCGTGCCGAATGGGTGCTCGACGGTCCGCCTTCGCTGGCGCATGGTGCCGGGCATAAGGTCCATCCGTCTTTGCATGGCGTCGATGAGCGCCTCGTGCTCCCAGCGGGTCACCCGCCGCTCTTTGCTGGTCGTGCACTGAGGCTTGAGGACGCAGCTCTGGCAACTGGCGAGATCCCAGTATCGGTGCAGCGTCAGGCCATTCTCGACGGTTGTCATGTGGCGCGGCAGCAGCGCGCCCGAGGGGCAGCGATAGACGTCCTGCTCGGGCAGATAGACGAAGTCCTGTTTGCCGAACCGGCCGTTGGCCTTGGCCCCGGAGGTCAGGGGCCTGGGCACGTAGGGCGTCACGCCGAGGGCCTCGCAGGCCAGGATCTCCTCGCCCGAGAAGTAACCGCGGTCGGCCAGCACATCGAGCGACTCCACACCCAGGGCGTCTTTGGCCTGGCCGGCCATGGTCGAGAGTTGCTGGCGGTCGCTGCCGGTCATGACCACGTCGTGAGCGACGATCAGGTGATGCTCGGCGTCCACGGCGGACTGGACGTTGTAGCCGACGATACCGCTCCCGCGCCCGCTGGTGGCCATCGACCGGGCGTCGGGATCGGTCAGCGAGACCTGGCCGTCGGGCGAGGCCGCGACCTTGGCCTCCATAGCCTGGAGCCATCGCATCTGGTCACGCAGCCGCTCGACCTTCTCCTTCAGGCGTTCCGAGCGCGCCTCTACGCCCTCGCCCTCCTGACGGTCGGCGGTGTCCAGGTCGCGCAGATAGCCGGCGATGTGCTCGGCCACTTGCTCCAGGCGCTTCTTGAGCTTGTTGGCCGTAAAGTTCTTATCGCGCGTGTTGACCGCCTTGAACTTGCTGCCGTCGATGGCGACCAGGGCGGCGCCGAACAGGCCGATCTGCCGGCACAACACCACGAACTGGGCGCAGGCCGCCTGGATCGCCGGGCCGTTGTCCTTCCTGAAGTCGGCGATGGTCTTATGGTCGGGCGCCAGCCGGCCCGTCAGCCACAGCAGCTCGACATTGCGCCGCGCCTCGCGCTCCAGCCGGCGGCTGGACTGCACTTTGTTCAGGTAGCCATAGACGTAGAGCTTCAGCAGCATGGCCGGATGATAGGCCGGACGTCCCGTCGCCGCCGGTGTGAGGCCCTCGAAGCCCAGCGCGCTCAGATCCAGGTCATCGGCGAACACATCGACCACCCGTACCGGGTTCTCCTCCGCCACGTAGTCGTCTAGACATTCGGGGAGCAGCGTTGGCTGCCGGCGGTCGCAACCCTCAACGAAGCGGCTCAACTCCACCTCCTGACTGCTTGTATGACGTCAGGATTCTAGCTGATTTGAGGGTGTTTTCACACAGCCTCGACCCTTGGCAGACGTTGGGAAGGTCTGCTGCCGGAATGCCGCGCATCACAGCGGACGAGCGGCACCTGACACGCGGATACTGGAGCCGAGTTCAGGCGGGATCTGAACGTGCAGCCGCGACCGCATGCCCATGTCTTCGCCCTGAACGATGTCGATGGCTCCTTCGTGTGGCCAGTCAAGGTCTCGGAGGTATCCCCCAAGGGCCGCAGCCGCGGCCCCCGTTGCCGGGTCTTCGTACACACCGCCGACGGCAAATGGATTTCGGGCGTGGAACAGCCGGCGAGTTTCAGCGAAGACAAGACTGATGGTACCGATGCACTCCCTCGTCATAAATTCGCGACCGGCCTCCAGGTCGTAGCGCATTGCGGACAACAGTCGGCGGGTCTTCAGTGACAGCACGAGGTGGTTGATCCCGGCATTGGCTATTCCCACCGGGAGGCTCGGGTCCAGCTCATCCGGGGAAAGAGAAAATAGAGACAGCGCCTCGTCGACGATCCCCGACGCAGCCGCCTCGCTGCGAGTGGGCGGCGACTGGAGGGAAGCCTCAACCAACCGGCCCGACCGCCTTCCTTCCACGGTGATTGCGCTGTCGTTGAGTTGCAGAGCAAAGACTCCGTCTCCAACCTTCTGCGCAAGGGCAGCGCCCAGCGCTATCGTGGCGTGACCGCAGAACGGGACCTCCACCTCGGGGGCGAAATACCTCACCCTCCAACCTTTTCCAGCGGGTACGGCGAACACGGTCTCGGAATACCCAACCTCCGCCGCAATTGCCTGCATCGTTGCGGCTACAGGCATGGCGTCTGCGATGACCACGCCCGCGGGATTCCCCCCCGTGTCGCCATCTGAAAAGGCGGCAAATCGCTGGATGTTCATCATTCCCCCTGTCCGCCCTAGTGTAGCCCGGCTGCACATCTGGCGGAAGGCGTTGAGCGTCTGCTTGCGGGACGTGTTTCAATGGCTGCATCCCACCCCCTGCCGTCATGCGCCGCGTCCGTGTGTGGACGCCCCTTCAGATGCAAGAGGTTTTTAGAGAGGCGCTGGTGCGCAGGTTCAGGTGCTTCCGTGTGTCCGGCCTGTAGTGCGGCCGTTCACTGCCGCTGGCCTGTATGGAGATCGCGGATCGGGTCCATTACGCTTTCCCGCGCTTGGAGGCGCTTGGACGCTCACTGGTTTTCCCGACCCCGTCTTCTGACCGTTGCGCCATACCTCTCGTCTGACCTTCCTGCCTCCCTGACAGCCTCGGACCGCGACGGGCTTTACACCGCCGCAGCCGGAGCTCTGTAGGATCCGCCGTGCGCCATCAGCGCCCAGACGATCCTCGCCATCTTGTTGGCCAGCGCCACGGTCACCAGCATGCGCGGCTTGCGGGCCAGTAGGCCGACCAGCCAGGGGCTTGCTCGCGATCCGTCGCGCGCCGCGGCTTTGGCCGCCGAGCTCGCCCCTAAGATCAGCAGCCGTCGCAGACTGCGCTCGCCCATCTTGGTTGTCCGGCCCAGCCGCTCCTTGCCGCCGCTGGAGTGCTGCCTGGGCACGAGCCCCAGCCAGGCGGCAAAGTCGCGGCCTCGCCGGAAGGTGTTCGCGTCAGGCGCCAGGGCCACCATCGCGGTGGCGACGACGGGCCCGACGCCGGGGATGGTCATCAGGCGCCTGACGACCGGATTGGCCTTGGCCCTGACGGCGATCTCGCGATCGAGCGTCTGGATTCTCGCCTGGGTCGCCTGCAGGCTGTCGGCGATCACCGCCAGCACCGGACGCGCCTCGGCCGGCAGCTCGGAGGCGGGATCGGCGACAAGCTCGATGAGCTTGGTCACGTGGCCTGCGCCCTGCCGCACGATGAAGCCAAACTCCATCAGGTGGCCGCGCAGGGCGTTGATCAGCTGGGTCCGCTGGCGGACCAGCAGGTCCCGTGTGCGAAACACCACGGCCGCGCCTTGCGCCTCGGCGCTCTTCGGCTTGACGAAGCGCATGGTCGGCCGCTGAGCCGCCTCGCAGATCGCCTCCGCGTCGGCCATGTCGTTCTTCTGCCGCTTCACGAACGGCTTCACATAGGCCGGCGGGATCAGCCGGGTCTCTTGGCCCAGCGCGGCGATCTCGCGGGCCCAGTAGTGAGCGCTGGCGCAGGCTTCCATCGCTACGACACAGCGCGGCTGGCCGGCGAAGAACTCCAGAAGTTTGTCTCGCCGCAGCTTCTTCCGAAAGACCACCTCGCCTGACGCATCCGCGCCATGCGCCTGGAAAACCGTCTTGGCCAGATCAAGCCCAATTGTGCTAACTTCACCCACGGACGCCTCCTTTGCAGTGGTGTGTTCAACACCTCCACTTTGGCACTTCGATGCCGTCAGGGGGCGTCCACCCCATCGCTTTCAGGCACTTGGAGTGCTCGGTACAGGGTGGCGTGATGGCACTTCAGGAGAGCGGCCGGATCGCGGACGGACTTGCCCTCTTCGACCAGCCGCCGCCCAAGGACGACTTGGTCGGCAGATAGCTTCGGAGGGCGACCAAACCGAACACCACGCTTCCTGGCGGCCTCCCGCCCGGAGCTGGTGCGCTGATGGATAAGCGAGCGCTCGAACTCGGCGATGCCGGCGAACACGGTCAGGATCATGCGCCCGGCGGGCGAGGTGGTGTCGGCCCATGGCTCCGCCAGCGAGCGCAGGCCCGCGCCGATGCAGTTCAGCTGCTCGGCGATGTCGAGCAGGTCCTTGGTCGAGCGCGCCAGCCGGTCCAGCCGGGTGACGACGACAACGTCCTCGTCGCGGAGCGCATCCCTCATACGGGCGAGTTCGGGCCTGTCGCGCTTCGCTCCGGAGACCTTCTCCTCATAAAGGCGCCGGCAGCCCGCTGCCTTCAGGGCGCTCCGCTGCAGGGCGAGGTCCTGGTCGTCGGTGGAGACGCGCGCGTAGCCGATCAACATGTCGCAAAAACTGCTTCGATTTGGCGGACATCTGCAAGCGACTTTTGCGACGCGAAGAACCCTGCCTCTGCAAGGGGCGGTGGACATGTCGCGCAACTTGAGAGTTCTGCGACTCGCGAGGCGGCCGGGGCGCCGGTAGGGTGATGTCGGAGGCTGGCCATGGCCCGACGCGAGCTGCTGAGAGCCGAAGAGCGCGCCGCCTTGTTCGGCACGCTGACTGACCCCGCCAGCATGGCGCGCTACTACACGCTCGGGCCAGACGACCTCGACTTCCTCGCGGTACGGCGGAGCCCAGCCAATCGTCTCGGCGCCGCCCTCTGGCTCGCCATGTTCCGCCACCCCGGCTTCGGCTTCCGTTCCGAAGACCATCCGCCGAGAGAGCTGGTCGACTACCTCGCCGACCAGCTGGGCGTGCCGAGCTCATCGCTCGCGGGCTATGGCCAGCGGACCGAGACACGGCTGGAACACGGTTGGGAGGTCGTCGCCCACCTTGGCTTGCGCGGGTTCGGGGCCGCCGACCTCGGGACGGCCGTCGAGCTGGCTGCTCAGGCGGCGTGGGCGACCGATGAAGGGCTGCCCATCGCCAAGGCCGTAATCGGGGGGCTGCGGGAACGTCAGGTGATCCTGCCCGCGCCGGCGCGCATCGAGCGGATCGGCCTTGCCGGACGGGCCCGGGCGCGTAAGCGCGCCATGGACGCCGTGGCCGGCGCCCTCACAGCCGATCAGGCCGCCGCGCTCGACGCCCTGCTCGTTCCTGACCGGGTCACGGGCGTGACGCCGATCGCCTGGCTGCGCGACATCGCTGACTCGCCCTCGGCGAAGAACCTCGCCGGCTTGCTCTCCCGCCTGGCTTCCGTGCGTAGGGTCGGACTGGACCCGGCGATCGCGGACACCGTGCACGAGCGCCGCTTCCGCAAGCTGGTCCGCGAGGGAGCGGTCGCCCCGGCCTTCCTGCTCTCGGACTACTCGGTCCGCCGCCGCCGGGCGACGCTGGCGGCGCAGGTGGTCGACCTGGAGGCGCGCCTGTCGGACGCCGCTGTGCAGATGTTCGACAAGCAGGTGGGCGAGCTGTTCGCCTCAGCCCGCGCCGCCCAGAAGCGCCGCAACGTCGCCTCTGCCCGCGACGTCGGCCGCTTCATGCGCCTGTTCGACGCCACGCTGGATGCGCTGTCGGCGGCGAAGGACGACGGGGCGGACGCCCTGCAGGTCCTCGACGAGGCGGTCGGGTGGGAGCGGCTGCAGGAAATCCGGCCGCAGGTCGGAGCCCTGGCCGCGTCCGTCGATGCGAACCCGCTGGTCGGCGCGACGGCCAGATACATGACGCTGCGCCGCTTCGCTCCGGCCTTCCTGGAGGCCTTCCGCTTCCGAGCGGCGGGAGGCCGAGACGGCGCGCTCGCGGCCGTGAAGCTGCTCCAGGAGCTGAACCGCACCGGCCGCCGCGATGTGCCGGCCAACGCACCTCGGCCGTTCTCCAATGCGTGGAAAGGCCTTGTGGGCGCGGGAGCGGAGACGGATCGGCGGCTGTACGAGACTGCGGTGATGTCCACGTTGCGCGACCGGCTGCGCTCGGGCGATCTCTGGATCGACGGGTCGCGCAACTATCGTCGCTTCGACGCCTACCTTCTGCCCCGTGTGGAGGTTCCCGCCGCAGCCGCACCCCTTGGCCTGCCGACGACGGGCGCGGCCTACCTTGAGGGACGTCGCAAGCTCCTGGACTGGCGCTTGCGACGGTTCGCCGGAGCGCTCCGACGTGGAGCCGTCGAGGACGTGGAGATCAGGCGGGGCAGGCTGCACGTGATGCCGCTGCCGGCGGACATACCGGCCGAATGAAACGGTTCCCTTAAATATCGAATTTCATTAGGCTTTTATAGCATAAAATTCGCTGTGCAGGTGTTGTGCAGGTCAGGGCTGCCCAATAGGTTGCCCTCGCCCGACCAGAGGCCTCAGCTCAAAGGTGCCGAGTAGGCGCGTAATCGCACTCAGGCGGCGTGGTGTGTGACACGCCGCACGAGACCGAGACATTGGTTCGGCCCGGGCAACGGGGAATTTTGGCTCATGTACTAACCCGCTCGCGCGGGAGGAGTATTGGTTGGGCGGTGGTGAGTAACGGGATTCTCCTGCCTGAGGAGGTACGTGAGTGGGTCACGCCCTCCCCAGGACAGGAGACAGGTCATGGCGGAAGAGACCATCAACCCGCTGCGCCGCAGAATGATCGAAGACATGACCATCCGCAACTTCGATCGGCGGACCCAGCAGGCCTACCTTCGAGCGGTGAGGTCTTGCTGTATATACTGCGAGCGGCGTCCCGATCAGCTCACCTTCGAGGATGTCCGGCGCTACCAGCTGCAGCTCGGTCAGTCCGGCCTTGCGCCCAGCAGCATCAACGTCGCCATGACGGCGCTGCGGTTCTTCTTCCGGGTGACGCTCAGGCGGCCCGAGGCGGTGGATTACATCCCGATCGCGCGGCAGCCTCGACGGCTACCGGTCGTGCTGACCCGCAGCGAGATCTCGCGCTTGTTAGCGGCGACCCCGAGCTTGAAGTGGCGCACGGCGCTCAGCGTCGCGTACGGCGCCGGGCTGCGGGCGTCGGAGGTGGTCGGGCTCAGGGTCGACGATATCGACAGCGAGCGGATGCGGATCCGGGTGCAGCAGGGCAAGGGCCAGCGCGACCGCGACGCGCTGCTCTCGCCTCGCCTACTGACCACCCTGCGAGAGTGGTGGAAGATGGCGCGACCCCAAGCCTGGTTGTTCCCAAGCCAGTGGAACGCCTTCGAACCGGTGACCCCGCGCTCGCTAAACCGCGCCTTCCACGAGGCCCAGGGGCGCGCCGGGATAAGGAAGCCGGTCACTCTGCACACGCTGCGCCATTGCTTCGCCACCCACCTCCTGGAGCAGAACGTCGACGTCCGCACGATCCAGGTCCTCCTGGGGCACAGCAAGCTGGAGACGACCGCGATCTACACCCACGTGGCGGACAAAACCTTGAACGGGATTGTCAGCCCGTTGGATCGGCTGGAGCTGCAGCCACAGCCGACCTGACGCCGGGGCCGGGCCATGCGCCCGACGCTGGAGGTCGCCGACGTCTTCCGCGCCCACGGGCCGTCCTACCGCCTGGCGCAGGCCGGCCACCTCAGCCTCGGCCAGCTGAAGGCGATGTCGGCGATCGAGGCGTGCAGGACCGCCGAGCTCGGCGGCCACGTGGAGCGCTGCGAGGACTGCAGCCATCTCGAGGTCGCTTACAACTCCTGTCGCAACCGGCACTGCCCCAGGTGCCAGGGTGCGGCGGCCAAGCGCTGGCTTGAAGCCCGCCAGACGGAGCTCCTGCCGGTGGCGTACTACCACGTGGTTTTCACCGTGCCGGCGGAGGTCGCCGACATCGCCTTCCACAACAAGGCCGTGGTCTACGACATCCTGTTCAAGGCCGCGTCCGAGACCCTGCTCACCATCGGCAAGGATTCCAAGCATCTCGGCGGCCGTCTCGGGGTGACCGCCGTCCTGCACACCTGGGGATCGGCGCTGACCCACCATCCCCATCTTCACTGCATCGTGCCCGGCGGCGGCCTGTCGCCCGACGGCCGGAGCTGGATCGCCTGCCGCCCGCGCTTCTTCCTGCCCGTGAGGGTGCTCTCACGTCTGTTCCGGCGGCTGTTCCTGGACCGGCTCGCCGCCGCCCACGTCGAAGGACGCCTCGCCTTCTTCGGCGACCTCGCAGGCCTCGCCGACCGCGCAACGTTCACCGCCCGGCTGGCTCCACTCCGCCGGCGCGAGTGGGTGGTCTACGCCAAGCGCCCGTTCGCCGGGCCCGAGGCGGTCTTGGCCTACCTCGCCCGCTACACCCACCGTGTGGCGATCTCCTCCAGCCGCTTGGTCAGCCTGGACGAGCGAGGTGTCGCCTTCCGCTACAAGGACTACCGCCGCGACGGGCCCGAGCGGCAGAAGCGCATGACGCTCGATCCCGCCGAGTTCATCCGGCGGTTCCTGATCCACGTCCTGCCGCAGGGCTTCCACCGCATCCGCCACTTCGGCCTGTTCGCCAACACGCGCCGCGCCGCCCACCTGGCCAAGCTCCGCGCCCTGCTCGAACCGCAAGCCGGGCCGCCGGTCGTCGAAGCCGCCAACGACAACGCCGCCATCCAGGACGCCTTCCCCTGTCCCTGCTGTGGCGGCCGTATGCGGCTGATCGAGGTGTTCGAGCGCGGCGCCCAGCCCCGCCTGGCGCCGACGTTCACCGCGCGAGGGATCGATAGCTCATGAGCCCCGGTGCTCCGCCGCCTTCCATGGCCAGCCTGGACCTCCAGCCGCCGAGCTGGTTCAGCCGTCGCTTGCCTTGCGGCCGGTTCTTGAGGCCGGCGGAGACGACAGAAAGGTCGCGCCCACGGCCAAGCCGCGCGCTATGGCGCACGACGATCCGCTTCGACCGCGTCGCCCAGCCGGCCAGCGTCCCGGATGGGAGCGCCGCCCCGCACCAATCCCCATAGCGCCAGCCTGCCATCCCGCGGGTCAGACTTGAGGCATTCTCAAACACCCGCCTCCGTGGCGCCGCCCACCCCTGCGCCCGGCGGCCGTCCAAGAATGCTCAATCATCGGTCTCTAGGAGAGACCGTTTTCTGGGAGGCGGGTCTGTACGCCGTAGGCGAGGGTCGCGCTACCCCCGATAATCGACGTTCGGACGGCCGTTCCGCTCCGAAACTCGCCATTGCGCGACTTGGCTCAACCTTCTCAGACTTTGGGGTGGTCCGCTTCCAGGCGTCGTCTACAACGCCGCTGGCACAAATCCGGGTCCGACTCCCTGCGGCGGTTGAGGGTGTCCGCATTTGATCAACTCTCGGTCCGACGGCAGTACGTCAGCGACCATCTGGAAGCTGCCCGTCAGCTTGATCGTCCGGTAGATTCACACCTTTTTATGTGCTTAACTACATTAAATGATGTGCTCGGCCGGCTAGCCCATGACCTATGATGCGTTTGTTGCGGAGCTTGCCCAGGCGGGGCTAACAATCCGAGAGTTCGCCAGCCTGCTTGGCATGCGGCCGAACTCGATCACCAATAATCGGAAGCGGGGAGAGGTCCCTGACCATTTGGCCGTCATCGCGGCGCTACTGTCTGAGCTGCGCCTTTTAGGCGTCCCGGCCGCACCCGTTTTCGCCCGACTTGGCTTGAGCAAAAAGAGGCCTCGCGGTGCTGCGGTCGCCGGGCGGTTCGCTGGAGATAAGCAAGGGATGCTGGAGTTGCGCTCGTGATCGACAGCGCACCCCTTACGCTCGACGTCGCCGGCCGCCATCTGGGCTGGCCGGATGTAGAGGCCATCCTCGATCCTAAAGGCGCGGGTGCGGCAGTTTTCGCGGACCTTGTCCGGGGGAAGATCGGTCGATCACTGGCCGCCCTGACAGACACGCGCGGCATTCGGTTGGGCGTGCTCATGGCGGATGCGGAAGCGGCGACATCGGAGCCGCCTCTGGCGATCGTCGCCGAGTTCGGCGCACCCGTAAGCGACGACACCCTGCGCGAACTGCATCGTTTGGCCTGGAACTTCTCGCATGCACCGACGCTGGTAACGATCGAGCCGACGGTCCTCAAGGTCTGGACCTGCTGTGAGGCCCCCGATCCGAACCGAGACCTTGACTCCTATCTGGTTCAGAACGTGGCATTCAATACCTTGGCGCCAGACGGATCCAACCCCCTAGAGGCTCAGGCTGCCCGAGCCTTACACTGGATCAACCTCGTCTCCGGCCATTTCTTCCTGGCCAACGCGGCCCGGTTTCATCGCGACGGGCGCGCTGATCAGATGCTGCTCGGGAACCTTCGGCATATTCGTGGGGTGTTGGCCGGGCAGGGGTTGGTCGATGACGACATCTGTCACGACCTTCTCGCACGGATCATCTTCGTTCAGTTCCTGTTTGATCGGAAGGACCAAGACGGCAAGGCCGCGCTCACGCCTGCAACCTTGCAGCGATTGCAGAAGGAGGGCGTCCTCGCCGGTGTCCACGACAGCTTCGTTAGCATCCTGTCGAGCTACGATGACACCTACCGCCTGTTTGACTGGCTGAACACGAAGTTCAACGGCGATCTATTCCCGGGAAAGGGCGACACGGCTCAGGCGCGGGCGGCAGGTTGGGCGATCGAGAAGGACGTTGTCCGCCCCCCGCATCTGGCGTCTCTGGCGGAGTTCATCCGCGGCGATGTGGACCTCAGCTCTCGGCAGATGTCGCTATGGCCGCAATATGCGTTCGACGTCATCCCGCTCGAATTCATTAGCAGCATCTACGAGACGTTCGTGACGGAACGCGCCGCCAAGGACGGTATCTTCTATACGCCGCCCTACCTCGTGGATTTCATTCTCGATCAGGTCCTGCCCTGGAACGGAACCAGATGGGATCTGAAGATCATCGACCCGGCGTGTGGATCGGGAATCTTTTTGGTCAAGGCGTTCCAACGGCTGGTCCACCGCTGGAAGCTCGCCAACCCGGGCGATACGGTGCGGGCGGAGACCCTGCGTCGGCTGCTCGAGCGCAATATTTTCGGCGTCGACAAGGATCAGCATGCGGTACGCGTCGCGTGCTTCAGCCTATACCTCGCCATGTGCGACCAGATCGAGCCTCGGCACTACTGGACGCAGGTGACCTTCCCGCCCATGCGCGGCCGCCGCCTGATTTGCTCGGATTTCTTTACTGAAGGACACGACGGCTTCGACACCGCCGCGGATGCGGGCTCTTACGATCTAGTGCTCGGGAACGCCCCGTGGGGCGATGGCGTTATCACCGAGGACGCCAAGGTCTGGGCGAAAGCAGGGCGTGCATGGTCTATCCCCAATAAGGATATCGGTGGCCTATTTCTGGCGAAGGGCGCGGATCTCGTCGCCCCATCTGGGCGGGTTGCGATGATCCAGTCCGCAAACTCCCTACTCTTCAATATCAGTCCGATGGCTGCCAGCTTCCGGAAGCAGATTTTTGGGCGCCGTCGAATCGAGACGATTTTCAACCTCTCGGCGCTCCGCTTTAAGGTATTCCGACGCAAGACCCACACGACCAAGACCTCTGCCGCCCCAGCGTGCGTCGTGATACTGGCTCCGGCAAAGCCGGACCCTGGCGACCTAATCCGCTACGTCTGCCCGAAGCACGTCAGACCGCTGGTCGACGACTTCAGCATCCTGATCGAACCCCAAGACGCTCGCGTGCTGCGGGTGTCGGATGCCATATCCGAAGCGCTTATCTGGTCGCAGCTCATGTGGGGCGCGCCCCGCGATCTCCAACTGATCCGCAGGCTCCAAGGCTTCCCTAACCTCGGGTCCTTAGCCAACCAGATCGGGTTTCCATATCAACAGGGCTTGAATTTTGGAGACCGGAAGAAGGCGACGCCTGAGCTTGAGGGGCGTCGCATCTTTGACGAGACGATGTTTCCCGCTGGCGACTTCCTTACCCTAGACAGCGAAGGTCTGCCCGTCGCGCACGATTTGAAAGTTCACTCGAAGGCATCGACCGGGATCGCGGCCTTCGCCTGGCCGCAGCTCATCATCAAACACAGTTTGAACAGCCCGACGCGGCGCTTCCATGCGCGGGTCACGAAATCACTCACCAAAGAGGGCGTCCTCCCGAACCAGAGCTATTTTTCCATCCATGCGGATGCCCCGATTCTGGACGCCGCCTGCCTAGCGCACAACTCGAACCTGGCGGTGTATTTCCATTTTCTAACCAGCGGGCGGGTGTCCGCCTACCGACCCAAGCTGTCCCGGGATGAAATCCTTTCGCTCCCCATACCCGTTCCAGCGGAAGCCTCGTTGGACGGGGTCTCGGATTACCCCAGTCTGGACGCTCGGGTTTATGATCTTTTCCGTCTGAATGAGGCGGAGCGTGTGCTTGTCGAGGATGCGCTGGCCTACACCGTCGACGGCTTCCTCGAGACCGAAGGCACCCTGGGCGATGAGCCGACCTCATCGGGCGACACCGACGATGAGGCCCATCTACGGAGCTATTGCGAGCATTTCGTCAGGGTGATCAAAGCCGGGTTCGGCAAAGACAAGACCCTTTCAGCGACGATTTTCCGGGCGGCTCAAGAGCAGATGCCCCTACGACTTGTCGCGTTCCGCCTAGGAGCGTCGGACGGCGCGGGAATTGAGGTTCGGGATATTGCGTCACCCGCGCTTCTCCGTCAGTTGGAACAGCTGGTCTACCTAGACTCCCAGTCCGGGGGTGGTCTGTTCAACCGGCGGATCAGCCGCATCTACGATGCAAGCAGTGGCGCGCCGACGATCTTTATCGTCAAACCGGACCAAAAGCGTTTTTGGACCCGAAGCGTCGGTCTCCACGACGGCGATGAGGTCGCGCTTGATCTGCTCACCTGGGGACGGCCCGTCGAGGAGACGATGAATTGACTTGGGCCGTCTCGCCTGCCCGGACCACGGCGGACCCGGCTTTTTTGAAGCTTGCAGCATCATGGGCGCCCGAGCCGGCACGACAGTTCCTGTCTCTCATCTGGCTCGCCTATGACGCCATGCACAGGTCGATGCCGCACATCGACGGCGGCGACCTGGAGCGCAGCATCACCCAGGTTCTGGAGCCGCGAATTTCCGCCGCGATGACGGGCTTTGAACCCTTCTATGTCCAGCATGGTCCATTCGAGAGGGAGACCAAGCGTCCGGCGCCGGCGCAGCCGCCGGAGTACGATCTCGCCTTCGTCCTACGAGCTGATGAGCGCATCATGTGGCCTCTGGAGGCGAAGGTGCTGGAGACCCCTGGAGCCGTAGCGGCCTATGCTAACGACGTCGCGAATGAGTTCCTGACATGTCGCTATGCGCCGTTTTCGAGTTCTGGCGCCATGTTGGCGTACCTGATCTCCGGGTCCGCAACGGACGCATTGGCCTCGATTGCGGCCAAACTTGGCTGTGAGCTCCACGATGTTGTCGAGCATAGCACGCGGCCAAACCGCTACTCGAAGCACACCCGCCGCGTTCCCCATGGCAAGGGTTATCCTTCAGCATTCAGCTGCTATCACTTGGTGCTTGAGTATCCTGGATTAACCCGCCTTAGGACTTGACTAACCACAAGCTCGTGACGCCAGTGTCCAGCGCCTCCAGCAGAAGGCGTAGCGGTGGCTGCTGGCCATTATTTACTGCGGAGACCTGGCATCATTTGTTCGGCAGCGGCTTTGAAGAGCTTAGCTTGGCCGCTCTAAGCCTCCCGGCAATCCCCTACGGCCCTGGACTAACGGCCCGGATCCTCGCGCTCGTTTCGCGCGATTTTGGATGGAGGTAATTCAGGCAGGAACACCCCCGACATTTGCCATCCAGCCGGTCCATCGTTCGGGGCGCCTCGCGCCTGGAGCGTCCGAAATCCGGTGGAAGGCTGTGGCGGCTATGGGCGCGCGCAGCCTCCGCCACCGTCCGTTCGCCCCGCAGCGCCTCCAGCGCCACCTTGGCCTTGAAATCAGCCGAATACCGCATCCGCCTGCCCATCATCGGGTCCGTCCTTCCTCTCGGTCGAACCCACCTAGCTAACTGTCCGAGCTCCCGGGACCAGCTCACGGCCCATTGGTCCCATCGGGCGGCACGACCAGGACGCATCGCTGCGCCTGCCCGGACAACTGGACCACCGCCTCGCACTTGGCCAGCGCCTCCCGATTGGCCCGAGCCACCTGATCGCCCTGGACAGCAAGCTGGAACCCCAACGGGTTGGCCCAGCGCATCAGCCTCTGCCCGGCGTTCCAGCCGCCCAGACCCAGCGTCGCCGCAGCCATCTTCTCAGGCGCGGCCCAGCTCGCCGGCAGCGCCCGCGCCAGTGGACCTGACAGGCCGGCCCATAGGCCGGCCCCGACCGCCATGCCAGCCGCAGCCGCCACCGCTAAAAGCCGGTTCTGGTTGTGCAGCGCGCGTGCGCCGGCCAGCCGCCCCTTGAGGTCGCGCGCCACGGCGTCCAGCCCCTGGATCGGCCCGTAGAGCTTCTGTTCCGCCCGCTTCTCGACAGCCTCGCTGGCGGCGCGCATCGCTTGCCCAAACCCCTCAGGCGTCATCCTCAGCGCCGGATGGCCTTCAATCGCCCGCAACCGCTGTACGATGACGCCGAGGGTCTCGCTGCAGTCCAGCCGCTTGAGTTCCGAGAACACGCTGTCCTGACCGGCGAGCAACTCATCCCTGAGCCGGTCGAACGCCGCCTCCGCGGAGTCGTCGGCCCCGCGTTCCTCCCGCATGTCGTCCAGCGCCATACTCAACTCCTAAAGATCGATGCCCAAACCCGGCCCATGCTGGCGCCCTGGTCCTAACGACCTCTCAAGCATCTGCCCGATGCTGATCTGCGGCCCGGCCATCACTCTGGCACCGGACGGCAGTTCCAGATCCTTGCTGCGCGCCGATAGCAGCTTCGCCACCGCGGGGTCCCGGTCGAGGCCTTGAGCGAGGTTTCGCAACTGGCTCTCCACCTTCCCGCGCGCGTCCCGGTGGGAGAGGCCGGGGAGTTCGGCGCGCCGCCGGGCTAGGCGGGACCAGTCTTCAACGAAGCGGTCGGCGCGTAGCTGCGGATCGCGGCTCACCTTGGCTTCCTGGGCCATCGCCTTGCCGATCGCCTCTAGCCCGCCCGGCTGGTCTATCCGTCCGGCCAGGCCTGGATGGCGCGACAGGGCCGAGCGCAGATCCTTCGCCGTGTCGGGACTAGCCGCCTCCAGTGCGCCTCGCGCCTGCTGCAACGCCTTTTCCTGATGAGGCAAGGCGGGCAAGCCTCGCTGCGCCATACGCTCGATATCTGCGCGCGCCTTGGCGTAAGCGCGCACCGGGGCCTTCAGGCCCGGCTCCGGGCCATCCGTCATCACCGGACGAGGCGCGGCGTCTCGCGCCCTGAACCCGGCAAACCGTGAGGCCTGACGCGGTACAGGCGGCTCCGCCCGCTCCAGTGGCGCACGGGCGCCTGGCCTGTCCACGCCGGCGCCGCCCACGCCACGCCGCTCGGCGAACACCGGCCCATAGTCCAGGCTGGTGTCCTTGGCCCGCTCGCGGCCCAGCGTGCGCGCCAGCTGTTCCCGGTCCTTGAAGTCCTCGGCGCCGTAATGGACGCTCACCACCTCCCGATGCCGGCTCAGCCCGACATAGGCCGCGTGGCGATCCAGGCCGTCGGTGGCCAGAAGATGCGCCCGGTCCACCGTCACGCCCTGGCTCTTATGGATGGTGGCGGCGTAGCCGTGGTCGATGTGGGCGTAGTCCTTGAGGTCGAAGCCGACCAGGCGCCGTTCCGGCCCATCCAGCCGCACAGCCAGGCCGCCGCCGTCGACCCGCTCGACGGTCCCGAGCGTGCCGTTCTTCACCCCTAGGGACCGCTCGTTCCTGAGGAACATCAGCCGGTCGCCCAGCGCGAAGGCCCGCTCCCCGCGCTCGGTCTGCAGGCGCTGGTCCTCGCCCTTCAGTGCGCCGCCCTCGCGCATGCGCCCGCGGGCCAGTTGGTTGAGCTCGGCCACATCGGCGCGGGTGTGGGCCAGCATCAGCTGGCTGGCCTCAGACCGCGTCCGGCGCACTTCGTCCCAGCCGTCCACCAGGGCGCCTCGGGCCGCGTCTCGGGTCTCGTGGGCGTGGACCATGCCGGCGGCCTCATAGCGCCCAAGCGCCTCGGCGGTGCGGCCGGTGGCCAGCTCCCGCGTGGCGTCGCGCTGCCAAGTCTCATGCTGGCGTCGGATCTCGGTGATCTCGGCGGAGCCATGCCGCTCGGCCAAGGCCCGGAACGCGGCTCCGGCCTCAATCGCCTGCAGCTGTTCAGGATCGCCGACCAGCACAACCTTCGCCCCAGCCATCTCAGCCGCCGAAAGCACCCGCTCCATTTGCCGCGAGCCGATCATGCCGGCCTCGTCGATCACCAGCACGTCGCGCGAGGTGAGGAGGTCTCGCCCCTGCGCCCAGCTGTGTTCGAGGCTGGCCAGGGTGCGCGAGTCGATGCCCGAGCCGCCCTCCAAGCTCTCGGCCGCGATGCCGGACAGGGTCGCGCCTCGCACCCGGTAGCCGGAGGCCTCCCAAGCCTCGCGACCGGCACCCAGCATGGCGCTTTTGCCCGAGCCGGCGTAGCCCACCACCAGCTTCAGGTCGCCGGCCTCGGCGACGCGGGCCAGGGCCTCGCCCTGGCCTTGCGACAGGGTCATGCCGCGCCGCTGGCCGGACGCCAGGGCGTCCCTCAGCGCGGAGGGCGGAACCCCGTGTCCCTCTCGCCCACCCATGTCGGCGGCGGCCCGCTCCAGCCTCTGCTCGGTCGCCAGCATCTCGCGGCTGGTGAAGCGCTCGCGGCCTTTGCCGTCGAGGCCTAGGGAGATCAGCTCCGGCGAGGTCTTCACCGCGCTTACGACCTCGGCGAACTGGTCCGCGCCGTCGCTATGGCGGTGGGCGAAACGGTAGAGGTCGTGGCCGGTGAAGGTGCTCTGTTGGTGGGTGATGGCGTCCAGCGCCACACTGGGATCTTCGATGATCCGCTCGCCGTTGCGCCGGGCGATCTGGCGGTGCTCGGCCGCCCGCTCCGCATCCTCGGGCGCATGCTCGGGCCGGCGCTCCTCGCGCCGGGCTCCGGCCGGGCCGATCTTGTTCTGCGGCTCCAGCTCGATCGCTTGAGCCTGCAGTGTCCGGTGATCGATGCGCGCATCGATGTCGAGTTCGGCCAGGCGCACATTGACGTGCTCGGCCCAGGCCTCGCGCCAGTCCGTCAGGACCTCGCGGCTGTTCCAGTCGCGGACCTTCTTGCCGAACCCGAACTCGCCGTCCTCGGCCACTTCGTGGCGAGCCACCTCGTCACGAGCGACCTCGCGCATCGACAGCATGACGTGGGCGTGGGGCTTGGCCTCGCCGTCCGGGCCTATGTCCCAGTGGACGTTGAGGTCGGCGACCATCCCGCGGGCGACGAACTCGCGTTCAACGAAATCGCGCGCCAGCGCGACGCCCTGGGCATGATCCAATTCGCGGGGAATGGCGAACTCCACCTCGCGGGCAAGCTGGGCGTCCTTGCGCTTCTCCAGCGCCTCGACCTCGTTCCATAAGGCCGCCCGGTCCTGCCATCGTTCGGGCGAGCCCTCCGGCACCAAGATTTCCGAGTGAATCACGCCGGATTTGTTGCTGAAATTGTGCGAGCGCCCCAGCCGCTCATCGTAGAGATCAGAGGCAGAACGATAGGCTGCTGCGGCTACAGCTGAGGATCCGTTGGCGCGGGAGATCACCTTTGCGCTGAAATGATAGATCGCCACCCACATCCACTCGTAGTTATCGTCGTCTTTACCAAGCGAACGTCGGCACGACGTAAAAGCGCGCACTCAAAGACTTTCGCTTTTGGTGATTTGCTCGCATAAGCTTCAACGATTCATTGACGCAGACTTGGGAGATTGCCTCCAACGCCTAGGAGCTGTCATGCGAAAACCTCAGGACATCGACGCCGAAATCAAGGCGCGCAAGGACCAGATCAAGACCCTGAAAGCGCTGCGCGTGCGGCAGTTCGGCGAGCTCGTGGTGGCGACGGGCGCAGACGGGCTCGATCACGTGGTTCTGGCAGGTGTTTTGCTCGCCGCGGTGGAGGCGTCCAAACAGCCTGAGAGCTTGGAGGCGTGGCGGCGGAAGGGCGCCGGATTTTTTCAGCGCCAGCCAGCCGGAAAGTCTGAGGGCGGGCCTGGCGACATCGGCTCGCAGCTTGAAGCGAACAGCGGCCGCGCTGCGGCGGGCTGAGGCCTCGTCCGCCCGCACCGACACGCGAGCCTGGGTCATGCAAAGACGTGAGCGCACCCGCCACCTGATCGAGCTCGGCGGCCTGGTCCAGAAGGCGGGCCTCGTCGAGCTCCTCGACGACGATCGCAGCGCCCTGTTGGGCGCGCTTCTGGCGCTGGCCGACCAGGCGGGCGCAGAGCGACGCGCGGACGTCGTGGAGTTGTGGCGCCGTCGCGGTCGGCGGGCCTTTGAAATGGGAGCGGCCAAGCCTTGATCGTCGCCTCGATACGGCTCGTCAAATTGATCGCTTTCGTCGGTGGCGGCTTTGTCCTTGCTGAGCTGTTCGCTCAGCTCCTCGGGCGCTTATTCGGCATCTGGTATTTTGCGGTGTTGGGTCCGTTCGCTGGAGCCTTCATCGGCTATCTGCTGTGGCGCCACGCGCCCGCCATGGCTGCGCCAAGTCGCGTGCACGGCTCGGCGCGTTTCGCCTCCGAACGCGAGATAGCGGCGTCGCTGGGGGGAGCAGAGGGCCTGATCGTCGGGCGTGAGAACCAGCGGGGCGGCCAGCTCCTGCGTTATGCCGGTCAGGCGCACCTGCTCACCATCGCCCCCACCCGCTCCGGCAAGGGCGTCGGCGCCATCATTCCCAATCTTCTGACCACCCAAAGGTCGATCCTCTGCATCGATCCCAAGGGCGAGAACGCCCGCATCGCCGCGAGCGCGCGTCACCGTCTGGGCCCGCTCCATGTGCTTGATCCTTTCGCCGCCTCAGGCCTGCCCTCGGCGGCCTTCAACCCGCTCGATACGCTGGACCCGCAGAGCCTCGACCTGGCCGAAGACGTCGCGCTGCTGGCCGACGCCCTGGTCTACGACCCGCCCGGCCAGGTCGGCGACGTCCATTGGAACGAGGAAGCCAAGGCCCTGATCGGCGGGCTGATCCTGCACATCGTCACCGATCCAGGGCAGCCCTCCAACCTCGCCGCAGTCCGTGACCTCCTCACCCTGGCGCCGGGTGATTTCTATCACCGGCTAGGCGTGATGCAGGAGAGCCGCGCGGCTGGGGGCCTTGTCGCGCGCGCCGCCAACCGACAACTGGGCAAGAGCGAGCGGGAAGCCGCTGGCGTTCTGTCCACAGCCCAGCGCCACACCCATTTCCTGGACAGTCAGCGCATGGTCCAGGTGCTGAGCCGCTCGGACTTCCGGTTCGAGGACCTCAAGGCGGGGGTGTCGACTGTCTTTTTGGTCCTGCCGCCGGAGCGGCTGGCCACCCATGCCCGGTGGCTGCGTCTCCTCCTCGCCCAGGCGATCAACGCCATGGCCCGATCATCCGCGCGGCCCGCTGCACCGGTGCTCTTCCTGCTCGACGAGTTTGCGGCCCTAGGCCGGCTTGAGCCGGTCGAGCGCGCCTTCGGCCTGATGGCCGGCTATGGCCTTCAGCTGTGGCCAATCTTGCAGGATAAGCACCAGCTCTGGGGTCTCTACGGCGATCGCGCCGGCACATTCATCTCCAACGCCGGTCTGATCCAGATCTTCAACGTCGCCGACGTGGAGACCGCCAGTTGGGTGTCCAAGTCCATCGGCGCGACGACGGTCACCTATCAGACCACGGGAACCAGCGTCTCCAAGGCCCCAGGCCGTTACCTGCTCGACCAAACCGCCAAGAGCACCTCGAGCTCCATGCACATGGCGCGACGCGACCTGCTCACGCCCGACGAGGTGATGCGGCTGGACGCAGGCCTGGAAATCCTGCTGCCTCAGGGTCAAGCGCCGGTGATCGCCCAGAAGGTCCGCTACTTCTGCGATCCAGAGTTCCAGGGTCTGTTCCAAGGCTGATGCCCGCGGCGATCGCGGCGCCAATTGCAAGAGGCTGCCGCGCGGCGCCATAGGGTCGCGCACGAACCTTGACCCGCAGCCGGTCGTAAAATCGGCCTATCGACCCCGCAGATCGGCAGGCTGCAGCCGAAGTCCAGCACCGCCGCGCCAGTTGGCAGCAGGCCGCAAAAGCGATCGAGCATGCCTGCACCAAGTGATCGCCGCGCAGCGTGGCCCATGCTGAGCAGTGGCGTTGGTAAGTGTCGATCACGAAAAGCGGTGAGCGTTCGATCATGTTCGTCAGGCCGCACGGGCTTGAGAACGATCCGCTATCGGGCAACGAACGGTGCGCCGGAACGTCGGCGTCTGGCCGCTTCCTATCGGCACGTCCGCTTCAACAAACCCCGGTTCAATGCGAGTGCGACAACGCCGTTCGGATGGCACCAAAGGATGCACCGACCTTCATATAAACCCACATATTTACCTATGTCCTACAAACCCGCTCTGTCATAGTTTTTCCGGCGTAGGGAGCGCCCATTTAAATGCTGATCGGCTATATGCGGGTTTCGACGGGTGAGCAGAGTCTAGACCTGCAGCGTGACGCTCTCGCGCGCGCCGGCTGCGAGCGGATTTATGAGGATGTCTGCTTCTCTAATCGGGCATCTGGGTCAAGCTCAGGTTTTCATCTCAGCCGGTAGGTCGCGCACGCGGGTCACGCTTCTCTTCGCAGTCTGGTGGTCCCTGTTGAGCGGGGCCGCTGCACGCATGCATCGGATCAGGGTCTGGGGAGCCTTGCTAAGGGACGCGCTCGAAGCGCAGCAGACATTTTCGGCTTCACCCATCCCGTCGTCCGCGTCGGACGTTCCGGCTAGGTCTGGGGTGGTGGTGCGGTCAGGTCATGCCGCCGCCTCCTGCGATCCCAGCCGGAAGTCGGAGCCGTCGGCCCACATGCGGTGGAGCACGACGGCGATCTTGCGGGCCACAGCGACGATGGCGCGGCGGCGACCCTTGGTTTTCATCAGCTTCACGCCCCAGGCCTTCAGGCTCGACCAGGCGGTCGAGCGCATCAGCATGGCGTTGGCAGCTGCGTAAAGGGCGGCGCGCATGTCCCGGTCGCCAGCGTGGGAGATGCCGCCTGGGTTGTCCTTCTCGCCGGACTGGAAGCGCCGGGGCGTCAGGCCGAAGTGGGCGCCAACCGTCCGCGAGCTCTTGAACCGCGCGGGGTCGTCCACCGCAGCTTTGAAGCTGAGCGCGGTGATCTCACCCACGCCCGGCACGCCCATGAAGCGGCGGCAGACCGCGTCCTCGCGGGCCTTGCGCTTCACCCGCCTATCCAGCTCCAGGAAGGTGTCGAACAGCACCCCGCGAGCCTGCAGCATCGGCAGTAGGGCATGGCTCAGCGCCGGGTCGCTCTCAATGGTGTCCCGAACGGCCTCATCGAAGGCGCCCCTGGAGAGCCGCATCGGCAGCTTTACCCCGAACACCTTCAGCAGGCCCCTGATCTCGTTCTCCAGGTCAATGCACTTGCGCTGCATCACCTTGCGGCTGGTCAGCAGCGCACGAGTATGGTGCGCCTCGACGCTCTTCACGTGCACCCGGCTGTACCAACCCGCCCGGAGGATCTGGGCGATGCCGCGGGCGTCGTGCTTGTCGGTCTTGTTGCGCATGGCCGACAGCGCGGCGTTGACCTGCCGAGCTTCCATGCACACGACGTCGAACCCGGCCTCACGCAGGCCATAGGTGAGGTGCTGGGTCAGCGTGCCCGCCTCCAGGCCCACTTGGTGGATCGGCTGGCCGAACTCACGTAAGCAGCGGATCAGGTCCGGCACGTCAGACGGCACGGATCGCTCCAGCTTCACCTTGCCGTCCTGGTCGATGATGCAGACGGCCACCGACCTCAGCGACACGTCCAGCGCAACGTAGAACATCTCGATCTCCCTTCACCTCGGCTCTGCCGAGACACTATGGGAGCTTGGCCCTCGCAGGGTCCGCCCGATTACACATGCTACGGGCGAGAGACCGACCGGCCGGGCTTGTCTATGGCCCTTGATGTAACGCGCGACGGCGATGCCCTAGTTGTATGGAAGCTCGACCGCATCGGCCGATCACTCCCCCACGTTGTCGGCCTGGTCGGCGACCTGCAAAGTCGCGGTGTTGGGTTGAAGGTGCTGACCGGGGACGTCGACACCACGACAGCGACGGGTCGGCTCGTGTTCGGCATTTTCGCAACCCTGGCCGAGTTTGAACGAGATCTGATACATGAGCGGACAATGGCCGGCCTGGCTGCAGCGCGGGCAAGGGGTCGAGCCGGCGGTCGTCCTCGGGTCATGACCAAGCCCAAACTGAAGCTGGCCATGGCCATGATGGCCGACCGGGAGAATCTGGCCCGCGATGTGGCCGTTCAGCTCGGGGTTTCGCTTTCTACGCTGTACGCTTACGTCGATGCTCGCGGCGGGGCTCGGGCTCGTGGCGTCGAGCTTCTCACCAGGTCGACGAATAAGCCTGCCAACACCGAGCGCACATCATTGGCCCCCGGGACCAAGGAATGAGGACTCTAAGATCGGTTCCCGGCTGTCGGTCGCAGAGGCCCGCGCTTAACGTACCCGAGTGGACGCCTTTTGGTTGGCATTCAATTTGTCGTTGGGATCGTTCGTGGAGTCAGGGCCGTACACAACAGCCGTGAAACAGCTATGCTACGTATAAGTGGCGTCTCGCCATACCTTCCACGCTGACACTCCTGCATATTTTAAGCCATTTACGCTAGGAAAAATTCAACCCTCGGCGACCAAAAACACGCTTTAGTAGCGTTGACTCACATCCCCCCCTGAGTGGTAATGCAAGCAATCGGACTACCAAACTGGAAACCCTTTATTGCGGAGGCGAAATAGTCTCCCTGGAGAGAGCCCGTGGATTCCGTCATATCGTCAGCCTATGCCGGCAGCGTAGCCGTTAAACAATCCCGTTTCAACGTACGTGTACCACTCAAGGCTGATCGGGCTCTTTTATTCAACAGCCTTACACAGGCTTTGATGTTGATTGAGAAACCAGACACCGATTGGCTGGACTCGATGCCAGATGGCTTTGCACGTCCATATAGCGCCGCACTCGCCACATTTTTGAGTGCTGGTGTACTAGTCGAGAGTGACATAGACGAAGTCGCACGTTTCGGTAATAACTTCGATGAGCGGCGCGCAAGTCCGGACTTTCTTGCAATTACAATCGCCACCACACTCGCTTGTAACTTAGGCTGCACATATTGCTTTCAGGGCGCGAACAAGCCGTCCGGCAATCTCGATGACGCGACCACAAAAGGCGTCGTGAAGTATCTAGATACAAACATAGATGGCCTCACTCGCCTTGCCGTAACGTGGTATGGTGGGGAACCGTTGATGAATCAGCGAGCCATCAAAGACATCAGTAAAGCGTTGCGTGAACGATGTGCTGAACATGATATCAATTACTCATCCTCTATCATTACGAATGGCTATCTACTCACCCCTGCCGTGGCCGACATGCTTGTCGAAAATGGCGTGACGAGCGCTCAAATAACTATTGATGGAGTAGGCGAGACGCATGACGTCATGCGTCCGCACATTAGCGGTCGGGGAAGTTTTTCACGTATCATGGCAAATGTGCGCGATGTTTTAGCGCAATCAAATCTTTATCTAGCGCTGCGAATCACTTTAAGTGAAATCAACAAGGAGAGCGTCGAGCAATTACTTCAGCTCTTAGACGACGATGAGCTGAAAGGGACTGGCCGACTAAGTGTTTACTTCGCTCCCGTTGAAGCTATTACGTCGGATTGCGCCAGTGCGGAAGCGCAGTCTCTAAAAAAAGCCGAATACGCGAAACTTGAGATTGATTTAATCGCCAAGGCTGTGAGGCTTGGCCTTGCCCGCCTTAGCCCCACTATGCCGTTGCTGAGCCTTTGCCAAGCGCTACATCCGAAATCAATTGTTATAACACCGTCTGGCGACGTTCATAAATGCTGGGACACAGTTCAAGACCCCGAAAAGGCAGTCGGTCGGCTCGCGAGCGGCGATTCCACCGATTTTTCGCAGGACCGATGGCTATCTTGGACTCCTCTGAAGAGTTCAGTGTGCTCGTCATGCAGGATACTGCCGTTATGTGGCGGGGGATGCGCATTTAAGTCGGTTCATCATGGCGAGGCCTCAGATGAGCCTGGCGCACTTCCATGCCCGAGCATCAAATTCAATCTGGCCGAGCGCTTGTTTTTTACCGCTAAACAGGCCGGGCTAGTCAATGA
Source organism: Caulobacteraceae bacterium (assembly GCA_049791955.1). Classification (GTDB taxonomy): domain Bacteria; phylum Pseudomonadota; class Alphaproteobacteria; order Caulobacterales; family Caulobacteraceae; genus CAHJWH01. The sequence continues at coordinate 48,349 of JBARAK010000444.1, forward strand.
CAACGATTGGGATGTGGCGGTTAGCCCGACGGTGACGGCGGACGGTGTTCTGAAGACAGGTCGACGGCATGACTATGCATCAATATCTGAATTAGCGCTCGCTATTTAGTGGTCGCTAATATCGGAGCACTTTCGCTCCATCCATGTATGTAAATGGAAGGAATATGGAATGAAATTTATTTCGTTGAGGGGACGCGTAACGGAGGGACCAGCACCTCTTGTTACGACGGCCGGGGACTTTTATGCTGAACTGCCAACCCTGCCAGAATGGGCGCTCGGCATGATCGGCGGCGGACTTCCAAGCCCCTGTATTCACAATTCCTCTCCTAAACAATGTCCGGCTAATAGCTGTTCGACTGATGGAAACGCCTGTCCGGCGAACTGCCTCAGCGATTGTGGCAGCAACTGCCCGGTAAACGGGACAGGGCTTTGCCCCGGAGACGGTGCCAATTAATTTAATGATGACCCTAGCGTCCGCGAGGTCATAGCCTCTAACCGCTTTCTGATGATGAATAACTCTCACCCCAGCGAGCGGCCCGATGTGGATCAGCCGGCGAAGAACGATCGGTTCTCCTTCCGGCGCGAAGCCGTAGAACACGCCAAACGTCGACTTGAGGGAGAAGTGGTGATTGCATCACCGCTTCCCCTCAATTTTTTCGCGCTCGCAGCTGCCGCAATGACGTTAAGCTTTGCAGGCTTCCTCGTTTTTGTGCGCGTACCCGATGTTGAGAACGTCCCTGGATGGATCGTCCCAGACACCGGCTTAATCCGGGTCACCGCACGTGATTCTGGCATCGTTGATTCGGTCGATGCTCAAGAGGACGCCTCTTTAATCGCAGGCGGCCCCATTGCAAAAATTAGAATATCAGCAAGCCTCGCAGGCGGCGATTCAGCCCTTACCCTTGCCCAGGGCCTGCATGACGAAAACATCGCGGATTTGGCTCAGGAAACAGCAGCTGCGTCGCGAATTGGCGTCGAGCGCTCAACGCTTGCGCACGCGAGAAGCGCCTACGATGCCGAGATCACGCAGGCCAACGAGAGGCTAGCGTTAGCACTACGGCGTGAGGCGACTATTCATAATAAAAACCAACGTATTGTGGCTTTGGCCGACCGCGGTTTCGTGTCGCCCGCCGCCGTTGATGATGCACGAACGAGTGACATGACCGCCGAGCAGGACGTGTCGCAGAGCCGCGCCGCCATTCTGGATCTTCAACGTCAGATGACCCAAACACAGGACCAGGAGGCTGGGCTGAACTCCGAAATGGAGGTCGCACGCGCGCAAGCTGCGCAAAATCGCGCTAGCATCCAACAAAGAATGGCAGCGGTATCTACGCAAAGAGTGACATTAGCAGTTGCCCCTGTCTCAGGTCGCGTTGTCGCCGTTCCTGTCAATGTCGGGCAAACGGTAGGGGTTGGAACAACTATTGCTATAATGACGCCATCCCACTCAACTTTGATTGCAGAGTTATTCATTCCATCAAAATCATCCGGTCTGATCGCTCCTGGTCAGCGCGTAAATTTAAAATATCAAGCATTTCCTTTTCGGATTTTCGGTCTGACCCGAGCTACAATAATTGATGTATCAAAGACCGTACTCGCTCCTACCGAAGTTGGCTCGGTGACGCTTAGCGTCACCGAACCTGTATTTAAAGTCCATGCCCGTTTGGACTCTTTTGTGTTGAAAGCCTATGGTCGTGTTATCCCTCTTCGCCCTGGGATGTTGCTCAACGGAGATGTGATTCTCGCACACCGATCTCTAATTGATTGGATACTTGATCCGCTTCGAGCCATCGGGAAATCACAATGATTGGTTCGGCAGCCTCGAACGCACTTTTGAAGCCAAAAGTGCCGGTTTTCACCTCGTCTGAGTTGGCTGAATGTGGCTTGGCTTGCTTAGCCATGGTGGGCCGATTCCATGGCCATGACATAGATTTGAATGGCCTACGGCAACGTTTTTCGACATCCATCGCTGGAGTTACGGTCGCGACGATTATCTCAATTGCTGACCAACTAAGCATGTCTTCGCGCCCGTTGAACTTAGAAATAGATATGCTTTCGCACGTCCGATTACCAGCCATATTGCATTGGAATTTGAACCATTTTGTCGTTCTTACAGCCATCAACTCGAAGGGTTTCGTCGTTCATGATCCAGCGCTAGGCCGTTGTTCTTATAGTAAAGACATTTTCTCTCGTCATTTCACAGGCGTGGCAATCGAAATTGTTCCGAGAGCTACATTCAATGTGATCAAAGCGTGTACAAAAATCGACTTTTCAGATTTGATAACACGAGCCGTTGGCGTGAAAAGGGCGCTAGCGCAAGTTCTGATTATTTCGTTATTTATTCAAATTCTATCCTTTGTAGCGCCGCTGCAAATTCAATTCATAGTTGATGACGCTATCGAAAGAGGAGATGCTAGTTTACTTACAATCATATCTTTAGCATTCACGATGGCTCTCATTTTTCAGATAATTTTTGAAGCCGCCCGCACTTGGTCAATCCAAGTTGTTGGCAGCTCTATCTTTTATCAGATTGGTGGAAATGTCGTTGCTCATCTATTGCGGCTTCCGAGTGGATTTTTTGAGCGCCGCCATGTCGGTGACATCACATCGCGCATGTCGTCAATAAACGCCATTCAGGAAAGTCTGGCACGAGGTTTAGTTGCTGCATTTATAGATGGATTGGCATCGCTCATTTCGGGCGGATTGATGTTTCTGTATTCTCCATCATTATCTATTTGTGTGATATGTGGCGTCGCGATAAACGCCCTCATTGGGTTTTGTATTTATCCTTATATTCGGGCTTCTTCATCCAGGATGTTGGAGGCATCCGCAGTCGAGCAAACTTATTTGATGGAGTCGATTCGCGCGGCGACGATAACCAAAATTATGGGTGGCGAGTCTCAACGCGAGGCTGGATGGCGCAATCGATTTTCGGCCAGCGTAAGAGCAACCCTGTCGATGAATCGCTTTCAGACGTTACGCGATGCGCTTTATAATCTATCGTCCGGTCTACAATTGATTGTCGTCATTTTTCTGGGCGCGAGCAACGTGATCCATTCCAGAGGAATGTCCATCGGGATGCTGCTAGCTTTTATAGCATTTCGCCAGTTATTTACAGATCGAACCGGAGCTTTCATTATGCAAGCCTCCCAATTTCGTTTACTCGGCCTGCACTTGGAACGGATATCTGATATAATATCAGTGCCTGCAGAAGAAATTCATCACCAAAATTTCCCCACATCCATTTCCGGTGCATTATCGCTCCGACGCATCTCCTTCTCATATGGCGTTGGTGAGGCTAACGTCATAAATCATTTTTCACTCGACATTGAGCCTGGTGATTTCGTCGCCATCACCGGACCATCGGGATGTGGCAAGAGCACACTGCTTAAACTCATCTTAGGCGTACAAGAACCGAGCGACGGCGAAATAAGGTTAGAAAATCTACGAGCCACGCCCGCGCTTTGGCGACAATGGCGACTTCGCGTCGGCTTTGTTGCGCAGGATGACCGTCTCTACTCCGGCAGTCTTGCTGAAAATATTGCTTTTTTCGATGCGCGACTCGACATGTCCCGCGTTGAGAAAGCCGCCAATATGGCGCTTGTGCATGAAGATATTATGGCAAAACCCATGCAATATCTTAGCTTGGTGGGTGATATGGGATCAAGTTTGTCGGGAGGTCAGAAGCAACGACTCCTTCTAGCGCGGGCGCTATATCGCAATCCTTCCATTTTGATCCTTGATGAAGGAACGGCTAACCTTGATGAACATATGGAGGAACTGATTGCGGATATCGTTTCCGGCCTACCAATTACCCGGATAGTCGTAGCGCACCGACCCGCCTTGATCAGGCGTGCTTCCAAAATCATTTCCATGAAACCCGGAGAGGCTCCCCAACTATTGGGTATCGACTCTTTCCCTTTACCTGGATGACGTTTGCTGATATTATCAACTGAGTGGGTTTTATCATCGAACTCTCAATCGTTGTTGACCATCACATGATGCCTTTTTTTCAGAAGCTCAAAATTATTTCGACGTGTCTTTGCTTATTCCCACTGGTGTCGCTCGCTGTTCAGCCTGTCAACGGTATGTCCCAGACGCCTGGCTCGGCCGATACGGATGCGCAACATGAACAACCTTCTCCCTTGCCTCCGAATCCAGCCGCCGTTCCGAACACTACCGTTGCGCCCATAACTGTGCACGCGTTCAGGGGGGTCACAGTTACCGCAAAAGAGAAATGTTTCCGCTTGGTTAAGGATGGCGGCGGCATCCCTCCTCATGTAATCGGTACTTATCCAAAAAATGGGGAAACGGTTGCTCCCGGCATTTTAATATTGAGAATTACGTTCGATCAAGAAATGTCATGTGGCTACTCTCTTGTCCAATATGTTGGCATTGATTATGTCAATTTTGATTATCCGCCATGCGCGCCGCCCATCCTGATATATCCGGGCCGTCGTATATTTAAGTTTAAATGCAATTTAAAACCAAACCGTAGATATCTTCTCAGCCTAAATTCCAAAGATTGGCTGCATTTTCAGAATGTGTGGGCCGACCCATTAGCGCCGGTTAAATTTGGTTTCGCAACTAACAACCAAAAACCAACTTTGTCAGTGCATGATTCATTGATGGCCGACCCAGACTATCCGTTAGAACAGTCTGCGCATTGAGTGTACTTGCTTCGCCAAAGTGGTGCGCCTTTGGTTCACTGTTCCGTTATCTTTTCGAACGCGGCCGCGCCGACGATATCCACCCGCCCTCCGTCTCTTTTCATCCTAAGATCAAAGCTGGGGCGGAGGTAGCTCCTACCCTTTAGGTCGTTATCGCGCGAACCAGCACGAGGCCACTTCGCTCATGACATTTCGGGGCTAGGCGCGCGCGACAGGTAGTTCATCAGCCCGCGTCGTGTAACGCGCAGACCTCATGTTGGCCCGTTGCGTCCAAGTGGGCCGACCTCCGGCGGCGCCACTGACCAGGCTTCCACGGCTCCAGCGCCGGTTCACTTCATCTAGCGCCCCCATCAGCGCGGCCGAGCGCACGCGGTCGCGGGCACCGATCAATGGCCGTTGCACCTGGTCCTGGGCCACCAAGCTATCGCAGATGACTCCCGCCTTGGTGTAATCAAAGCCCGCGCGCCAGATGTCGGCGGCCACCCTGCGCGACGCGGCGACCAGTTCCATCATATCGGCGCTAGCCTCTACCAGGCTCGCGGTGCCTGATGCGCTGTGGTGAGGCCCTTTCCCGAAGGGATTGTGTGCATGAAAACCGCCACCCGAGGCGCGGCCACCGCGCTGGATCGCAGCTTCTCCGCTACGCGGCTTGCGAAGGCGGCTACGGCTTGAAGCATGTCGGCCTTGTCGGTGATTGGCCGACCGAAAGAGCGTGTCACCGCGCACCCCTTGCGGGCGGTGTGGCCCTACTCACACTTGAGGCGCGGATCGCCGCCGCTCTCTGCGATCGTCACGTCCGTCGCGACGTGCTGCTGATCAGCAACGTCACTGTGGACACCGGCGCAACGGGCGCTGAACGCGGATTGGCTGCAACGGCATGGACGAGCTCAAGGGCAAAAAGCTGGAAGCGACTTCGCGGTCCACCTGCCAAAGGCCGCGCAAGTCTGGGCGGGGACTTCTGACCTGGTATTCCAATTTGCCGGCGCTACTGCCGCCGGCGATTTTGCGCCCCCACAGCTCGACGCCAGCTTCGGCGTCGATGAGGTCTCAGATCTCAGACATCGGTCAAGCTCGGTTCTGCGCCTCATGCCAGACCCGTAGGATTTGCATTTCGGTCGGCGTCTCGCGGCATACGATCACGTATGGGGAGACGCTCGCGACCTCGCGAGTGCCTGTCACCAAGCCCGGCTTCCCGCGTGCCGGTAGCTTGCTGAGGCTATTGAATGCGTCGCGCAGGCGCCGCGCTATTCGACGGGCGGCGTTTGGGTTCCGCGTACGGATGTATGCCAGGATATCCACAAGGTCCAACAATGCGGCGGATTAGACCGTAACCCTCATTGAGGCGTAGGTGTCTCTTTATCCGTGCCCCAGGTCGCCAGCCATTCGCGATCTCCTCAGGGGGCGGGTGCGGCCGGCGTCAGCGTCGGCGATCCCATGAGCTACGGCGACGCGGACCGTCTCGTCCGCGTCTGAATCTCTATCTTGGATTGGCTGCTTTAGTCCCATGGCGCATGGCCCATCATAACACCAGATCATGCGGTCTGGGAAAGGACGCCATCACTATGGTCTTCCGCCCGGCTCCGGTCGGTCAGCGGCGGGCGCTGGCTAACTCTCGCTATAAAGTTGACTCGATGACGTCACTCCTAGGCCCCGCGCCACGACCTGTAGCGATCCGTCCGGAAGAGGCCGCCGCAGGGTTGAAGCAAGCAACCAAGGCACGCGCATCCACATCTCCCGCTCGTCCTCCGTGTTAGAATCGTCGGCATTGCTTTTGGCTCGAATCTCGTCGGCCCGTTTGGTGGTCGCCTCGAACAGCGCCTGTCTCGAAGAGGGAGGCCCCACCGCACCATAGCAACTCTCAAACGCCATCCGGCGCATTTTTGCGGACAATTGGCGCGTGTTGGTGGGGGAAGATGGCGGAAAGGGGTGCGAGGTTGCCGATGGTATCGCGCATCGTCCCGGCCAAGCGGGCAATCGCCGTTTGGCCCTTCGCGACACTAAACAAGTTGCACATAGCAGCTCCCGTGGCGCGAGCTCGTCGTTCCGCTTCAATATGCGCGACCTCATAGCGGCCCGCAAGCGAGCTGCCTTCAGCTACGGTTGTCGAGGATTTCGGCCAATAGGACTGTAGAGCGAGCAGCCAGGTCCTTCGTAGCGCCGAGCCGCCCGATCGGACATCAGCCAAGCCGAGACATCCACCGGACCCTCACCTGTCAAGATGAGGATGGCCGGCTTGGTCGGGCGGTCTTGAACTGCTGGACGTCTGCCCGCGTCCAATTTGTTTTCGTCGGGCGGGTGTTGATGATGATGCAGATCCCGCGCGACGTGCGGTTGATCAGAGCGGCGGCGATCATTGCGGCGTCGGCTTGGCCAGCACCGGCATTCACCATCACTTTGCCGGCTAAGGCGCTCCCGCTGGGCTGGATGGCCGAACTGGTACCCGCTGCGGCGACGGGCCCCACTTGAGCAAGGGCGACGATCAGTGTCGTCGATAAAGTATGGCATTAAGATTCTTGGACGCCCCCGCTCAACTTCTAGTATGAGCGAGCCGTTAACCAAATCAATGATTTTGACGTCCGTCAGCGTCGCTCTTGACTACGTGGCTATGACTTCGTCTTGGACGTAGGGCAGAAGCTCGGCTGAACCGTTGAGGCTTTGTCTACTGCTGGCAACCGCAGGCGAGTGGCGTTCACGTTGTCGTCCCTGTGCAGACGATGCGCGACACGCGCGCATCGCCGTGGCCTATGTCGCACCTCGGGCTGACTGCGCATCGGCATGCGGATAAAGCCGCGTCGAACTCGACGCGGCTTTATCCGCCCTCCCTTTTCAAGGCGCCGGTTTAGTGCGCCAGCGGCGCACCGGCGACAGCTGAGGAAATGAAAACAGGCGTCGAGGCTCGACGCTTAGGCAGTCGGGCGTTGGCTGGAGCCCGAAGGCGCGCCCGTCCGAGCGCGCACCCTGGCGCGGCCTTCCACCACCGGCGGTGCAGCTTTGCTGGATGGGGCCATATCCTCCGTCGGCGCCAGTTGATCCCAGCCGCCCATGCCCTGCAGCACCAGGTCCGCGTGCTTGATCGTGTTCACATGGCCATAGTGATCCTCGATCATCTTGACCGAGGTGCCCATCTGTTCGGCTAGGAAGTAGACATCCACCCCTTCGCCCAGCCGGAAGGTGGCGTAGGTGTGACGGAAGCAATAGGTGGATCGTGGAACGCCCGACGGGCCGTCGCGCAGTTCGGCCTTGATCAGCAGATCCTCCACCATGGCCTGGTACAGCGACTTGGCGGGCTTGCCGGTAAGGGTGGTGAAGACCGCATCGTCCGGCGCCTTGGCCTTGGCGATCGCTTTGATGCGATCAAGATAGTCGCCCACGCTCTTGGGGGCCACCAGCTTGCGCGACTTGCCCTTGCCCTGCACGCAGAGCACCACCAGCTCGCGCTTGTCCCGATCCAAGGCGCTGGTGACGTCGCGCCAGCGCAGGTTCTTGGCCTCCGACGGCCGCATCCCGGTGTTGCACATGATCAGGATGAAGTTGTAGGCGACGGTTCGATACCAGGCGCTCGACGGCCGCGCCGCCGCCTTCACCCAGGCGCGCGCCACGGTGTGGAGACGGCGGTACTCCTCCAAGGTGAACGCGTCTCGCCGCATGGTCTTCAGCTTGGGCTTGCCCTCGAACCGGTTGGCGGCCGGCACATAACGTTTGGTGATGGCGTAGTTCATCACCGCGCCGAAGATCGACATCTCGAAGCGGATTGTGGCGTCGCTGATGATGGCGGTCTCCGCTCCTCCATCGGCGCTCCTGCGGCGCGTGGCGCCGGTGCGGAAGTAGCGGCCAGACCCGGTGGCGCGCCGCCAACCGGGATAGGCCTCCCAGCTCTCCGCCCCGACCAATTGGATCTGGGTCGAGCCGACATAGGCGTTGAGCGCACCGTTGACGACGGACTTGATCTTCTTGGGCCGCCCCGCGCTCACCTCGCCGCGCTTGGCTCGTGTCTCCTGCAAGGCGACATACTCCAACGCCACCTCGCTGAAGAACCGGTTGAACACCGGAACATCGTGCTTGATGCGAAAGCGGATGTCGGCGTCATGGTCGAAGGCCCGCTCCCGCGCTGAACCGATGTCCGCTGTCTTCAGCGAGATGGTCTTGTAGCGGTCGGCCTTGGGCAGCTTGACCCGGCAGTACCAGTTGCGATGGGCCACGTCCGCCCGCCGGAAGATGACGAGGCCGGGTTTGAGCTCCTCCTTGTCGGTCACAAACGCCATACGCTACGCCCTTCTGTGCAGCTTCCGTGCAGGTCGGCGCGCCAAGTCATTGATTCTGCGTGCCTGTGCAGGCATTGTGCAGCATCTAGGTTAAAGAAAAACCCATATAAAACAAAATGGTAGTGCATATCTCTCATCCCGGCCGAGGCCGCGCGCCTGGACGCCCTGGTCGACCGGCTCCTGCCCAAGATGCGTATCACCCGGCTCCTCTCCGAAGTGGCCCGGCGCACCGGCTTCGTCGAGCGGTTCACTGAACTCCGCTCGGGCAAGGTCCACCCTAACCCGCAGGCCGTGCTCGCCGCCGTCCTGGCCGATGGCACAAACCTTGGCCTGGAACGCATGGCCGATAGTTCCCAGGGCGTCACCTACGCTCAGCTCGCCTGGACGCAGGCCTGGTACCTGTCGGAAGAGACCTACGCCGCCGCGCTCGCCTGCATCGTCGACGCCCAGGCCGCTCTGCCGCTCAGCCGTGTGTGGGGTGACGGGACGACCTCCAGTTCGGATGGGCAGTTCTTCCGCAGCGGCCGGCGCGGCGCTCCGGGCGCCGTGAACGCCAAGTACGGCGCCGACCCCGGGCAGAAGATCTACACCCACGTCTCCGACCGGTACGAGCCGTTCCACACCCAGCTGATCTCCGCGACGGCGGCCGAGGCGCCGCACGTGCTGGACGGCCTCCTGCTGCATGGCAGCGGTCTGGAAATCCACGAGCACTACACCGACACGGCCGGGGCCACCGACCACGTCTTCGCGCTCTCCCACCTTCTCGGCTACCGCTTCGCACCCCGCATTCGCGACCTCGCCGACCGCAGGCTCGGCACATTCGAGCCGGCCGCCCGCTACAAGGAGCTGGAGCCGCTCATCGGGCGGCCGATCAACACCGGCGTGATCATGGAGTGCTGGGACGAGGTGGTGCGGCTGGCGGCGTCGCTGAAGGCCAGGACGGTCGCGCCGTCGGTGATGCTGAAGAAGCTCAGCGCCTATCAGCGCCAGAACCGCCTCGACTTCGCTTTGCAGGAGATCGGCCGGATCGAGCGGGCTCTGTTCACCCTGGACTGGCTGGAGAGCAAGGACCTGCGCCGGCGCTGCCTCGCGGGGCTGAACAAGAGCGAAGCGCGCCACTCTCTTGCGGCCGCAGTGTTCACCCAGAAGCAGGGTCGTCTGACCGACCGCACGGTCGAAAGCCAGGAGTTCCGCGCGTCGGGCCTGAACCTGGTCACGGCCGCCATCGTTTACTGGAACACGCTCTACATGGGCCGCGCGGTCGAGCACCTCCGCACAGTAGGCCAACTCGCGCCCGACGATCTCCTCGCCCATGTCGCCCCGCTCGGCTGGAGCCACATCAGCCTGACGGGCGACTATCTCTGGAGCGAGCCCAGCGCCGCGGCCGACACCTTCCTGCCGCTGCGCCTCAATGAGCGGCTCCACGCCGCTGCCTAGCCGTGTTCATGCTCTGTCCGACTTAGCGCCGTCCGTGTCACAAACCTTGAGGCGTCCCCTTGTGCCGCCAGCGGTTTCGGGGCTCATGTTGCCATGAAGCGCGCCCGCAAGGCGAGTCGCTTGATGTAGCCCCAGGTCAGCCGGCGCACACGTGGCGCGGCGTCGACTGCGCGCATGTCTTTCCGGTAGCGAGATTAGTCCAGAGCTTAGTGCGTGGATCGTAGCGGAAGTGGTCGCCGTTGATATCGACACCCTTTATCTCGCCACCGCTGTAGATATCGGCGTTCCACTTGGCACCTGTGGCCACATTCACACCCTTGATGTAACGTAATGCGCAGCGTGTAGCTCTGGTGATGTCCTCTCCAGTGGCCCGATCAAGGATTGTGTGAACTATGCAATCTTGACCGCTAGCATTCCCCTCGTAGGCGGCAGGCTCTGCCCTCACAGTCAACGGGGCCAGCATCGAAACGGCACCAATCAGTCCGGCTAGGAATGCTCTCATTGGCTTCACCTCTGGCTAATCACATAACGTAAAACTAACACACACGTTGTGGTTTTTGCATTGTGTCACCACTCAAGAAATTGCAAACGTGGCGGTTTCCGGGTGCGCGATCTTGGATGGCGTGAACCGCAGGGAATAACGATGATGCGGGATGGCGATCCGAGGAGGCCAGCCGCGAAATCGGATGCGGCGAGACGCGCCCAGATCGGCCGGAGTCAGGCCCATAGTAGCGCTTAGCGCGTACAGGCTAGGCCACTCGCGGCCGCTAAATCGTGGTGTTCAGGTCCAACATCGAACGCACCACCAGGCCCAGGACGATCCAAGGCCTGGCTGAGGAGGCATAAATCGCCTTGTGCCCCGGATTTCGGCTCATAGGTTCGGCGCGCTCCGGATTGGTGTACCAGCGCCTAAACACCGCCTTGCCCTCATACACGCCGACGTAGAAGCCGCCATCCTCCACCTCATTCCGGCGGGGGTCGACGATCAGCACGGACCCGGGTGGAGAGACCAGCCCCATCGCGTCGTCGCGGACGCGGGTGGCGAAGCACCCCTCCCGCCACGCCCCGAACTCCTCCGTCATCCTGCCGACCTCGGCGGGGTTCCAGCCCGGTTCCGTCAGCCCGATCAGATCGTCCCAGGCCACGAAGGGAATAGCGGCCACCCTCGGTGACTCGGTGCCGGTCACGAGCCAGGTGACCGAGGTCTGCAGCACTGGCGCCAGCGCCGCGAGCGTCCTGGACGACACGCCCACCCGCCCTTGGGAGCGCGGCGACTTATCTAGCGCCCTACGGATATTGCGGATGGCGTCCTCGTGCAGCCCCGCCCGCAGGGAAGCCTCGCGATGGGTGATCCCCACCGCCTTAAGCCGCGCCTCGATCCGTTCCGCTAATTCAGCCAGCATCGCGCTCTAATTGCGCTAATTCGCTGGGTATTTGAAGAGGGTATATTCCCAGGTTTCGCGCCTAGCGGCCGGGAATAATACCGGATTTGCGCGTGCGTGTCTCATCACCAAATCCCACGACTCGAGTTGGGCATAGCCCATCTCATTGCGGATGAACCGAAAAAATCACGCATAATCTAGCATGTAGGTTGTCATGTGCTTGTCGAATGCAAATGTCGTGGCATGAGGTGGCGCTAGGGGGCCGCTATAGGTCGGCATTTGGTCAAGTAAATTATCTCAAGACTCTATGTGGAAGGCCAGTGTGTTGGCACCCGAGGCTAATTTTATAACCTTGCACTATTCTCGCTCCGCATGACGCGCAGCTTATGGGGCGAGGTCACGTTAACCGCTCAGCAACCCGCCGCAGCTAAAGCCGTCTTGGGGTGGGAATATTCCCACCTTTGGGCAACTTGATGCGCGGCGTTGGATCCGCGCCATCCACAGCTTTCCGTCCCACGCTTCGCCTCAGCCGTGATCTCCGGCCAAGGTGGGCGCCCTCCAAGCTGCGCACCAAGGCCAAACCTACCGGTCCCCGGCCACTGCGCGCGCTTCTCCGGGACGGGTCGACCCTCCCGGAACCTCCCCACAGCCCCGCAAAACGCAGGGGCAAGCTTTGCGAAGAAAGTGAGCATGATGAGACTTAGATCCACGAGGACCGCCTTCGAGCGGCGCATTCAGACCGCCAACCCAGCCAGGATGGCCGTCGCCGCGGCGGCCTTCCTCGCCGCCAGTCCCGCGTTCGCGTCGTCGACATCCGGCGGCTCCGGCACGATGCCCTGGGACACCCTGGTCACCAACATCCAGACCGACGTGACCGGCCCGCTACCCATGCCGGTGGCGCCATCGCCATGGGCCTGTGCGGCCTGGGTATCGCCATGGGCCACCACGGCAGCGGCCTGCAAAAGATCATGCAGGTGGCGTTCGGCCTGAGCATCGCCTTCTTCGGCACCTCCTCCTATGCCACCCTGTTCGGCAACGCGGCCGGCGCGGTGTTTTCCTGATGTCTGGGGGCGCTGATCCCAAGCCGCAAGGCTATCGCGTCGAGCTGCATACCCAGGTTAGCGCCCCCATCCTGATCGCCGGGGTCCCGCGTGGCGTCGCCATTGGCATCGGCACCTTCGGCGGCATGTTGGGCGTCGGATACCGCCAACCACTTGTCGGTATTCCCCTCGCGCTCGCCTTCTACGCCGGAGCCTACGCGCTGACCAAGAACGATCCGTTGTTCTTCCGCGTCCTGAAGCTCCACCTCTACCATCCCAAATATCTGGAAGGCTAAAGCCGGTGCTTTACCTACGCGAATACAAGGACCGGCCCAAGCTGCTTTGTGATCGGCTGCCTTGGGGCATGCTGATCGGCGACGGCGTGATGCTGAACAAGGACGGCGCCTACATGGCGACGTTGGAGTTCCGTGGTCCCGATCTGGCCAGCTCGACGGCCGAGCAGCTGATGGTGCTGCGCAGCCAACTCAACCGCGCCCATAAGGGCCTGGGCAGTTCCTGGGGGATGCACACCGAGGCGCGGCGCAACCCCTCCCCGCACTATCCGCCGAAGGGCGCTTTCCCCGATCCGATCTCGCAGCTGTTCGACCAGGAGCGCCGGCTGGATTTCTCCGAGGGCGCCCGCAGCTTCGAGACCCGCTATTTCCTGACCCTCTACTACCTGCCGCCCGGCGAACGGGCGTCCAAGGTGCGGGCGTTTGTCATCGAGAACGCCCCGACCGGCCAGGGCGCCCTGGGCTCCTACGCCGCCGCCCTCGACTACTTCAGAAACACCGTCACCGCGATCCTGGACCTGTATCGCAACGTCATGCCGATGACCAAGCAGCTCAAAAGCGATGAGTTGCTGACCTATCTGCATGCCTGCATCTCGACCAAGGCCCATCCGGTCAAGACCCCGGAATGCCCGGCCTACATGGATGCGTTGCTCACCGACGACACGCTGACCACGGGTCTGATGCCGCGTCTCGGCGATCATCACCTGCGCGTCATCTCGATCCGCGAATATCCCCAGTCCACCGCCCCCTCATCGCTCGACGCGCTGAACGAACTCCCGATCGCCTATCGCTGGGTCTCCCGCTTCCTTCCGCTCGACAAGGCCGATGCGCTGAAGGAGCTGAGCCGGATGCGGACCCTTTGGTATCAAGGCCGCAAGGGTCTGATGGCGGTCGCGGGCGAAGCGATCACCAAACAGGAATCGCCCCACGTCAACCAGGACGCCGCCCGGCGCGCGGATTCCGCCGAGAGCGCCATGGCCATCGCGTCCGGCGACTTCGCCGCGTTCGGCTACTACACGCCGACCGTCACGCTCTTGGACCGCGACCCCGACGCGCTGGCCGAGAAGGCGCGGCTGGTCGAGAGCACGCTGAACAACTGCGGGTTCGTCGCCAAGCTGGAGGACGTCAACGCGGTGGAGGCGTGGCTGGGGACCCTTCCCGGCAACCCCTACGCCGATAAGCGCCGGCCGATGATCTCCACCCTGTCGCTGTCGGACCTGACGCCGGTATCCGCGGTCTACGCCGGGCCCCAACGCAACGACCACCTCACCCGCGAGTGCACAACGCGCAGTTTTCCCGGCGACCAGCCGCCCCTGCTGCTCGCCCGCACCGGCGGCTCGACCCCCTACCGGCTGTCGCTGCACCAGGGCGACGTGGCCCACACCCAGGTCGTCGGCCCCACCGGCGCCGGCAAGTCGGTGCTGCTGGCCACCGCCGCCATCCAGCACCTGCGCTATCCCGAAGCGCGGGTCATCTGTTTCGACGTGGGCGCCTCCATGCGCTCCACCACGCTGCTGGTCGGCGGAGACTTCTACAAGCTGTCGGCCGATGCGCGCGAGAGCGACCTGACCTTCCAGCCCCTGGCCGATCTGGACGACGCCGGCGCGCTCGAATGGGCGTGCGGGTGGGTCGAAGACTTGGTGGTCGGCCAGGGGGTGCAGGTCGCCCCCGACATCCGTGAGCAGATCTATCTCGGCCTGGTCCAGGTGCAGAAGGTTCCGACCCGACTGCGGACCCTCACCCATCTGTGGACTCAGGTTCAGGACGAGAGCGTGAAGACCGCGCTTCGCCCATTCACTCACGACGGCACGTTCGGGGCGCTGCTGGACGCCCAGAGCAGCGCGATCGCCGGCTCCAATTTCATCACCTTCGAGATGGCCGACATCATGCGGTCCAAAGCCATCTTCCCGACCCTGGCCTACATCTTCCGCACCCTGGAGCGGCTGTTCGACGGCCGCCCGACCCTGCTGATCCTGGACGAGGCGTGGCTGTTCATCGGCCAGGGGACGTTTGCGGCCAAGATCCGGGAGTGGCTCAAGACGCTGCGTCGCAAGAACGTGGGCGTGATCTTCGCCACCCAAAGCCTAGCCGAGATCGCCAGTTCGCCCATCGCCCCGGCCCTGATCGAGTCCTGCCCGACCAAGATCTACCTGCCCAACAAGGACGCGCTGTCGCCCAACACCGCTCAGTATTACCGCGACTTCAACCTGAACCAGCGCCAGCTCGAGGTGATCTCGAGCGCCATCCCCAAGCGCGATTACTACGTCACCTCTCCCGAGGGGAACCGGGTCATCGAGCTCGGTCTTGGCCCCGTCGGCCTGTCGATTGTGGGGTCCAACAACAAGAACGACCAGACGCTGATGGACCAGCTATTGAGCCAACACGGCAAGGGCGGCTTTGCCGAGGCGTTCCTGCGGCACAAGGGCTTCCCCGTGTTGGCCGAGCGTCTCAGTCAGCTCCGGGCCGCCGCATGAAGCGGCTCCTCCTTCCCTCGCCCTTCCTGGCCCGCGCTGCGTCCGGCCTGGTGCGCCGCTTGCCGTGCGCCCTGTCGCGTACGGCGCGACGGCGCCGCGCGCTGCTCATGCTGCTTTGCGCGCCCGGCTTCATCTGCGTCGTCGCCCTACCGCTCCACCGCCAGCTCTGGCCGGTCGTTGTCGGGGTCCTTTCCATCCTGTGCGCCTGCGGCCTGCGCCGCTTCAGCGAACCGAGCCTCTCTGGAGATCCGCACCATGACTGATCGTCTTCGTCTGGCCGCCCGCACCCTGGCGGCCGGCGCCTGCGCCTGCGTGCTCGGCTGCGCTACGACCGCCTCGGCGCAATACGAGGTGTTCGACCCCTGGACCTTCCAGGAACAGACCCTGTCCTTTGGCCAGGCCGTCCAACAGGTTTCCCAAGGCGTGACCGAGCTCACCCAGCTCCAGAACCAGCTCACCGCCGCCCAGAGCGCCATCCAGAACCTCGGCTCCGACAACACCTCGGCCACCCTGGCCACCGTCAACCAGCAGGCGGCCCAGATCCTCCAGCAGGCCCAGGGGATCGGGTTCAACTCCGCCAGCGCCGGCTCGGCCTTCGCCACCGCCTACCCGGGCAGCACGACGGTGGCGGGGTTCAACAACGCCCAGCTCGGCAGCGCCCTGTCCACCTGGCAGACCAACAGCGCCCAGGCGCTGCAGAACGCCGTGACCATCCAGAACCAGGTGGCGCAAAACCGCGCTGCGATCAGCGGGGCCGTCTCCAAGGCCGTCACCGCGTCCAACGGCGCGGCGGGCACCACGGCTGCGACCCAGGCCACCAATCAGCTGCTGGCCACCGTCTCCGCCCAGCTCGCCCAGCTACAGGACATCCTGGTCACCCAAGGCCAGGCCCAGGCCGCATTGGCCGGGACCAATCAGATGGCCGGCGCCGCGGCCCAGGCGACGGTGACGCAGACCCAGCAGCAGACCAATAAGACCCTGACCTCGGCTCCCGGGGTCACCAACACCAGCACCCTTTGAGCGAGTATATGATGGCTTCCCACACCCTGTTCCCGCGCGCTCGCTTCGCCAGCGCGGCCGCCCTCACAGCCGCGCTGATCGCGACGGCCGCCTGCAACAAGGCGCAAGACCGCGCCAACCTCGTCGCCCCTGCGC
>JBARAK010000445.1:0-24962 GCA_049791955.1 Caulobacteraceae bacterium
GAACAGGAACACGCGGTTGGAATGGTGATAAAGCAGCTCGGACTCGGTATCCCGCACCAACTGGTCGACTTCCTGCGCCAACTTGCTGTCGGGGATAGCGACGCCCGCGATGATCTTGGTCATGGAAAGCTCCTTCCAGGGATCAACTCGCGCAGTGAAATACAGAAGCGCGAAGACGGGATGGTTTTCCGCCTGTTTCGACTTGGCGACAACGCGCCCGGTCCCTGCAAATCCGCCAAACGCACACGCTTTCCGGCCATGCCAGTACCGGGTCGGCTTCCGGACGGCGTGAACGTCCAATCGTGCTCCACCAGGGCGCGTAGTCTCTGTCGGCCGGCGGACCCCCGCCGTCGTGCGGAAACTCAACATGCCGCTGCTTGAGGAGGTGCTCGCCGCCTGCGGAGGGCTGGATCGCTGGAGGCGGCTGCGCCGTTTCTCCGCCCATATGTCGATCGATGGCGCCCTGTTGGCCGCGGCCGGCAAGCGCGGCGCCTTGAAGGACTTTGTGGCCGAGGGCGAGGTGGGCGAGCAGCGCCTGCGCATCGTCGGCTTCACCGCAGGGAACCGGAGCGCCGCCTATCATCCGGATCGGGTGACGATCGAGACGGCCGATGGCCAGGTGATACAGGCGAGAGACCATCCGGGCGGCGCCCTCCCGGCTTCAGTCGAGGAAGGGAGCTGGGACGATCTGGACCTGGCGTTCTTCTGTGGACTGACGATCCGGAACCATATGGCGATCCCTTCCTGTTTCGCCGATCCGGGCTTCCAGGTCGATGAGGTCGCCCCCCGGCGTGATGACGCCCAGGGGTGGAGGCGACTACGGGTGAGGTTCCCGCCCGAGGTGGCGACCTATGCGCGCGAACAGATCTTCTCCTTCGACGAAAATGGGCTGCAGAGGCGAATGGAGTGCGACTTCAGGCGGTTTGGGGCCGAAAGCCTGGTCCTGTCATGGTGGGCGCATCAGGTGTTCGCCGGCGTCACCGCCCCGACCCTTGGCCGGATGGTTCTGGCCCGGCGAGTGAACGGAATCGTCTCACAAATTCCATTGATTGATCTGGAGATGTTCGATCTGTCCTTCGAATAAGCTTGGCCGTTCTTTTTCTTTGGCCGTTTCCTCCCTGCGCCGCATCCTGATTTCGCTCCGGTCAAATGCCGTCGCACCATTTCTCGTGTATAGGGTGGCGCAGGTTGGCCCATCCACCGATCTTCGAGGGATTGCAGCCCATGGCCTCCGAAGGCCTGTCGGACTCATCGAGCGGTGGGGCGCTCTACGCATTCGGGCCCTTCCATCTTCGGCCGGCCGAGCGGCTGGTCACGCATGGCGGCCGACCGCTCAAGCTGGGAGCCCGCGCTTTCGACATCCTCGCCCTCCTGGTCGAGCGATCCGGCGATGTGGTCGGCAAGGACGACCTGATCGCCCGGGCCTGGCCCAACGTCGTGGTGGGCGAGGGCGCGCTGCGCGTGCAGATCGCGGGCCTGCGCAGGGCGCTTGGCGACGACGGCGCCCAGCATCGCTATCTCAGCAGCATCCCCGGCCAGGGCTATTGCTTCGTCGCACCGGTCTCCGCCTGCGCGCCGTTGGCCAGGCCCGCGCCGCCGAGCCCACGGCGACCGCCGCATCGGGATCTGGTAGGCAGGTCCGAAGCGGTGGAGCGCATAGCGGCCCAGGTGCTGGAGCGCCGTTTCGTCACCGTGGTGGGACCGGGCGGCGTCGGCAAGACCGCCGTCGCCGCCAGCGTGATCGAGCGCCTGGCGGAGGTCTTTCCCGGCACGATCTGCTTTGTCGATCTCGGCCCGCTCTCCGACGCTTCGCTGCTCGCCGGAGCGGTCGCTTCGGCGCTTGGTTTCCGCACGGAGGACGCGGTCTCCGGCATCATCGGACGCCTGGCTGGGCAAAGGACGCTGATCGTCCTGGATGGCTGCGAACACGTGGTGGAGGCGGCGGCGTGGTTCGCCGAACAGGTGATCGAGGCGGCGCCTGGGGCCCATGTGCTGTCGACCAGCCGGGAGTCCCTAAGGGCGAGGGGAGAGCACGTGCATCGCCTCTCGCCCCTGGAATATCCCCCCGCGGAGCCGCAATTCCGGGGCCGGCCGGTCGAAGACTATCCGGCCGTAAAGCTGTTCCTGGACAGGGCCCGGGCGCTTTCACAGCAATTCGCACTCGAACCTGACAACGTTGGCGCCGTGGGCGACCTCTGCCGGCGCCTTGACGGCCTGCCGCTGGCGATCGAACTCGCGGCCGCCCAGGTCGAATTCCTTTCGGTTCGATCCATCCTCTCCAGCCTTGGCGACCGGTTCCTGTCGCTGGCGCAGGGTTGCAGGACCGCGGTCCCGCGTCAGCAGACGTTGCGCGCCACCCTGGACTGGAGCTTCCGCCTGCTTCCGGCGGCCGAGCGGAAGCTGCTTTGCCGACTCGCTACCTTCCAGCGCAGCTTCACCCTGGATGCAGCCGTAGAGGTCGCCGCCCTGGCTCCGCTCGACGAGGCCGGCGTCATCGCAGGCGTGGCGAGCCTTGTAGCCAAGTCGTTGCTGGTGGCGGACGCCGGCGGCGTCCCGCTCCGCTACCGCCTGCTGGACACCACGCGCGCCTACGCCCGGGAGGTCATGCGGGAAGACGGCGAGGACATGGTGATGGGACGTCGTCACGCCGTCCACGTGTTGCACGCCCTGAAGCAGCAGAAAGAGAAGCCTTACAACGGGGAGGCGCGGCCGGATGAGGGAAGCCGGGCCGCCGTCGTCCATGACCTGGCGTCCATCGACGATCTGCGCGCGGCCCTGCGATGGGCCTTTTCCCCTGAGGGCGACGATCCGGTGGCCGTCGAACTGGCCGTCTACGGAGCGCATCTGTTCCGGCGAAGCTCTCTTCCGGAGGAATACCTGGGCTGGATGGGAGGGGCCCTGACGCGTCTCTCCGCCCCCGGATCGCATCCATGCGCCAACGTTTCCCGCCCATCATCCCCGATGTTTCGCGAGAGCCTCGCGTGTGGATCGGTGGCGATGCGGACGCCGCTGGCGAGGCTGGAGGCCGCCCGCCCGCCGTGGCCCCGGCCAAACCTGTCCCTCCACGGAAAATAAAGGGGCGGCGTTGTCCTGCGCTCAACCGCAGGCCGCCTGGTCCGCCTCCATCGCTGGGAACATCCGGTCGCGGCGCCATGCGTTCGGGCTCTCCGAGGCGAGCCGGCGGAATACCTTGCAAAGGTGCGCCTGGTCATAGAACCCGCAGGCGAGGGCGATCTGGCTCAACGGCTGATCGCTCGACAGCATCATCTCCTGGGCCCGGCGCAATCGCGTCAGGCTTATGTAGGATTGCGGCGAACAGCCGACGCTACGCTTGAAGGCTCGGGAGAAATAGCCTGCGCTCAGCTGGGTGGCCCTGCCGAGCGCGTCGATCTTGATCGGGCGATGCAGGTTTTCCGAGATGTAGGTCTTGGCGCGGAGAAGTTGCCAGGGCGCCAGGCCTCCCCGTGGCGTGGCGGCCGGAGCGTCCGCCGATTTGACGGTGAATTCGTTACGCAGGATCGTCGAGGCCAAGCTGATGCAGGCGCGCGCCGCATCCCAGTCCTTCTCCATGACCTCCTCGGCGTCATGCAGAAGCCTAGACAG
The DNA here is from genome assembly GCA_049791955.1 of Caulobacteraceae bacterium. GTDB lineage: Bacteria > Pseudomonadota > Alphaproteobacteria > Caulobacterales > Caulobacteraceae > CAHJWH01. Next base: position 3,604 of record JBARAK010000445.1, read on the forward strand.
GATGGCGATGACGCCGCTTTCCGCATAGACGAGCGAGGAACTGGCGTTGACTTCCGAAACCATCGTCATGCCCTCCCGGATGACGGGGCAAACGCTGAGCTTGCCTTGTCTGTTCCAGGACTATGGCGAGCCACCCCGCGTCCACGGGCGTTAAGTGTTGTTAAAGCGCATAATGCTCGCGCCGCTTCGACCAACTGCCAGGCGACAGCCGGGATATCGTACGCCATCATGGAGGCGTTAGACCCTCGCGAGATCCATGCATCATGACCGAGCCGTCCGGGATCGTCTCTGTTCGCAGCAAGCTGAGCGTGGATGTGCTCGCGGATCGCCTGGAAGCGGCGATCACGGCCCACGGCCTGACTCTGTTCGCCCGCATCGACCACGGTGAGGGCGCGCGCCAGGTCGGCATGGCCCTGCGCCCCACGATCCTGTTCATCCTGGGCGGAGCCAAGGGCGGCACGCCGCTCATGCAGATCGACCAGATCGCCGGTCTCGACCTGCCCCTGAAGATACTGCTCTGGCAGGACGAGGCGGGAATTGCCTGGGTCAGCTTTGTCGATCCGAACTGGATCGCCCAGTTCCGCAACCTTGGCGCGGAGGGAGCCGCGACGGGCGCCAAGCTGCATGCTTTCCTGGCTGGACTTGCGGGCGGTATCGCGGAGTAGCCCTCGCTATCCCGCGATTACTCCGGGAACGGCGCGCCCATGATCCGGTCCACGGAGGACGGTGGGGTGTAGCCGGCCACGAAGCGCAGGCCGAAGTCGCGGATGAAGTTGTCGTAGGTGGTCTCGGGCCGGGTCTGGGCCATCTGGATACAGCAGGCTCGGAACTGCCGCTTCATGTCCAGGCGGGGAAGCGCCTGGACGATGTCGCCCATCTGCGGCGCGAGAGCGGAAAAGTCCGGGCCGCCGAAATCGACGCTGATCCCACGCGCGCAAAGCGCCACCTCGATCTCCTTGTGGAAACTGATCGAGGCGGTGGCGTGCAGGGCGATGCCGTCCCAGACCAGTTGGGCGCGCCGGTCGTCCAGGCCCAGGGTGCGCACGAAGTCGGCGGCCGCGTTGGCGCCGTTCACCTCGAACCGGTTCGGCCCGGGTGCGGCGTCGGTCAACCCCATGTCGTGGAGCAGCGTCGCCACGGCCACCACCTCCCGGTCGTAGGGCCGTCCACGCATCTGGCCGATCTGTTCGGCGAACAGCCACGACCTGGCCACGTGGTTGAACAGGTAGGGGGCCGAATGCGTCCTGGCGCGGTCGAACGCCGCCCGGATCAAGGGCGTGTCCGGCAGGATCGGATAGCGGGAGCGCAGGTCGGAGAAATCCACGGGCGCGGCTTCGGGCATGGGGGCCTCAGTCGTTCTGCAGCAGGGCGACGGTGCCCAGGCCGCCGTCGGCGCAGATGCTGACGATGGCGCGCGCGCCGGGGGGCATGGCCGCCAGTTCCTTGACCGCCTGGCTGAGGATGCGCGCGCCGGTGGCGGCGAACGGGTGGCCGAGCGCGGTGGAGCCGCCGGTGGGATTGACCCGGTTGCGCGGGAAGGGACCGAAGTTCGGCTCGATCTTCACCCGGTCGCGCAGGAAGGTCTCGTCCTCCCAGGCCTTCATGTGGAAGGCGAGCTGGGCGGCGAAGGCCTCGTGGATCTCCCACAAGGCGATGTCGGCATACTTCAGCCCGTGGCGGGCCAGCAGCCGCGGCACGGCGAAGGCCGGCGCCATCAACAGCCCCTCGACCCGGAAATCCACCGCCGAGACCTCGAAGTCCACCAGCCGCGCCCTGGGCGTACCGGCCGGCAGGCGCGCCATGCCCGCCTCCGACCCCACCCACAGCGCCGCCGCCCCGTCGGTCAGGGGCGAGGAGTTGCCGGCGGTGAGCGTGCCCTCGCCGGAGGTGCGATCGAAGGCCGGCTTCAGCCTGGCCAGCTTTTCCAGCGAGGTGTCCTTGCGCGGGATGTTGTCGCGCACAGCCTCGCCAGTCGGGCTGGCGACCGGGATGACCAGGTCGTCGAAGAAGCCCCGCTCCCACGCCGCCACCGCCTTGACGTGGCTGGCCAGGGCCAGTTCGTCCTGCTCGGTCCGGCTGATCTTCCATTGCTTGGCGGTGATCTCGGTGTGCTGGCCCATGCTGAGGCCGGAGGTGCGGTTGGCGACCTTGGGCACGTAAAGCTGAACGGTCGAGGGCTTGAGCGCGCCGACGCGCCGCGCCTTGTCACCCAGGGTGCGGGCCTGCTGGAAGCTGCGGATCCAGTCCGACAGCGATTGACCCAGGCCGATCTGCACGCGGCTCATACTCTCCGCGCCTCCGACCAGGGCCAGGTTGCGGGCTTCCCCGTCGATCATGCCGGCCGCCTCGAAGGCGCCGATCATGCTGGTGGAGCAGGCCATGACGGTCGAGAAGGCGGGGATGGTGGCGTCCAGCCCGGCGTCCATCATCACTTCGCGGGCGATGTTGCTCCAGGTCAGGTTGGGGATCACCGCGCCCCACACCATGAAGTCCGGCCGGCCGCCGTTCAGCCGCTCGACCATTCGCCGCGCCACCGGAACCGACAGCCCGATCGAATCCAGCGACGCCAGCGGCCCATCGACCTTGTCGAACGGCGTGCGCACGCCCGACGCCAGCCATACCGGCGGACGGGCAGGGGAGATCGTCATAGGGGAGACTCCGTTCGAGCGGACTGCGAGCCTGATCTTTCTTCGAGAACGCTATGAGGTCCAGCGCAATCAAACTTGGAGGATTCCGTCCAATTCCGGCAGGTGCGGGCTCGGGGTTTCCCAGCGCGATTACCTCCGGGCGGCGAAGCTTGCGAACAGTCGGAGGCTCCAATATCGGTGAATGAATGGAAAAGACTGCAAAGGTCCGGACGGGCGGCTGTCTTTGCGGCGCGCTACGCTTTGAGGCTGAAGGCGAACCGATTTTCGCCGGCCACTGCTATTGCGCCGACTGCCGGAAGGCCTCGGGGTCGGGCTTCATCCCGTTCATGGGGTTTTCGAGCGCCGCCGTGCGTTTTACCGGGCCGACCCTGCAGTTCACTTCCAAGGCCGCCAACGGCGGGGACGCGGTGCGCAATTCATGTCCCGCCTGCGGGAGCCTGGTGTTCGGCGGCGTGGTCGACCAGGACGAGGTCTTCACCGTCTACGCCGGTGCGCTCGATGATCCGTCCACCTTCCATCCGAAGGTCGCGATCTTCACCCGCGGCCGCCCAGCCTGGGCGTCCATCCCGCCGGAACTCACGGTGTTCGAAACGACGCCGGACTGATCAGACCCCCTCTTACGCCTTGCGGGTGGAACGCCCGACGATCAGGCGATCCAGCGCGAAGGGACCCGAGCCGCCAAGCATCAGGGCGAGGATGCCCGCGATATAGAGCAGGTCGGTCTCATACCCCGGCTGACCGAAGTGGGCGCCGGATGCCGTCACCGACTGGAGCTTGATCGAACTGAAGCCGTTCGGCAGGTGGACGGTGACGATGGCGACGATCAGCACCACGATCATCGGTACGCCAGCCAGCGGGATGAAGAAGCCGACGAGCACGGCGAACCCGCCAAGCAGCTCGACCAGGATGGTCGCCCACGACATCAGCAGGGGCGCGGGCGTTCCAAGGGCATGGAGGATGGCGGCGAAGGACTCCGGTCCCCGGGCGAGCTTGGCGTAACCATGCTCCATGAAACCATAGCCGACGATCAGGCGGAGCGGCAGCGCCCACCAGGCCCGCCTGAGATCCGGGGCGATATGCGCGCAGCGTGCGATGAGAGCCTTCATGTCCTGTCGTTCGTAGCGAACGGCGGTTGCGTTACAGGGCCGGGCGAGCGTCCTGTTCATTACGGGTTTCTGCCGTTCAGTCCCTGAAACCGTATTTGAGCGAGGGTTGCGTCCCCTGACGACTATGTCGTGGAGATCCACGCACCTATATCAGGCCGCAGCATCGGGGCTGCGGCCGCCACCGCTTCGAAGGAGTAGACGACGTGACTGCTAAGACCGAACGGGCCGTTCTCGCCGGAGGCTGTTTCTGGGGCGTGCAGGACCTGATCCGCCGCTATCCAGGCGTGATCTCCACCCGCGTGGGATACAGCGGCGGGGATGTGCCCAACGCGACCTACCGCAACCACGGCACGCACGCCGAGGCGATCGAGATCGTCTTCGATCCGAGCCTGATCTCCTATCGGGACCTGCTCGAATTCTTCTTCCAGATCCATGATCCGACCACGCTGAACCGCCAGGGCAACGACCTGGGCCTCAGCTACCGCTCGGCGATCTTCTACACCGACGAAGAGCAGAAGCGCGTGGCGGAGGACACTATCGCCGACGTCAACGCCTCCGGCCTCTGGCCTGGCAAGGTGGTGACCGAGGTCCAGCCGGTCGGGCCGTTCTGGGAGGCTGAAACGGAACACCAAGACTACCTGGAGAAATATCCGAACGGCTACACCTGCCACTTCGTCCGGCCGGGCTGGAAGCTGCCGCGCCGCGCCGAGGTTCAGGCGGCCGGTTAGGCCGCCTGCCCGATTCAGGAACGCCCTAATTGCAGTTGCAGTCATTGTAGGGTGGCGGCAAGGGGCGTTCCGGCGGTGTGACGATCACCGGCTGATGCGGGGGCTGCGGCCGGAAACGCCTTACCCATACCCGCTGAGCAGCGGGTGAGGGTTGGCCATTCACAATCGTGGTCACCGTGACGTTGGCGGGGGGCGCGGTCTGTCCCCCCGCCAACGCATTGGCTGGCGCCAGATTTATGGGGGCGTTGGGTTGAACCGGCGCCGCGGCGAACGAGGCGGTGTTGATGATGGCCGGAGTGGAAGCGGTGGAGACCGCACGCCCCCACCCGAACCACGGGGCGATGAGGAACACGATCGCCGCCAGCACTATGCCCAACAGCAGCATCGCCCCCAGTTCAATGATCGGGTTACGGACGGCGGGCTCTGAAACCACCACGGGCGCCACGGCGGGGGAGGGCGGAGGAATGGTGGGTTCCGGCTGAGCGTCAAGGCGCGATCCGAACACCCGATTCCAGCGCCCGGCGCGCTCTACGATGGCCTGCTCAAGCCAGATCGTAAGCGGGATGTCCTCTGCAGCGGCCGCACGCCCCGCCAAACGGCTGTGGTAGGCGGAAATCTCGCTTTCGAGTCGTCGGTGGGGGCGCCGCTCGTGCTCGCCACGGCCTTGCTCGGTGGCGTGGCCAGGCGCCGCCGTCTCCCTTTCCGTCGTTGCGTCATGATCAGGTTCATCATGGTGGTGCGAGACCGCCGACTGCACCGTGCGCTTCGTTGTCGTTCGCTTCGCGGCGTGCGCTGCGCCCAGGTCGCCCCCGGCCGGAATCGCGGCGCTGCGCCAAGTCTCCCGCTTGGTTTCCACCTCGACTTCGACCTCGCGGTCGGACCTTTTGACCTCGTGCTCAGCTTTTTTGATCTCGTGGCCGGCCTTATGAGCGTGCGCGTCTCCACCGCTCAGGCCAGAAGCCTTGTGCAGGTGTGCTGAGGCCTTGCCTCCCACAGCCTCTTCCGCACCTTCAACAACCTCCGCCGAGCGTTCAACAAACGTTTCGGTTTCCGTCTGCGTCAGCCGCTCGACAGTCTCGTTCTTAGGCTTGTCCGCCATCCAGCCCATCCCGTGAGAAGCGACGCATCGCAACCCTGGCGGGCATCGATGAGGGCGGACTTATGCATGAATTCGAGTGGCCCTATCTCCGATTAACCAACCACGCGAAATTTGCCCCCCGACGCCACCGCTTCAGGGCAATGGCGCCGTCGCATGGGCGATGAGGGCGTCGTATTTCGTATCCAGCGCCAGGGCGGCGGCGAGTAGCGGCGGGTTGTCCTCGATCACCATGAGGGTGGAGGGGCGCACATAGGTGAGTGTCGTGGTCTGGCCGTCTTCGGCTTCGGTCACCAGCAGTTCGACCGGCGCGAACAGGCCCGCGGTGATGTCATGCCGGATCATGGTGACGGCGATCAGCGGATTGCCGAGGATCCAGCGCATGGTGCGCCGGTTGATCCCGAATTTCGGCAGCCAGCCCCCGTGATCGATTTCGGCGAACAGCATGAAGCCGCTTTCGCCCTCGAACCGCTCTTCAACTTCACGGACATACTCCGCTTCGGTGATCGGCGTTTTGGCCAGGGTCACGATGTCCTGCACGCTGGTGCGGCCCATCTGGGCGCGAAGACGCGCAAGCACCTCGTCGAAGCCAACCGAAGTGACGACCTCCGTGCGGACGCCGTTGAAGGGCTTGTTTTCAGTCTGGTGCGTCATGGTCTTGTCCTCCGGGGTTGATTGGCGGGTTTTGCGGACGGATAGCGAAGGCGGTGCAGCGAGATCGCCCCGCCTTCGCATCCTGGACTGGTCGTAAACCTTTACTTCGCGGCGGCCTCGATCGCCTGCGCCAGGCCGTCCGGGTCGGTCAGGAAGGGCGTATGGCCGGTCGGCAGCGAGAATTCGCGACGAACCGGTGTGCTGGCGACCATCTTGGCCTGGAACGACGGGCTGATCACCTGGTCGATGGCGGTGTGGATATAGACCTTGTCGACCCGGCCGAACCTGGCGGCGGTCACGTGCACGGGGGTGGCCAGCGGGGCCAGGGGCTCGTCCAGGATCAGATCCGGGATGGCCTTGCGCAGTCCTTCAGGACCGCCGTTGGCGAACAGGTCGGCGCGGGCCGAGTATTCGATGGAGGCGATGCCCTGTTCCTTCTTGATCTGCAGGTGCGGGCCGATCTTGGCGTCGGGATCATGATTGGCCATCGACACCAGCGAGTCGCCGTCATGGGGCAGGTAGGCGGCCATGAACACCAAGGTCTTGATCTTGGACGGGGCCTTTTCCGCCGCATCGGCGATGACGATGCCGCCGAAGCTGTGGCCAACCACGACTGCGGGGCGGTGGAGCTTGGCCAGCGCCGCGATGACGGTGTCGCCATAGAGGTTGAGGCTGACCTTGTCGGGGGCGGCGGGATTGCCCGGACGGCCGGGCAGGTCGACGGCGACGACCTTATAGCCGTCGGCTTGCAGCTTGGCGGTCACATGACCCCAGACCGAAGCGTTTTCGAAAGCGCCATGGACCAGGACGATCGGCGGCTTTTCTGCAGCCATGGCGTTGGCGCCGAAAGCGAGGGCGGAGGAGGCGAGGGCGGCGAGGAAGAGTTTCATTTTGGCGGTTCCTTCAGATTTTCGGAGGCATCAATGCCGATGCCGTGAGTTGAAAATAGGCTTTCGAGGACATCTTCGGCTATGCCGGAGCCTCCGGATTGCATGATCTATCGTCCGGATCATCCTTCGGTTTGGGAGGGAGGAGGGGGGTAATGGCGGCGGGCACGAACACCCGCGGTCAACCGCTGTCGCCCAGGCCCGGCGATGGGCGGACCGGACGCCGTCAGTATCGACATTGGAGAGTGAGCGCCGTTTCCAGCGGCGGGCCCGGTCGCCCCATAGCTGCAAGCTCGGTCATCTGCATCCTCCAGCCGCCAAGAAAATCATTCAGGAGCGGCACGGCAGAAGATGATGGAAAATTACAGTCCAGGATTTCGAGATCGGCCTAGGTTTTGCGTCAACGTACGACAAAGTCCTCGCGCGAAGCTGCGTGAGGCCAAATAGCGCCACTGAACAACGTGGGCGGCCGATAACAATGTTTAACGGGACCTGACGCACGCTCACGCGTCGCGACCCATGGCGACCACTAGCCTGATCCCATCGCCTCCCCGGCCAGCGCCGCTGTCGGGAGAGGGCGATCCGTTCGATTGGGAAAACGATCCGCCATGACGATGCTCTATGCGCTAGCGGAGCCCAGCCTTGGCAAGGTCGGCGATGGCCGCGGCGTGCAGGGCGCCAGCCAACGACGGGAGCAGTTGTGCGGTCGTAGCCGCCCCGCCGAAATCGCCGTGACGCGTTGGAGCGACAGCAGCCCGCGGACGCGGCGGGAGACGGTCGTCGCGGCGGACGGAGAGTGCGTGTTGGGCGTCGCGCTGACGTCGGCCCGCGTCCGTTTGATCAGCGATCAGGCCGTGGTCTTCGATGGCGTGATGACGTCCGGCATGACCTATGTCTGTGGGCCGTCCCAGACCCTGGAAGCCGAGTACACCGGCCCAGCCGACGTTCTGCATCTCCACCTCGCCGACCCTAGCATTCGCGAGGCGCTCACCGCCCGACCTAATCTGGGCGGCCACAGCGTCGCGAAGATGCTCCCCCGCGACAGCTCGATCGAGCATTTGGCGTGGGCCATGCTGTCTGCGCGGGAAGGGGCGCACGAGCGCTATATCGAGACCCTGGCTCAGGCGATCGCCATGCGGACCACCCAGATCGACCACGCCTGCGGTCGCGTCTCGCCTCTGCCCAAGTGGCGGCTGAGGCAAGTGATCACCTATATCGAGGCGCATCTCGCCGATGCGATCTCGCTTAACGATCTGGCCGCGGTCGCTGGATTCTCCCGGGCCCATTTTGCGGTGCAGTTCCGCCTCGCGACGGGCTGCACCCCTTCGGAATTCGTCCAACTTCAACGTATCGAAGCCGCCAAGCGGATGCTCCTCGATCCGTCAATCGAGCTGATCGATGTCGCTCTTTCGGTTGGGTTCCAGGCGCAGGCCCACTTCTCGACGGTCTTCAAACGATACGTCGGCGAGACGCCGGGGCGCTGGCGCCGCGGCAAACTCGATGAGCCGCCAGCTGGTCCGGAGGCTGCGCCCATGGTGCGAGCCGCCCGGGCGAGCTGTTAGGTGGGGCAAAGCATGAACTTCGGCGCGTATTCAACTTCGGGCTTCAGATTCCGGACTGATTACGCAGAATAATGAGCTGTACAATTTTATTGTCGAAAGAGGAAAAATAGAAGGCGAGCACCAAGGGATCTGGAAGCCACCGCTTGTCGAACAGGCCATCGACATTGGCGGTGACGATCCAATGACCGTAATGTTGCACGGTGCTAACGACCTTCAGGCTCACCCGCTCGCCGATAATGTCGCGGGTGGCCCAGGCGGCGATCGCCGCCTTGCCCCAGTGGTCCTGAAGCTGGTCATTGACGAGGGCGTCATCGACGAACGTCGCCAACAGGGCGTCGAGGTCGCCAAGGTTGGTTGCGTCAATAAAGGCGGCTGCTGACGGCGAAAGGGTGGCGATCGGGTGATCGGCAAGGCCCGTCTCTCGGACGGGGCCGCCTTCAGCGTCGAGAGTGGGCGTATTGGCCAAAGGCTTGTCCTCATCTACCGAGCGAAACCTTGGCTTACGAAACCCTGGCGGGCACGTTATGTCGCGTTAAGCCTCGTCAAAGGGTTCGGCTTCGCCTGAACCTTCCATTAGTCGGGGCGAAGTCGGATCGCTTCTTGTCTCGACGCTGCGAGGAGCTGATCAATACGCCGTCGCTCTGCGGTCGGGGGTTGCTCAGGGAAACGTTGAAGGACGTCCTGCAGAAGGGCGGTGGCGTCAGCCGTCCTGCCTTGGCTGAACCAGAGGCGCGCAAGCTCTATGGCCGACCGCAGCTCCAGGCTAAGGGCCGATTGGGCCTTCGCCTGCTGCAAGGCGCGCTGGAACGTCCGCTCGGCCGCCGCAGGATCCGCAGGACTGGCTCTAAGCCAGATTTCGCCACGGACTCTCAGGAGCTCAGGTAGGCCCGAGGGCTCACCGAGCGCCTCGCTGCGGGCCACGGCGCCGTCGATCACCAAAGCGGCTTCGTCGACCTCTCCGGATCGCAGCAAGCCTTCGGCAAGCGCCCTATGGAGCTCCGAGGCCAGAGTGCGGTGCTGGACAGCCTGCATTCCCTTCATGGCCCGCTGCAGGATCGGCACGCCGATGGCGGGTTCGCCGCGGGCGATGGCCAGTTCGCCCGTCAAGGCCTGGCCGATCGTGAGGTAAGGGCCCAGGGAATGCCGGGTAGCGTGGGTCATCAGCCGATCGATGAGCTCCTCCGCCTCGTCGAGGTCCGACCGCCAGAGGAAAACGGTGGAGGCGTAGAGCATCGAGATACAAAGATCGACCGGGTGGTTGCGCGCGACCGCTTCGGCGATGGCCAGCCGGGCGGTCCTGGCGGCTCTGTCGGAAAAGCCACCAAGCCAAAGACAGCGGGCGAGGGCGACGAGCGCGCGGATCCGGTGATCGTAGCCAAAGAAGTTGACCTGCGATGCGTCCAGGCCCGTGGCTTCCGCCAAACCCCGTTCCAGGTGGATTTGTCCAGCCGCCTGGTCTCCGGCAAGATGATGAGCGACCCCGAGCATCCACTCGCCAACGGCGATGGCGCTGGGCGTTCCAAGCCGCCGGGCGATGGGTAGGCTCCGCTGCCCCACCGCCACGGCGCCTTTGAAGTCGCCGGTTCGGGTCAAGGCGATGCTCAATCCGGCGAGAAGGTGCATTTGATGCAGGTCATCGCCCAAGGCCTCTGCAAGGCCCAGGGAGTCTGTCAGGGACTTCTGAATCTCATCACGGTTGCCAAGCGTGAACATCGAGGCGGCGGCCAAGGTCGCCTGCAACGCCAGACGGGTGGCGTCGTCAGCAGCGTCGTCCGGCAACGCCGCCAGGCCCTGTCCGCACCAGCGTCGGCATTCGACCAGCAGCGACAGCCCAAAGAAGATCGGCGCAGACGCCACCGCCAGGCGCACCCCGATCGCCTCGTCGCCCAGGGCGGAAAAACACCATTCCAAAGCGGCGCGGACGTTGCCCATGTCAGGTACGACGGAGATGACGTCGGCGCCTCTGTCCTTAAGCAACCAGCCCTCGAAATAGAGCGCGTGCTTACGCGCGACGGCGTTCGCCTCGACGGTCTTCCTCAGCTTCTCCGCGGCGTACGCCAGAGTCGGGTCGAGCAGCCTGTGGTAGAGGCGCCCATCGATTGGGACGATCCAGATCAGCGACTTGTTGATCAGGCTGGCGACGGCGTCGGCGACATCCATGGCGTCGTTGTGGTCGTCGGACGCTACCGCCTGGGCCGCCTCAAGGGTGAAAACGCCGACAAAGGTCGAGAGGCGGGCGAGCACATGCCGGTCCCGATCTGACAGGAGATTGTAGCTCCAATCCAGCATCGCCGTCAGGGTCTGCTGTCGGGGCGGGGCGCTGCGGCGACCCTGCCAAAGGAGCTTCAAACGATTGCTGAGCAGGTCGGCCGTACCTTGGAGTCCGTAGGCGGCGACCCGGCTGGCCGCGAGTTCGATCGCGAATGCGATCCCATCCAGTCGGCTGCAGATGCCGGCTACAATCGGCGCATCAGAGTCCGTCAGCTCAGCCGTGTAACCGGCTGCAAACGCTCGTTCCATAAAGAGTTGCACGGCCGATGATGTCAGAGCCTCCGCCGCGGTCAGGCGTTCGGCGGAAGTTGGATAGTCCAGGGGCGCCAGCAAATGGACATGCTCGCCTTCCACGCGCAGCGCTTCACGGCTGGTTGTCAGGATGTGCGCTTGTCGAGCCTCGCCATAGAGCCGTTCCGCCAGCAAGGCGGCGGCGTCTATGATGTGTTCGCAGTTGTCGAGGACCAGCAGGATTCTACGGCCGGCCAGGAAGGCCAGGATATTGGGGAGCGGGTCCTGGGTCTGGATGAAGACGCCGAGGACGGCGGCGACGGTGCTCGGGACAAGCGCCGGGTCGGTGACGGCGCCAAGATCGGCGAAGTACACGGCGTCGCCGAACGAATTGAGCAGGGCGTGGGCGACTGAGACGGCTACGGTCGTCTTGCCCATCCCCCCAGGCCCCACCACACTGACGAAGCGCCGCGACGCCAGCAGCATCGACAACACTTCCACGGCGTCGTCCCGGCCGACCATGCGGGCCAGCGGCGCCGGCAGCCGATGATCGACAGCGCGCGACGGCGGAGCCGGCGGCGAACCCGGCGGCGGCTCCCCGAAAGAGCGGGTTACCGGCGCGACAAAACAATAGCCTCGCCCAGTGACGTTGGTGATGTATCGGGCTCCATCCTGCCCATCGCCCAGGTCCTTGCGCAAACCTGCAATGGTCACCCTGAGACTACCTTCGGCGACAACGACATTTGGCCAGGCGCGGTCCAGCAATTCGCGTTGGCCGACGACCTGGCCCGCCGCCTCGGCGAGCGCGATGAGCACATCGAGCGCCCGACTGCCGACCTCGATGGGCATCCCGTCCTTCAGCAGAAGGCGGCGGGTCGGGGTCAGGCTGTAGGGCCCAAATGTGAGGATGCTATCAGCCGCCACTGAGCATCGATCCCAGCACAACCAATGCGCGCGCGGCTTCGACAGGCATAGGGCGAGTCACGACCTCTCTTTTGACTTCACAAAAGTCCCAAAGGTGCTCAAAGCGAGACATCAACGGGAGCGATGCGACTTCGACCGTGGCGCAAATGCTCCATGATCACAGCCGGCCATTTCTCTAACCGCCCAGCAAAGGCGATCAGCCGCCTTGCTGAATGATCGGCGGCATAACATCAGCCATCCCAGATTACCAGACTTAGCCGTTCAAAAATTAATTCACAGACGGGTTCGTCTGATATATCGCGACCCGCAAATGTCCACGGCTGTACGCCACCCGCCGCCCGAAGGTTTCCGCCATGCCTGAGCTCGTCCGCGCCCTAGTGGGCAACCTCTATTTTTTGACATTGTCCCGGATCGTGCTCACGACGCTGTTCTGGAGCGCGGGCCTGTTTGGACTATTCAATTTCCGGGCCATTGTCGGGGAAATGGCAAGCGTTTCGTTGCCCAGCCCGGTGTTTTTCGCTGCCGCGACTATCTGCGTGCAGTTGGCCGGATCCGTGCTGGTCATCACCAATTGGCGACACTGCGGTTGGGTCGGAGCGGGCGCACTCGGCGTATTCACGCTTCTCACAATCCCCTATGGTCACGCTTTCTGGACCCGCCCTGAGCCCCGCCGAACAGAGGAATTCCACTTGGTGCTTGAACACGTCACGGTCGTCGGGGGGCTCCTGCTGGCCGCTGTCCTTTCGGCCCGCTGAGCCATGGCTGCAGCCGTCGCAAAGCGCGCTCGAGGGCGCCCGAACGATCCGACCAAGCGTGAAGCCTTGCTCGACGCCGCCCGCGATCTGCTGTTGGAGCGGGGCCCGGACGTGCCCATGGAGACGATCGCCGCGAAGGCCGGCGTCGCGAAGGCCACGCTCTACGCCCGGTTCGCTGACCGCAAGGCTCTGGTCGAGGCGGTGCTGAGGCGCGAGTCGGATCGAACCATCACCGACGAGCAGGCGGCGGAAAGCCTGTCGATGGATCTTGAGGCGGCCTTGGTCGCGTATGGCCTGCGGTACATGACCTTTATCAACGCCCGGCAATTGAGCGGCTGGGATCGCTTGATTTCGACCATGGCCATGAGGCACCCCGAGGTGGCCCGCCGCTTCTTTGACCTTGGCCCGGGCCGGGGGCAAAGCCATCTGACGGCCATTATTCAAAACGGCATTGGCAAAGGTCAGGTCGACACGCCAAGCGCCGCGGAGGCGGCTAGCGACCTCGTCGGGCTGTGGCTTGGCTTCACCGGGATTGAAATCAACCTTCTCGCGCGCGCGCCCATGTCGACGGAAGAAATCAGCCAGCGCGTGATCCGGGGCGTGGGGCTGTTCATGTGTTTGCATGGCGCGAGCAGCCCCATGCCCGCGCGCGCCGGCTTAGGCTGACGCTTGCTGGCTCCTGGCCTCGCTGGGCGCATAGCCGAAGTGCGCCTTGAAGGCGCGACTGAAGGCGGCGTCGGACGCATAGCCGCTGCGGTGGGCGGCTTCCGTCACCTTCAGCCCGCCGCTGCGCAGCAGGTCGGCGGCGATGGTCAGCCGCCAACGCGAGAGATACCGTAACGGCGGTTCGCCCACAGCCGCGGTGAAGCGCTCGGCGAAAATGGACCGCGACATCCTGGCGATCTCCGCTAGCGACTGCACCGTCCATCGCCGGAACGGGTCGGCGTGCATGGCGCTCAGGACGCGGCCGATCCGCTCCTCGCCCAGCCCGCCAAGCCACCCCATCCGGACCGCCTGACCGGCCGCCCAGCTGCGGAGCGTCCGGATGACCAGCAGGTCGATCAGGCGCGAGATCATCAGGGATGAGCCCGGATCGGGCCGCTGCGCCTCATCGACCAGGAAGTGGGATATGGCCGCCAGCCAAGGCGGGGCGCCCGCATCGCCCCTGGGGATGTGGATCAACGGCGGCAAGGCGGCCATCACGGCGGGCAGGGGACTGCCCTCAAAGCTGAAGAAGCCACCGACCACCTGGCTGAGCGCCCCGTCGCCGCCGTGGCGGAGCACGAGCTCATCTCGATCGAAGTGTTCGGACGCGACCACATCGATATCCTCGATCGGCGTCCCCTTGGCGTCGGCGATCACGTGCCCCTTGCCCAGGGGCAGCAGGACCAGGTCGCCGGCCGCGATCCAGGTGGGCGCCTCGCCCGCGGGGGTCACCCAGGCGCCGCCCCGCTCGATGAAGTGGAAATGTGCGGGCCCTGGCTGGAACCGAAGGCCCCAGGGCGCGCCCAGGTGGGCCGTATAGACCAACTCCCCGCGGAGCCGGATCAGCGTCAGCACCTCCGACAGCACGTCGTTGCGTGCGGCCGACATCCCAAAATCCTGCGTCATTCCGGACGATCCATCATGCAATCGGGAGGCCGCGACATGGCCCACCAAGGCCCGGCTGGACTAACTTTTGTCTCACGGCATCCAAGCGGATGCAGTCTTAGAGCAAAGGAACGCTGAAATGAACACCTCCATCTCCGAAAAGACCGCTTCCGTCGTCGGCGCCGGCGAAAATAGCACGAATGCAGAAAAGCCGACGGTCATCCTGGTCCACGGGGCCTTCTCGAACGGGCAGGTCTGGGGCTACGTCGCCGGCAAGCTGCAGGCCGCCGGCCACCCCGTGGTGACGATCGACCTGCCGGGCCGCCCGGGCGCGCCGATGGCTCCCGACCAGGTCAGCCTCGACCTCTATCGCGACACCGTGGTCCAGGCGTTGAACGGGGTTTCGGGTCCGGCGATCCTGGTCGGGCACAGCTTCGCCGGCATCGTCATCGCCGGCGCCGCCGAACAGGCGCCGGAAAAGATCAAGACCCTGGTGTTCGTCGCCGCCTACCTGCCGCAGGATGGCGACTCGCTGGTGTCGATGGCCACCAGGGACCCCGACGCCAAGATCGGCCCCAACCTGCAGATCCTGAAGGAGCAGGGCATCGCCGTCGTCGACTATTCGGCCCGCGCCGAGTTGTTCGCTAATGACGGTTCAGCGCCGCTGAAAGCCAAGCTGCCGGACCTGATCCTGGACGAGCCGCTGGCCCCGCTGGCGACCCCGGTGCACGTCACCGAGGCCCGGTTCGGCCGGGTCGACAAGGTCTATGTCCACACCGGCATGGACCAGGTGATCAGCCCGGCGTTCCAGGCCAGGATGGTGGCCGACACCCCGGTTCGTCTCGAGGTCTCGCTGCAGACCGGCCACCTGCCGTTCCTCACTGACGCCGAGGGCCTGGCCAAGGCGATCGAGACCGCCGCGATCTAGTTGCGGCTCTGGAAAGGTGGATGAAGCAAGGGCGGGGCGATCCGATGGGTCGGCCCGCCTAGGCGCGTACTTCGAGCCCGGCGGTTCGGCTGGAGGCGCTCTCGATGAACCCGCGAGAGACCTCACTAATGCCGTTTAGCGGTATATAACGCCAAAGTCTGTTCGATCCTGTGTCACCCTCTGGAATGTCACCCCTTGGACGTCGCCCTGCCGATGAGCGGGTCGGCGGGATGGCCGCCAAGCGGCGGTCGAAAATTGGAGCGGGCCATGAGCGACGAAGTCTATACCGGTACGACCGAGCGAGCCGGATGCCCCATGGACGGGGGCAAGGTGGAAGGCAACGCCGTCCTCTTCGAAATGACCAACCGGCTTTGGTGGCCGAACCATCTCGATCTTTCGGTGCTGCATCAGAACCCGCCGGCCGGCGATCCGATGGGCGAGGTCTTCGACTACGCCAAGGCGTTCAAGAGCCTCGACCTCGCCGCGGTCAAGGCCGACATCTTCGCGCTTATGACCAAGTCCCAGCCCTGGTGGCCGGCGGACTTCGGCCACTATGGCCCGCTGTTCATCCGCATGGCCTGGCACAGCGCGGGCACCTATCGCGTCGGCGACGGTCGGGGCGGCGCCGGGGCAGGCGCGCAGCGCTTCGCCCCGCTCAATAGCTGGCCTGACAACGCCAACCTCGACAAGGCGCGCATGCTGCTGTGGCCGATCAAGCAGAAGTACGGCCGCAAGCTGTCCTGGGCCGACCTGCTGATCCTGACCGGGAACTGCGCGCTGGAGTCGATGGGCTTCAAGACCGCCGGCTTCGGCGGCGGACGCAAGGACGTCTGGGAGCCCCAGAACGACATCAACTGGGGCCCCGAGCGCGAATGGCTCGGCGGGGACAAGCGCTACAGCGGCGAGCGCGACCTGGCCAATCCCCTGGCCGCCGTCCAGATGGGGCTGATCTACGTCAATCCCGAGGGCCCCAACGGCGTGCCCGACCCGGTGGCCGCCGCGCGCGATATCCGCGAGACCTTCGCGCGCATGGCCATGAACGACGAAGAGACGGTCGCCCTCATCGCCGGTGGCCACACCTTCGGCAAGACCCACGGCGCGGCCGACCCGAGCCAGTATGTCGGCCCCGAACCCGAAGGCGCGCCGATCGAGCAGCAGGGGCTCGGCTGGTCCAACAGCCTCGGCCAGGGCAATGGCGGCAACACCATCACCAGCGGCATCGAAGTCACCTGGACCCAGTCCCCGACCCAGTGGAGCAATCACTTCTTCAAGAACTTGTTCGAGTTCGACTGGGAACTGACCAAGAGCCCGGCCGGTGCGCACCAGTGGACGCCGAAGAACTCGGAAGCGCAGGGCACGGTCCCCGACGCCCACGATCCGGCCAAGCGCCACGCGCCGGGGATGCTGACCACCGACCTCGCGTTGCGCTTCGACCCGGCCTACGAGAAGGTCTCCAGGCGCTTCTACGAAAATCCGGACCAGCTCGCCCATGCCTTCGCCGAGGCCTGGTACAAGCTGACCCATCGCGACATGGGTCCCTACGTGCGCTTGCTCGGGCCCGAAGTGCCGGCCGAGCCGCGCATTTGGCAGGACCCGACGCCTGCGGTCGACCATCCGCTGATCGACGCCGCCGATATCGCAGCGCTCAAGGCCAAGATCCTGGCGTCCGGGCTGTCGATCTCACGGCTGGTCGCCACCGCCTGGGCGTCGGCCTCGTCGTTCCGTGGTTCGGACAAGCGTGGCGGCGCCAACGGCGCTCGCATCCGTCTGGCGCCGCAGAAGGACTGGGCGGTCAACGAGCCGGCGCAGCTGTCGGCGGCGCTGGCCAAGCTGGAGGAGGTCCAGGCCGCGTTCAACGGCGCGCAGTCGGGCGGCAAGCGGGCTTCCCTGGCTGACCTGATCGTGCTCGGCGGCTGCGCCGCAATCGAGGCGGCGGCCAAGAAGGCCGGTCATGATGTGGTGGTCCCGTTCACCCCGGGCCGCACCGACGCGTCGCAGGAAGAGACTGACGCCGACTCCTTCGCCCCGCTCGAACCCAGGATCGACGGCTTCCGCAACTATGTCGGCGGCGAGCCAGCCTGGTCGCTGGAGGAGATGCTGGTCGACCGGGCGCACCTGCTGACGCTGACTGCGCCTGAAATGACGGTGCTGGTGGGGGGCCTGCGCGTGCTGGGCGCCAATGTTGGGCAGTCCAAGCTCGGCGTGTTCACCGACCGGCCGGAGACGCTGAGCAACGACTTCTTCGTCAACCTGCTCAGGACCAGCTTCACGATGAAGTGGGAAGCCTCCGAGGACGGCGATGGGGTGTTCGTGGCCAAGGACCGCGCGGGTGGCGAGCAGACGTGGGGCGGCACGCGCGTCGATCTGATCTTCGGGTCGAACTCGCAGCTGCGTGCGCTGTCCGAAGCCTATGCCACCGACGACGCCGGTCCGGCCTTCGCCAACGCCTTCGTGGCGGCCTGGACCAAGGTGATGAACCTGGACCGGTTCGATCTCGCCTGACGTCTGGCAGGCCCTCCGCCGCTAACCGCGCGGGGGGCCTGCCTGCACGTCCGCGAAACGCCGCCCGACGTTTGGTTTCAGGCGAGCGCCCGCTCACCGTCGTGGAGCTGCGGGGACACGACCCGCACCGGGGCGGCCTGCGGCTTCACCTTGAACCAAATGGCGTAGAGGGCCGGCAGGAAGACCAGCGTCAGGACGGTCCCGACCGCCGTGCCGCCGATCAGGGTGAAGGCCATCGACCCCCAGAACACCGACTGGGTCAGCGGGATGAACGCCAGGACCGCGGCCAGGGCGGTCAGGGCCACCGGCCGGGCCCGCTGAACGGTGGCCTCCACCACGGCATGATAGGGATCAAGGCCGTCATGCTGGTTGGTGTGGATCTGGCCGATCAGGATCAGTGTGTTGCGCATGATGATCCCGGCCAAGCCGATCAGGCCAAGGATGGCGTTGAACCCGAACGGCTGGCCGAACAGCAGGAGCGTCGGGACCACGCCGACCAGGCCCAGGGGCGCTGTGAGCAGGACCATGGCCATCGCCGACAGCGAGCGGACCTGGAAGATGATCACGGTCATCATGAACACCAGCATGATCGGGAAGATCGGGGCGAGGGCGGCGTTGGCCTTGCCGGCCTCCTCGATCGAACCCGCCATCTCGATGCGATAGCCCGCCGGCAGGTGGGCGATGACCGGCTGCAGCGACTTGGCGACGGCGGCGGAAACCTCTGGCGGTTGCAGGGTCTCGGCGATGTCGCCGCGCACGGTGATGGTCACATCGCGGTTGCGCCGACGCAGGATCGGATCCTCCATCCGGGTCTCGATGCGGCCGATCTGACCAAGCGGGATCCGGCTTCCATCGGCTCCGGCGAGCGTGAAGCCGCCAAGCGCGGCTGGATCAAGCCGGGTCCGGCCGGCGCTGCGGGCCATCACGTCCACGGTTCGGATGTCCTCACGCACCTGGGTCACGGGCACGCCGGTCAGCAGGAACTGCAGCTGCTGCGCCGCGTCGCTGGAGGTCAGGCCCATGGCCCGCAGGCGGTCCTGGTCGAGCACGAAGTGGATGGTCGGGACCCGCTCGCCCCAATCGGTATTGACCTGGCGCATGCCGGGGTTGGCCAGCATGACCTGGCGGACCTGCCCGGCGATGCTGCGGACCGTCGCGGGGTCGGCGCCGGACACGCGGAAGGCGACGGGGAAGGGGGAGTAGGGCCCGAACACCAGCTGGGTGGCCCGCACGCGCGCTTCCGGGGCGAGCCCATCAGCCACGGCCTGCCGCAGGCGGAGCTTCAGGGCCTCGCGCGCGGCCTGGGTGGGCGTCAGCACCACGATCTTGGCGAAGGACGGGTCGGGCAGCTCCGGCGCCATGGCCAGGAAGAACCTGGGCGCGCCCTGGCCGATATAGCTGGTGACGATCTGCGTCTCGGGCTGACGTCTCAGCCACGCCTCGACCTTGGCGGTCGCCGCGTCGGTCTTCTCGATGCTCGTCCCCTCGGGCATCTGGATCTCGACCAGGGCCTCAGGGCGATCGGAGGAGGGGAAGAACTGCTGCTTCACCGCCCCCATGCCGAAGACCGCAGCGAGGAAGGCCGCGACCACCAGGCCGGCGACGAGCCATTTGTTGGCCACCGACCAGCCGACGACACGGCGCACCTGGCGATATCGGGGCGTGTCGTAGATCGCCGCGTGGCCGCCCGGGATCGGCTTGATGTTGGGCAGCAGCTTGACGCCCAGATAGGGGGTGAAGACCACGGCGACGATCCAGGAGGTCAGAAGCGCAAAGCCGACGATCCAGAAGATGTTGCCGGCGTATTCGCCAGCGGTGGACTTGGCGAAGCCGACCGGCATCAGCCCGATCACCGTGACCAGGGTGCCGGCCAGCATCGGCGCGGCGGTATGGCTCCAGGCGTAGCCTGACGCCTCGATGCGATCGAACCCTTCCTCCATCTTCACCACCATCATCTCGATGGCGATGATGGCGTCGTCGACCAGCAGGCCCAGCGACAGGATCAGGGCGCCGAGGGTGATCCGGTCGAACTGCCGCCCGGTGGCCAGCATGATCACCAGGACGGCCGCCAGCGTCAGGGGGACGGCGGCGGCCACCACGACGCCGACGCGCCAGCCAAGGCTGAGCAGGCTGACCACCATGACCACGGCCAGGGCGACGAAGAACTTCAGCATGAACTCGTTGACGGCCTCGCGGATGTTCACCGCCTGGTCGGTCACCTTGCTGAAGCTCATCCCCAGCGGCAGTTCGTGGGAGATCTGCGCGGCCTCCGTCTCCAGCGACTTGCCAAGCGCCAGGCCGTTGAAGCCGTCCTGCATCACCACGCCCAGCTCCAGCGCCGGTTCGCCGTTGTGGCGGATCAGGAAGGTCGCCGGGTCCTCGTAGCCGCGCTTCACCTCGGCGATGTCGGACAGCTTGAACGTGCGGCCCTTGGCGACGACCGGCGTGTCGCCGATCTTGCGAAGATCGTCGTACCCGCCGTCGAGACGGATGAAGACCTGGGGACCGTCGGTGTCGACCGAGCCCGCCGGCGTGACGGCGTTCTGCTTGCCCAGGGCGGCGAACACGTCCTGGGGCGACACGCCCAGGGTGGCCAGGCGCGCATACGAGAAATCGACGAAGATCCGCTCGGGCCGCTCGCCGATGATGTTGACCTTCTTCACCCCGGGCACGTGCAGCAGCCGCTGGCGCAGGGTTTCGGCCTGACGGACCAGCAGGCGTTGCGGCGCGCCGTGGGCCTCCAGGGCGTAGAGCGCGAAGGTGACGTCGGCGTATTCGTCGTTGACGGTCGGGCCGATCACGCCCTGGGGCAGGTTGTGGGCTTCGTCGCCAAGCTTCTTGCGCGCCTGATAGAACTCCTCGGGCACTTCGCCGGGCGGCGTCGAATCCTTCAGGGTGAGCGTGGTGAAGGCGAGACCCGGACGGGTGAAGGTCTCGGTGCGATCGTACCACTTCAGCTCCTGCATCCGCTTTTCGAGCGGCTCGGCGACGAGATCCTGCATCTCCTGGGCGGTGGCGCCGGGCCACACGGTCACCACGTTCAGCACCTTGATCGTGAAGGGTGGGTCTTCCGCCCGTCCGAGCTTCACGAAGGCGAACGCGCCGGCCAGTGAAATGGCGACGATCAGGAACAGCGTGACCGCGCGCTCGCGCCCCGCCAGGGCGGAAAGGTTGAACCCCTTCATCGGGCGGCCCCGGCCAGGGCGATGCTCGCCGTGGCGACGCGGACCTGTTCGCCCGGGCGCAACAGATGGGCGCCCATGGCGACGAAGCGGTCGCCGGGCTGCAATCCCTGGACGATGGTGGCGCTCTCCTCGCCCAGCGCCGCGACCTGGACGCGGCGGAACGAAACGGTCGAGGTGCGAGGATCGATGATCCACACCCCTGGCCCGGCGCCCTGGTCATAGAGCGCGCTGAGCGGCGCCTGGGTCGCAGCCGCCGGGGCGTGGGCGTCGGGCAGCATGATCGACACCGTGG
>JBARAK010000446.1:0-2980 GCA_049791955.1 Caulobacteraceae bacterium
CCGCAGCCGCCACCGACGCCAAGGGAGCGCGTGCGGGCGATGGCGACGGACGCGCGGCGCGATATTGCGGTGTCGGGGCCCGTTCCCGCGTGGCCGGATCTGAGCGCCGCCGAAGCCCGTCGGGCTCGCTTTCACGCGCTGATGCTCAAGCTGTTCGGGACGCGACGATGACTGACGTCGCCACAGCTCCAGACCGCGCGCCGGGGCGGCGCATCCAAGCATCACCATCAGTAGGCCGGGGGGCGGCATGAGTATCAGCGCAATGAGGTGGACGCTTCAGCTCCACCCGTCCTGGATCGACAATCCTGGCGCCCGCTACGTCTTGCTCGTGCTCAGCGACAACGCCAGCGAGCATGACGACGGCGAGTTGGACTGGGTCTGCTGGCCGGGTGTCGAATACATCATGGCGCGGACCTCGATGTCAGAGCGCACGGTGGAGCGCCATCTGTTCTGGCTGATCGGCCAAGGCTGGATCAGCCGGGTGGCGAACCTCGATCGCGCGCGGCGCGAGGCTCGCTTCATCTACGTCCTGCATCGCGAGCGCTCGGCGTTGGAGCGCGCCGATGATCCCGATGTGCTGGCGCAGCTTCGCGCACGGCTTGACGTCAAGTTGGACGGTGGCCGCAACCTGAGAATACCCGTCATTCTGACGGGTAATGCAGCGCGACAACCCGCCAATTTGACGGGTAAAGGCGAGCGATCACCCGTCAAAATGACGGGTGGAAAGGCCAAAGCGAGGCCAGTTGTCCACAAGTCGGGCACACCGGAACGACTACCCGTCAATTTGACCTGTGAATTGTCTCAATCACCCGTCAATTTGGCGGGTAGTGAGGGCGCGACCACCCGTCAATTTGACGCCGACCACCCGTCAATTTGTCGTCAACCACCCGTCAATTTGACGCTTCCCCCCACACCCCCCTATATAGCTGAACCCTTATTGAACCCTCACTTAACCAGTGCGTGCGCAGGCGCGGACGATGGCGACGAGTTTCGGTTCGATGAGGGTTTTGCGGCCTATCCCGAGAGTGGCCGGCTGCGAACGGACCTGCCGGCGGCCCGCGACGAGTGGCTGAGCTGCTGCCTGGTCGTCGACGCAGCATTGCTGGTCGCTGCCGTACGCCGCTACGCTGCCGAAGACCGCGACATCAAGCGCGGCGATTACGGCGCTCCGGCGTTCGAGAAATGGCTCGAAGCCGAGCGTTGGCGAGGCTGGTTGCCCAGTGGCGGCGCGAAGTCGGCGACGAACGCCGTTCGCTTCGACGGCTGGCCCGGGGTGCGTGACGCCGTCGTCGCTGAGCTCGGCGAAGGGTGGGTTGCCTCGTATCTCGATCCCTGCACGACCAGCGCTGCGGATCGCAGCGTCATCCCACGCACCTCAACCGGCCGCGACAAGCTCAAGCGAGAAGCCGCGCCGATCCTGAAGCGCTTCGGCGTCGTGGTCGCCGATCAGATCCAGTCCAGCGCCGGGGTGTGCTGATGTCCAAGACGATGCGGGTTCGCAATCTCCAGGAACTGGATCACCTTCCGCGGTGGGCCTTGGTGGAAACCAATCTGCACCAGGAGCGGAAGGCCAAGTTCCACCTCGAGCGCCTTCGCTTCACGGCCTACCTGCCGATGCGCGCGGTCGAGAAGAAGCGCCGTTCGGCCGAGACCGCCGCGCCGTTCCTGCCCAACTACCTGTTCGTCCAGATGGCGGAGGCCATGAACTGGAGCAATGTGTTCGGCTGTATCGGGGTGCGCTCCGTCATCAGCATGAACGGCAAGCCCAGGGTGACGCCGCTCGGGCTGGTCGAGAGCCTGATGGCGCGCGAGGTCTACGGCTTGGTGCAAATGGTCGACGCCAAGGCTGTGCTCTCCGATCCGAAGGTGGGCGGCGCTGTGCTTGTGACGGACGGTCCGTTCGCCCAGTTCAACGCGCTGTTCGAGGAACGCATCGACGCCAACCGCGTGCGGATCGTCTTCAGCCTGTTCGGCCGGCAGACGCGCGCCGTGGTGGCCAATGACCAGTGGCGCAGTGCGTATTGAGGACATCGGCGAATCGACGTCTAGTCATCCCTACGCACTCCTCGGCACCAGATGCCGCCGGAGTGCGGATGCCATTGTAGCTGGTCCATACGAGCCGCCCGGAGCGATCCGTGGCGGCTTTTCTATGATGGCCGCACCGAGATCCAGTAAGCTTGGGCAGATGGGCGCGCGCCTGCAGACGTTGGATGCGCGACGTGTCGGCACCGTCCCGAAGTCTGCTGATCCGCTCTATCAGTCCGGCGACTATCGGGTGTGGCGCGAGGCCGTGATCGCCAAGGCGGGTGGCCGCTGCGAGGCGGTCGACGCCGGCCAGCGCTGCTCCAAGGCGCAGCCCCGCCACCGAATGTTCGCCGATCACGTCAAGGAAGTCCGCGACGGCGGCGCGCGCTTCGACCCGGCCAACGGTCAATGCCTCTGCGGCGCCCACCACACGGCCAAGACCGCCCGCGCCCGCGCCGCCCGCCGCTGGACCTGACCCGCCGACGCAACTGTGTCGTAAACGACACGACGACAGGCCAGTGTGTCACCTCAATGACACGCACGGGCCCATGAGACCCCCAGGGGGTTTCGGGGGGTCCAGCCGCTCGTCCCGTCAACCGCATTGGATCCCACGTACGGATTTTTTTTCGCATGGCTGAAGATCCGGAGCCGACCGACCTGCTTGGCGACCCGATCCGGGCGGCTCCGGACAAGCGCGGTCGCCGCAAGCTGCGCTTCCCTAAGGAAGTCTATGAAAAGGTTGAGGTTCTCTCAGCGGGCGGCATGGACCAGGACGAGATTTCCGACGCGATCGGGATCAGCCCTCCCACGCTGCGTAAATATTTTCGTCCGGAGCTGGACAAGGCTCTGTCTCGCCAGCGGGCGCGGGTTCTGAACGTGCTGGCTGAGCAGGCCGAAAAGGGAAACGTGTCGGCGGCCAAGGCTTACCTGGCTGAGCTGGACAAGCGCGGGGCCG
>JBARAK010000447.1:0-20129 GCA_049791955.1 Caulobacteraceae bacterium
GCGGTGATCTATGGCCCGGCCTGGTATCGGCCCTGGGTGTGGGTCGATGGCCGCTGGGTTTACCGGCCCTATCGCTACTGGTACTGGTACAACCATGCCTACTGGCGGCCGGGCTGGGTGGCCGGACCTTGGCGCTATCACTACCATCGCTGGTAAGGGGCGCGCCCCCGATCATCCGGGCGGTCACAAAGTGCAGCGTCCGAGCCCTCACCCCAGGGCCGGGCGCTGTTTTGGTTAAACGGCATGCCGTGCATCCGGGCTGGGATTCGCCGCCCGGTGCGGCGGACCAAGGTCTATAGGCGGCCTAGCGCGCTGGTGGAACGAGATCCGACCAGCCCCCCCAGACGATTTGAAGCCCAATGCAAATGAGGATGAAGGCGGACAGTCGCATGACGACGTTGGCGCCTGAGGGGCCCAGGACCGCAACGATCCGCTCGGCAAATCGGTAGCAGAGATAGACGGTCCCTGCGATCGCCACGATGCCGACCACCGCAGCGGTCGCAATAAGAACCAGGTGGAGCAGGCTCGACGCCTTGGGCCGTTGGCTGCCCAAAGCGACCGCCACGGAGATGGATCCTGGCCCTACGGTGAGCGGCATGGTGAGCGGGTAGAAGGCATCCCGCGCGCTCGCCGGCGCTGTCTTGGTCGCCCCGGTCTCGGGCGGAGCCTCCTCTGCGTTGAGCTGCTTCCAGCCGAACGAGGTCACCACCAGACCGCCGGCGATCCGCAGGATCGGCAAACTGACGCCGAAGAATTCCAGCACATGGGAACCGACAAAGAGCGAACCCAACAGCAGGAAGAAACTGTTGATCGCCACGCGCTGCGCCAAAGCGTGGCGCTCTGGACCTGAACTCAGCTGCGTCAGACTTAGAAAGAGCGGCGCGCTGCCAAACGGATTCACGATCGGAAACAGCGCGGCGTAGGTCAGGAAAAAAGCGTTCGTGAAGACGATCATGGCGGCTTGGCTGTGCATCCAAAGGGCTCGTCTCGGCGTCTCGGCAAGATCATGCCCCGGACAATCTTGCAGCGGCTTTGCGGCGCATTCTTCGCAAGTGCTTTGCACGGCGCCAAGTGGTTAAGACGGCGCTCCTGCTTGAGATCGCTTCGGTTGGCTGGCGGCTCCGCAAAAAAGGCACGGCGGCCCTGACCGATCGGGCATATCCTTTGGGGACCCCGGATCGCAAGATCTCGCATCACCACCGAAGCCTTCTATCTCTTTGCCGACCATATGTTCGGGCTCGGCTATCGACGGTGGCAATGGCGTTGCAGCACCGCGAACAGCCCTTCGCGCAACGCGGCCTTACGCTTCGGATATCACTTCGAAGGCGTCTTTCGTCAAAGCGGCGTTGTGAAGGACATAAGCCGGGACGCGGCCTGGATCTCGATAATTGATACGGAGTGGCCTCGCCTGCGAGCGATATTTGAAGCGTGGCTAAGGCCTGACAACTTCGACGGTGCGGGTTGTCAGCGCCCCCAGCTTGAGACAGACCACGCCTGATCGGCAATCTGCCTTCGAGGGTGATGGCTGCAGAGACACGATCGCATATCGGCGTGATCCTTGATCGGGCTGGGTCGCCGAAGACCGCGACGGACCCGCGGCATGCGAGATCGCGCCCGCCGCTAGCTTCGTCGGTACGCCCCGCCGTACATGCTTGGTACGCGACATTGCATAACGCGCCGCACTCATCGCCCGGCCGCCCAAGCGCAGGATAGACGCCGCCGCTCATCGATCCCGTTGAAGGCGTTTCGCTGGTCTTGTCCCTGGGCTGGACAGGAGCGCTCAGGCGCGGCATGCAATGCCGCCTCATGTCCCTCATCGAATCCATCGACGCCGCGCTGGCCGCCGCGACATCTCAAGACGCGAGGCCGTTTCGGCTAGAACTCCAGTCCGACGAAATCGAAACCTTGCGTGCAGCCGGCGCGCTGAAAGAGGCGCCGGAACGATGGGCGACCGCCGTGGGGGGATATAAAACCGTTCCGGTCTATAGCGCGACGCGCGACAGCGAGCTCATGGCCCAACCAAGCGCGAGCTCCACCGGGCTTCATATCGCGATCAAGACCTGACAAACCCTCGCGGTCGCCCGCCGCCAGGCTCAGCGTGGTTTATAAAAGAGAGGGATGGATGTACGAGGAAAAGGCCGGGCGGCTGACGCTGGTTGAAGCGGGTCGCACCTATCGCGCCACCTGGAAGGTCGTGGGACTTCGGGTCGAGGTGATCTGCGATCTCGGCGTCGAGCAGGCGAACCTCGGCGCGCTGGCCGCGGCCCCCGCCGCTGTGGCCCGGGAGACCTTGCGGCAGATGGCGAGGCGCTCGAACCGTCCGGTGAAGACGACGGCTGAGCGCGCGCGCTTCGACATTCGGGATCGCTAGAAGGCTCTAAGCGGCCGCGCGGCGAAAGCGCTCCACCACCACGCCGGCCTCGAGAACATCCACAAAAGCGCTGTCCGCCCATTTGGCCAAGAGGCGCCGGCCGTGGAGAAGCGCTGTGTCCAGGTCATCAAGGTTGCGGTCCAGCACGACCACGTCCTGGCCTGGATGTTCGATATGAAAGCTGAAGGCGGGCATGGCGTTGGTCTAACATGGGGGCGACGGAGAACGCGCGGAAACCAGCGATCTTCACCGTTTCTGCACGGGCGGCATGACCCTGGCGGATGGCGGCCAAAGCCGCAATAGCGGCCGCCGCCACGACGACCATTCTTTGCTTCCAGCCTGACCCTGCCCCCCACGATCGGCATTCAGGAGGGCGAAGGACCGCGTGCGTGAGGGTCAAAAACTTCAGTGGGCGGGCGCGGCGAGGCTGGCGCTCCTGGAGCGGCCCTCGCCCTGACCTGACGTCCACCGTTGGCGCCGATAGAGCCGCCGTCGGGTGTGCTCTATCGACGCTGGCTCACAGAAACCGGCGCGAATTTTCCGACAACAAACTCGCCGCAAGAGCTAGCGCAGCGGTGTCCGCTACGAACAATCAGAACGGCGCGCCAAGGCGGGATCAGTCCGGGCAAAGCCCTACAAGACCGCCGACCTCCACCCAGCGTATGCAGCATGCTGGGTTGCGAGCCTCGCACCACCAAAGAGCGCGGCCGTCTCCTGCTCGCCTCTGCGGTTTCGACCGGCGAAGGACGCAGAAAATGACACCGCTGATCTTATCGCGGATCCAGTTCGCCTTCACCATCTCCTACCACATCATCTTCCCATCCTTCAGCATCGGCTTGGCCGCTTGGCTGACCGTGCTGGAAGGTCTGCATCTGTTTAGCGGCAAGCCCGTATATCGGCGCCTGTTCGATTTCTGGCTCAAGATCTTCGCCGTCGCCTTTGGCATGGGCGTTGTGTCCGGGATCGTCATGGGGGTCGAATTCGGAATGAACTGGAGCCGGCTGACGACGGCCTCCGGTCCCATCCAAGGCCCTCTTCTGGCCTATGAGAGCTTCACCGCCTTCGCACTGGAAGCGTCCTTCTTCGGCGTCCTGCTCTTCGGGCGCCCGCGCCTGCCGCCGGGGCTGTACTTTGTTTCAGTCGCCATGGTCGCGCTCGGCACCACGCTCAGCGCCTTTTGGATCATGGTCAACAACAGCTGGATGCAGGCGCCGGTGGGTTATGTGTTCCGCAACGGGGTCTACGAACCGGGCAGCTGGCTCGCCATCATCTTCAACCCAGTCGTCTGGGTACGTTTCCCGCACATGCTTTTGGCCTCCTACCTGACGGGCGCCTTCTGCGTGGCGGCCACGGGCGCCTGGTGTCAGCTCAGGCGCGTCTATGTCGAGGAAGGCCGCGTCATGTTGAGGATGGGGCTTTATCTGGCCGCGATCCTGATGCCGCTCCAGCTGCTGCTCGGCCACCTTAACGGCGACTATGTGCACGAGAAGCAGCCCGCGAAGTTCGCCGCCATCGAAGCGCGCTGGCGCGACGAGCGGCCCGCCGCCGAGGTCGTGATCGCGCTCCCGGACGATAAGCGCGAGACCAATCACTTCGAGCTGAAGATCCCCGTGCTGGGCAGCCTGGTCGCCACCTCGCGGTTCGACTCGCGCGAAGTCGGCCTTACAGACTTCGCACGCCGGGATCGCCCCCCCGTGGCCATCCCCTTCTTCGCCTTCCGCGTCATGGTCGGCTGCGGATTGATTATGTTGGCCGTGGCGTGGCTGGGCTCGGCCCTGATGGTGATGAACCGGCTGAACCGTAGTCGGCTGTTGCTGTGGGGGATTTTCCTCTGCTGGCCCCTGCCATGGATCGCCATCCTCACCGGCTGGTTCACCGCCGAGGTCGGCCGACAGCCGTGGGTGATTTATGGCCTGATGCGTACGGCCGATGCGGTGACGCCGACTCTGACCACGGCGCAAACCACCGTGTCCTTGCTCTTCTACGTCTGCATCCACGGGCTGATCTTCAGCTTCGGGGCCTTCTACATCCACCACCTCTTGCGCAAAGGACCGGGGGACACGCCGCCTAAGCCGCGCAATCCCAAGCGCCCGCTCGCCGTCGCCGATGAGCAGGCTGACGCGGTCGCCACGTCTTTGAAGGGCCGTTGGTCATGACGCTGTTCTGGGTCGGGGCGCTCGCGCTCGTCATTTTGCTCTACGTGTTGCTCGATGGGTTCGATCTCGGTGTCGGCATCCTATTCAGCTTTGCGCAGGACCAGAGACACCGGCGGCAGATGTTGGCCGCCATTTCCCCCGTCTGGGACGGCAACGAGACCTGGCTGGTGCTGGCCATCACCATTCTCTTCGGCGCATTTTCCAAGGTTTATTCCGCGCTTCTCGCTGCTTTCTACCTCCCGCTGACCTTCATGCTGGGCGCCTTGATCCTGCGCGGGGTGGCGTTCGAATTTCGCAATAAGACCATTCGGATGCGCTGGCTGTGGGATATGGCTTTCGCGGGCGGATCCACCGCTGCGGCGTTCTTGCAAGGCGTCACCGTGGGTCAGTTAGTCCTAGGACTGCCGCTCGTTGACGGCGCCTACGCCGGCGCTCCGCTGGAATGGCTTAACCCCTTTGCGCTGCTCTGCGGTCTTGGCCTTTGTCTGGGTTATGCGCTGCTCGGTGCGACCTGGCTGATCCGTAAATGCGAGGGCGAAGTTCGCGAGCGCGCCTACCAAGCCCTGCCGTTGCTGCTCGGAACTGCGCTCGTTGTTCTGGCGGCGGTGTTCATCCTTGCCTTGACCCAACACGTGGCGATCATGCAGCGTTGGTTGCAGCGTCCGTGGCTCGCCGTCTTCCCGCTGATGGGCTTGGGCGCTTTCTCTTATCTGCTGCGCGCGCTGCAGCGAAGGCGCACGGATTGGCGACCGTTTTGGATGGTCGCGCTGATCTTCCTGTCCGCCTTCGGGACCCTCGCCGCCTCGTTCTGGCCCTACATGATCCCGTTTTCCATGACGATTGACCAGGCCGCGAGCCCCGCAGCGAGCCAAAGCTTCCTATTCTGGGGCGCAGGGCTCGTCGTCCTGCCCCTAACCTTGATCTACACCGTCATCGCCTATCGGGTTTTCGGCGGCAAAGTCATCCTGGAGAACGAGGAATACTGACCTCCGCCGCGGCGGGCGAGATGTTCAACGCTTCGGTCGCTTGATTTCATTACAGGCAAAAAGTCTATCCCAGCCTCTACAATCCGTGAATGCTGAGCGCTGCCCGACTCCGCCAGAAGCCATTTGCAGGGCGCCCTACCCGGCCCTCTTCGCCAGGTGCATTGCCACTGACGCGTCCTCCAGCGCCTCCGGGAGCTGAATCACCGGGCGCGGGCTATTTCTCGGGCAGGGCGGTGACCGCCCAAGGAAGGGCGCTCCAAAGCTTTATGGCTAGGTTGCGATCGAGTTCGATCTCAAGCGCGCTGAAGCGGCTGAGTATTTCACTTGGGTCTTCGAAGATTGCTCTGACCCAGTCGCTCCAGCAGAAATGATCGGTGACCTCGTCAGAATGAGCTAAAAGCGCGGCGCGACGATTGTTTGCAATTCCCCACATCTGAAATCCAGGCCCGGAAGTCTTCTCAAGCCAATCATATACAGATTCAAAATATTCGAGAGAAACTAAGAGTTTATATGGCATTTGTCGGCCCCTGGACCTGCATTTTCCATTTAATTGGAAATTAGGCGGCCAAGCTTGGTCAAGACGCTGCTCGCGAGGACAAAACCGCCCTTGCGCATTGGGCCTCGATTGGCCGCCTTTCAGGTTAGGTCCGGCACGGGCGCGTTGCGCGGGTGAAACATAAGCGTGGTGTTTTGACTCACCTAGGGGAGAGAAATATAGGACGGCCCTATGACGCCAAGTGACCTGCTCCCACTAATCGGCATTCCCGTTGTGGTTGTGGGATTTTTGCTTCGGCTGAATCCGCTCCTCGTCGTAACAGCAGCGGGCGTTGTGACTGGTATTGCCGTTGGGATTGCGCCGCTCGATTTGCTCGAGCTTGTCGGCGTTAAATTTCTCGGCGCCCGCTCGCTCACATTCTTCGTTCTGCTGCTGCCGGTGGTCGGGCTCCTCGAGCGATATGGACTGCGCCAACAGGCGACACGGCTGATCGCAAAGTTCCATCGCGCGAGCCCTGGCCGCATCTTGCTCGCCTACTTCGGCTTGCGGCAGCTGGCGGCCGCGACGGGCGTTCAGGGTATCGGCGGATATGTAACGACGGTGCGGCCCCTCTTGGCTCCCATGTTGGAAGGCGCGGCCACGGTCCGCCTGGGGCCGCTGCCAGACAGTACCGTCGCGAAACTTCGGTCGGAGGCTGCGGCTACGGAAAATGTAGCGCTCTTTTTCGGGGAAGATATCTTCATCGCCTTTAGCGGGGTGCTGCTCATGGAGGCATTCCTGCGGGAGAACGGCATCCACGGAATTGACCCAATCCAAATTGGGCTGTGGGCCATCCCATCAGCGATCGCCGCCTTTCTGATCCACGGCTTTCGCCTCATGCGCTTAGATGCGGTGGTCGCGCGAGATGTGGCGCAGAGCAAAGACCAATGAAGGCTCTCATCACCGTCGATGGGCTGTCCCATCTGATCGGTTTAGTGCTGGCCGCCATCGCGGTGGCGATGCTGCGCGACCGGAGCAACGCGAAGCGATATACGACATTCCTCTTCTGGGGCTTGATCGCGTCATGCCTCTTGTTTGATCAAGTCGCTATCCGGTTTTTCGGCAAATCGGTTGCGCATCGCATGGTCGGCGCGGCGGTATTGGCGGCGGCGCTGATTGCGGGGCTAGGCGGCGTAGGTGGCGGGGCTTCCAGGGACGGTCACGAACGCAAAGCGAGCAGGTCGATCGGTTATCGCATCTTCCTGCCATCGCTCTCGATTCCCATCGTAACGATCGTTTGCTCAGTCGGGCTCAAAACCGTCTCAATCGGTGGCGTGTCGTTATTCGACAGTCAGGCGACTCTCTGCTCCGTTGGCGTCGCCGCCATTGTGGCCCTGATCCTGGGCTTCACCCTCACAAAGGGGACGCCCACGGAGGCCTTCGGTGAGGCGCGGCGCATTTTGGATCAAGTTGGCTGGGTCGCGCTCTTCACCATGATGCTGGCGATTTTGGGAGGCGTGTTCGTCGCAGCCAAGACCGGGGATTCCATCAAACACCTGACGTTGCTGGCGGCGCCCGAGCATCAGCGTTTATTGATCGTCGCGCTCTACTGCCTGGGCATGGCGTTATTCGCCATGATCATGGGCAACGCTTTTACAGCGTTTCCAGTCATGACTGCGGGTCTGGCCCTTCCGATTCTGATCAAGGGGATGGGGGCTGATCCAGCGCCCGTCGTGGCCATCGGAATGTATTCAGGTTACTGCGGAACGCTCCTCACACCCATGGCGGCGAACTTCAATATTCTGCCGGCCGCGGTGCTAGAACTGAAAGATCGCTATGCGGTGATCAAGGCGCAAGCGCCCACTGCCCTGGCCATGCTCGCCATCAATATCGCCTTGATGTATTTCCTCGCTTTTCGATGAAGACGCGATGCGCCAATGCTTCTCAGCCGGCGACTGTCAGCCAATCCCCTCGAGATTTTGGACGGGCGACCGTTGGCCCCGCCCTTAAGGTGATGATGGGGCGCGCCCGAAGCGTGCCTCTCGCCGGTGACGCGGAACCCGTGGCGGGCTTTGGACGGCGGTGTTTGGAGCGACCGCTTAGCCTTCTTAGATGGGCGAAGGCCCTGTAATGACAGCAGAAGGCGTTCGCCCCAGCCCAGCCTCTGGCGCTTCGAAGGAGTTTGGCCCCTTCCGGTTCGACATCGCTCGAGGGCTCCTGACCCGCGAAGGCGCGCCGGTGGTATTGGGATTCAAGGCGTTGGAGATCCTCCGGGTGTTGGTGGAGCGCGCGCCGGAGGTCGTGGGCAAGGCCACATTAATGGAGCAGGTC
Organism: Caulobacteraceae bacterium; assembly: GCA_049791955.1. Taxonomy (GTDB): domain Bacteria; phylum Pseudomonadota; class Alphaproteobacteria; order Caulobacterales; family Caulobacteraceae; genus CAHJWH01. Next base: position 8,320 of record JBARAK010000447.1, read on the forward strand.
TGGCCCGGCGTCTTCGTTGAGGAGACCGCCCTGCGCTTCCACGTCTCGGCTCTACGGCGGGCGCTTGGAGAAGACCAGGATGGGCGGCGCTACATCTCGACCGCCAGCGGCCTGGGCTACAGCTTCGTCGCCTCGCTGCGCCGGGTTCCGGACGCCAGGGCGGCGATCGATGAGGGGCTTGGAGACGCCGACGCGCCAGCCGCCAGGACGCCGCGCACCAACCTGCCGCCGGCGTTGTCGGAGCTGATCGGTCGGGAGGCCGATCTGGACGAGCTTGGCGACCAGCTGGAGCACGGCCGGCTGGTGTCGCTGGTCGGCCCTGGCGGCGTGGGCAAAACCCGGCTGGCGCTGGAACTCGGCCGCCGCGACCTCGACGCCTATATGGGCGGGGTCTGGTTGGTCGACCTGGCGCCGCTGGCCGGGGCGGATGCGGTGGCCAGCGCCCTCGCCGCAACCCTGGGCGTGGCGGTGGCCAAGGCCGAGGCGACGGTGGACACGCTCATCTTCGCCCTCGGCAAGATGCGGACGCTCCTGATCTTCGACAACTGCGAGCATCTGGTCGAAGCCGCCGCCGCGCTGACCCGGACCCTGTTGGAGCGGGCGGTGGGCGTCAGCATTCTGGCGACCAGCCAGAGGCCCCTGGACCTGGCCGCCGAGCAGACGTTCAACCTGAGCCCGCTGGAAATCCCGCCCGCCGGCGCAACTGACGTCGCCGGCTACGCGGCGGTCCGATTGTTCATCCAAAGGGCGCAGGCCGCCGACCGGCAGTTCGTGCTGGACGCGGGTAAAAGCGAAGGCGTGGGGGAGATCTGCCGCCGGCTCGACGGATTACCACTCGCGCTGGAGATGGCGGCACGGCGGCTTCGGGTGCTCGGCGTCGAGGGGCTGCGCCGGGGCCTAGCCGATCGACTGCAGGTGTTGAGCGCCTCGCCGCACGGCCAGGCCAGACACGCCTCCTTGCTCGGGATGCTGGAGTGGAGCCATAGCCTTCTGACGCCCTTCGACCAGCGGGTGTTTCGCCGCCTGGCCGCCTTTCCCGCAACCTTCTCCTTGGAGGCGGCGGTGGCGGTGGCCAGCGATGGAGAAACCGATCGCTGGACGGTGGTGGACAGCCTGTCCCGGCTGATCGACCAATCGCTGCTGTCGCTGGAGAGCCGCGAGCCGGCGCGCTTTCGGCTTCTGGAGACTTTGCGCCTCTACGCCGCCGCCAAGCTCGCTGAGGCGGGGGGAGCGGATGACGTCGCCGGGCGGCACGCGCGTCACTTCGTCGAGGTGTTCGAGGAGGCGGAGCAGTGCTGGGAGGAAACGCCCGATGCGATCTGGATCGCGCGTTACCAGCCTGAGTTGGAGAATCTTCGCACCGCGCTCGAGTGGACCCTCGCACAGCCGGTACGACGGCAGATCGCCATCACGCTGGCGGGATCGGGCGCCCGGCTGATGGATGAGCTTTATCTATCCGCAGATGGGCGGAGATGGTGCGACCGCGCCATCCCTCTTCTCGATGCCGACACCTCGCCGGAGATCGCCAGCCGTTTGCTTTGTCAGGCCGCGATTTTCTACATAAGGGCCTTGTCGCCCGCCGAGACGCATTGTGTCCGCATACTGGAGACGATCCGCAAAGATCTCGACAACGGCCCCATCCTGATGGATGTCCTTGTAACCATAGCATCGCACAAGTCTCGAACAAATCAGATCAGGGAAGCGCAGGATTTTCTAGACCAAGCAAATAGACTTCTGCCCATGGATAAATTTAAAAAGTTACACCTAAAACGATTGATGGTTTGCGGCTCCGTCGCAGGCAAGGATTTTAGAATTAGCGAATCTCGCGATTATTTCGCGGCAGCGCTAGAAATCTCTAGAACTATACGTAGGGGATTTGAATCTGAACTTCTTCAAAATTTGGCAGTTGCAGAATATTTTACCGGAAATATAGATCTAGCTATTGAACTAACGGAATCCGCCATAAGGATTGGCGGCCGCGGATTGATGCACTCTAACTTAGCGGCATATTTATTGTTTAAAGGTTCAATACACGATTGTAGACTTAAATTGACGGAGGCTTTCTATACATTGCTGGAGCGGCGAGACTATCCCGCGGTTGCCTGTCTGCAGATATGGGCAGAATTGGCGGGCGAGGAGGGCCGGCTCGTCGAAGCCGCTCAACTCATTGGATTTGTCGTCGCCGAACGCGAGCGTGCTGGATCCGGGCTGCCAAAAAGCACCCTTCCGCTCTACGAGCGCCTGATGAGCGTCTTGGACGCAAGTTTGGCTCCAGAAGAGATCGAGATTTTGAAAGCTCAGGGCGCCGCGTGGAACGAGGCGCAGGCTATCGACTTCGTCACCACCCAGCTCCTGCCTCCCCCAACGCCTGAACCCTCGGCCGGCCGCGCACCGGCGGACCAGACGATCAATGGCCTTCCGCGTTGACGGGCGCTGAGACGCCAGGCGCCGGTGATCGTCCACCCCATCGCGCGGCGCTTGAGCTGTAGACGACCGCGCGCGCCCGGTTGAGGTTGCCCAGCGGGCGAAACGCGGCCGGGGCGTTCCAGGGGTTGAACGCGAGGCCCTCGACCTCGGCGGCTTGCCGCTGGCCCTCATCGCTCATCAGGTCTTGTTGGGGCACGATCAGAGTTGCGATTCCGACAGGCGGCGAGGTGCGCTCCCAGTCGGCGGTTCCATCCTCGATCGACGTCTGCTCTTCATCGATATAACGCTGAAGCGCGAGACGAAATTTGACCGGGCCGCGGCGGAGGCGCTCACGGAACTCGGCGCGCAGAGCTTCGGCGGGGTCGAACGGCGGATCGGCCGCAGCCGGCGCGGCGTCCGGCTCAGGCCGCAGCTGGAATCGGACGGGCGCGCCGCCCCAAAGGACCGCGCCTCGGCTCCAGAACGACTCGAGTGCGAAGCTCAGGCACGGACGGACGCCCTGCCCGATGTTGGCGGCCATGCGCCGGGCTTCCGCCTCGCCGAAGGTTTCGAGCAGCCGCGCTTGCAGCGTTTCACGAGGTCCCGACGCGATAACCGCGAAGGCGACGAACTGGCGGGCGTCGCGCGCGTGGGACACCGGATAGCTGGTCATCAGCAGATCGTGCACGGCCCCTTCCGGCGCCCCGATCCGAATGGCCGCGCCGCGCATGTCGGGGGTGAAATCGCTTTGTGCGACGCCGCTCGCGTTCGACAGACGAACGATCGCCGGCAAGGCTGCGGCCGGCTGGTAGGGACCGACGCGGAAATCGGCGGGCAGCCTGTCGTCAAACAGGAGGGTGGCGTTGGTCACCCCGACCACCGCCTTTGCATGGAGCGTTCGGCTCGGATGGGCCGCCCCAGCCTTCTGGCGGTTCGTCTCCTGAACCCGGACCATGTCCTCGGCCAGCGTCAGGAAGATCTCACGCTCAGCCTCTGCGGATCCGCCTTCGAAGATTTCGCGCCACTGGCCTTTGTTTTCCATTCCCACGCACTCCCAATGAGCGGCGCTGCAGGCCGCCAACGCCACCCTTCGCCGCCGACCGGTTTACGGCATGAAGTTCTCTTCCATCATCTGCAGGACATTCGCCCCCTGCCCCCCCAGGATCGCGCGGGTGGAGTAGAGCGCCATGCCGAACGCCGACTTGGCGTCAATCGTCGGCGGCATGACCAGCTCGAAGCGGGCGGTGGTCACGTCCAGGAGCGCCGGTCCAGGCTGGGCGATCCACTCCTGGACGGCCGCCTCGAGGTCCTGCGCCTTTTCCACGCGGCCGCCCCACAGGCCGATCGCCTGCGCGACCTTGCCGAAGTCGGGGTTCACCAAATCGGTGTAGAGGGGCAGCAGCCCTTCGGTCTTCTGCTCCAGTTCGACAAAGCCGAGGGAATGGTTGTTGATCACCGCGATCTTGATGGGGAGTTTTTCCTGCACCAGGGTCAGAAGCTCACCCATAAGCATCGCCAACCCACCGTCTCCAGCCACCACGATCACCTGCCGATCGGGGAACGCGGCCTGGGCGCCGAGCGCAGACGAGAGACCCGAGGCCATGCTGCCATGGACCCAACTCGCCAGGGTCCGGTTCTGACCGGTCGCTGGAACGTGACGCAGGGCGAAGACGGCCGCCGAGCCGTCATCGGCCGCCCAGATCGCATCCGGCTTTGCGTGGCGGGCGATGGTCTCGACCATGTATTGCGGATGGATCAGGTCCGCGTGGAACAGCTTACCCGGCTTCGGCGCCTGCGCCGGCTTTTCCTGCTTCTCCAGCGACTTCTCATTGAGCTCGAGCATACGATCGAGGAAATCGCGGTCAGTGCGCGCCTCCAACCGGGGCAGCAAGGCGTCGAGGGTCGCGGCGATATCTCCGATCGCACCGATCGTGGTCGGATGCCGCCGGCTAAGGTTGCGCGCCTTCAGGTCGATCTGAATGATCTTGGCGTCGTCGGGGTAGAACTGGCTCCAACCGAAGCCGCAGCCGAGCAGGATGAGGGTGTCGCAGTTGCGGACCGCGTCGTAGCCGCTGCGCATCCCCAAGACGCCCGTCATGCCGACATCATAGGGGTTGTGGTGGCCCAGGAAGTCCTTGGCCCGGCTGGTCCGCGCGACCGGCGCTTTCAACCGCTCGGCGAGGGCGACCACCTGATCATGGGCCTCGCGGCACCCGGCGCCGCCATAGATCGTGATATTGCCGCCTTCATTGATGGTGTGGGCGATCTGGTCGAGTTCGGCGTCGGACGGTCGGATCACAGGGCGGCTGCGGTGGACCTGCATGCCGATCTCCTCGACCTTGGCGGCGGCGACGTCGGCGGGCACGATCAGCACGGCCAAGCCCCGTTCGGCAATGGCCGTCTGCACCGCCATGACCGTCTTGCGCTCGGCCTGCTCGGGGGTGCGGATTTCGTCGCAGAACACCGAGCACGTCTCATAGATCGACTTGAAGTCGACCTCCTGCGGGAAATCAAAGCCGATCTGGTCGCGCACGATCTGGCTGGCGATCAGGATGGTCGGCGCCTCGTTGCGGTGCGCGTCGAAGACACCATTGATGAAGTGCAGGCTCCCCGGACCGCACGAACCGGCGCAGGCCGCCAGCTCTCCGGTCAGCTGCCCTTCAGCGCCGGCCGCAAAGCCCCCGGCTTCTTCATGTCGCACATGGACCCAGCGGATGTCGCTCTTGTGGATGGCGAGGGTGAAGTGGTTCAACGTATCGCCGGGGATGCCATAGCAGCGCTTGACGCCCGCCTTGCGCAGGACCTCGACGATGATTTCAGCAACAGAACGCGCCATCTCAGGGTCCCTCTCACGTTTGATTGCGACGCACGACTTCAACGTGCAGCCGCTCGGCAACAACGACAGCGAATATTAGACCATAAGGGTCGGCTGATTTATTGTATAAGAATGCCCCTGCGCCTGAGCGTCGACGCGACCATCGCGCGATAGCCTTATATCTGTATCTATTTCTCTTTTCATGGAGGTCACCTTTACGCTCCATCGATCGGGGGGCTACCCAACGCGCCGGCCGACAAGGCGAGAGACGCCGCCGCCGCGAGCGCGGCGCTGTAGGAGTCGGTCTCGAGGTTGCGGGCGTCGAGCAACTTGCTTTCGGCGACTGTGACGTCGGTGATCGAGCCGACGCCGTTCCGATAGGCCCCGAGCGCGGAATTGAAGCTCGTCTGGGAGGCGCGGGTCAGCGCCTGAGCGGCGTGATAGGCGGCGACACTGGTCTTGACGTCGGTTCCGGCCGTGATGACCTCGCGCGCGGCCTGATCACGCACCTGGTCGAGCTGAGTGGCCGCGCGATCAGCGTCATTGTGCGCCTGCTTCAGCCTTGCGTCACGGATCCCACCGTCGAACAACGGCATGGTGATCCCCAGCAGAACGGTGCCGCCGAACTTGTCTCCATTGAGATCGAGATATGAGCCCTCCCCGCCAAACCCGGGGACCGCGGGAATGCTCAGGTCGTGGCTGGTGTAGGCGCCGGATGCGGAGATGAACACCTTCGGCATGAATTCCGCGCGCGCCTCGCGCACCTTGGCCAAGCTGGCCTCCTGGGCGGCGTAAGCGCTGAGCACGTCAGGCCGGCGCGAAATCGCCGAGGCCACGAGCTGATCGATCGGGGCGGCCGCATCCGCGGTGATGTTGCGCGAGCCGATGTCTTCGACGCTGATCCGCGTCGTCGGCGGCAGGCCCATGGCGTTGATCAAAGCCTCCCGCGCGTCCTCCGCGCCGCCGTCCGCCCGAATCTTGGCGAACGCGGCCTGTGCTGTGGCTTGGGCGGCTTGGGCGGTCTCGACGACCGTGCCCTCCCCCGCCTTGTAACGTCCATCGGCGGCGGCCTCCACGGCCTGCGCATCCTTCAGCGCCTGGTCGGCTGTCGCCGCCTTCGCCCGAGCAGCCGCGTCGGCGTAGAACGCCAGGGAGACGTGATAGATCAGGGTCTGGTGCGCGGCGGTGAAGCCGACATTGGAGATGATGCTGGCCTGTTTGGCCATGTCCAAAAGCGCGGCGCGGGCGCCGAAGTCGAAGAGCAGCCACTTCAAATTGACCGACGAAATCGACCCGTCCAGCGTGGTCTGCCCGACCTGATGGTTGGCCCCTACCGTATGATCCTCCTGGCCGGTCTGGTAGCCGCCGATGACCGACGCGGTGAGGTTGGGGAGAAATGCGCTACGGGCGATGCCAGCCGCCAAGGCGGCGTCTTTCGCCTCGTCCCAGGCGATCCTTGTCTGCGGGTTGTGGCTTTCGGCAAGGTCGATCAGCTCGGCCAGGGCGTAAACGTGTCCGTCCTCCAAGGCCGGGGGCGCGCGCACCACGGCGAGCGACGGATTGGCGGGCAGGACATAACCCTCCGGCGGCGCCCTCGGGTTCGGCGGCGCGGATACGATTACCCCCTCGTTGACGGGAGGCGACCAGGGCCGGTCTGGCCGCTCGGGCGCCACCGCCAATTCCTCGGAAGCGCACCCGGTGAGGCACGCCGCCGCCGCGCCGAGGAGCCAAAGCTCAATCCGGCGCATGGGCGGGCTCCTGTGTGAGGTTCGACAAGGCCGCCTCCAGGCTTTGCATGTTCTGGGCGATGACGTCGGTGATGCTCTGCACCGGTGATGACATCGGCGGGGACGGATTACCGGTTGGGGGCGCCCCCTCGAGCCGCTGGGCCAGCATCTCCAGGCGAGCAGACAACTGGCCCCCCTCGCCGAGATCGCCCGCGACGAGCGTCGTTGTCTGCAGATTGATCAGCTCGTCGAGGCTGACCTTACGCGCCTGCAGCCACCGGGCCTGGGCCCGGATGGGGCGAGGTTCGTAGCGGGCCAGCGCCAGGTCGGCCTCGATCTTCTCCGCGCGGGCATAGACCCCGCTGGCCAACTGGGGGCGAAGGATGTGCGGCGGGCTCTGCAACGCCTGGCCCAAAGCCCGCAGCGTCTCCGCGAGCGCTCGATCGACCCGGTCGGCCACACTCGTCGGCCAAAGCCGCGTCGAGACGAGGTAGACGGCGATATTGCCCACAGCGATCCCGATCAGCCGATCGCGGATGGTCTTCATATCGAAGGCGGGCGCCGACCCCTGCAAGGTGCACAGAAGGAAGGCGAAGGTCATCTGGAAGCCGACGTAGGCGATGCGCGGCGATCCCGCGGCGACATAGCCGCAGCCCAGCGCGCCCAGGGCGACGACGATGAGCAGGCCGCCGACCGAGACGACGTGCGGCATGACGAACAGCAGGGCCGTCAGGCCGAGCACCGCCCCGACCGCCGCTCCACCCAGACGCAAAGCCAGCTTCTCGACCGACTCCGCCACCGTGCCGAGGCCCACGATGTAACAGGTCAGAAAGCAGGTATGGATGCCGGGCCAATTCAGCAGCGAATAGAAAAGGTAGCAGCCGATCGCGGCCAGAGTGATCTTGAAGGCGAATTGGAAGTGGGACGGGTTGGTGAACGCGTCCTCGGCGAAGAAGCCGCCGCTGGTCTTCTCTGCGGCGGCAGGAGCCGGCGGCGCATCGGCGAACCCTGTCATGGCCCGCCGCAAGGCCGCCAGGGACTCTTCGGCCAGGCAAGATGCGCCCGGCCAGGGCCCGATGGTGAGGTCGATGTCGACCGGATAGCCGCCGCGGCGAAGGATGCTCGCCATCTCGCGCAAGACGCTGGTGATCGTGTCGCGTGTCGCGGGCGGCGCGGGGTCGCAACGGCCGAGAAGCTCCACAGCGGCCAGGATTTCGAGGGTCGACGACACGGCCTGATCCAGGCGCGAGAGGTCGTCCGGGCGGGCCCCAAGCTCCTTGCGCCCCAGCTTCAGCCAGTGTCGGATTTCGCTGGCGCCATCCGCCAGCGCCTCGGCCAAGACGGCGCGGCGCTCCACCGTGGAGTGGTCAAGGACATCGGCGGCCAGGTCGAGCCGCCGAGCCAGCTCCCTTGCCGCCATCCGCCCGGGGCGCAGACCGAGCGCCAGGTTGAACACGATCGAGGCGGCGGCCGGCATAGCGACAAACAGCCAGCCGTAGAGCAGCCCCCGAGTGGCTTCCTCGCCGAGTTGGACGCCGCCCAGCTTGTCGAGGGCGTAACCGACCACCAAACCAAAGGTGCCGGCCAGCGGCTTCAGCTTGCTGGCGGACGCCAGGAACAGAAATCCGAAAGAGAGCGCCGCCATGGCCGCCAACCGCCACGCGGGATGGTCCAGCACGACTGTCGCGGTGAACATGACGATGAGGATGAGCACGCCGACGAACACGGGGAGAAGCAGCTCCAGAACGAGGCTGGTGGCGCGATCGCGGGCATTGACGAAAAACGCCAGATACGCCGCCAGGGCCGGCTCGGGCGTCTTGTAGAGGACCGCTGCGCCGGCGGTGATGGCGCTGACCGCGGCGAGTTTTGCGGCAAAGGCCCACCGACCTGGGCCGGGTGCAAGCTGGCCCATCAGCCACCGGCCGAAGCTGGGCCGGGCGTTAGCGGCAGGCGGCGCCATGCTTGATCTCCACAACGGCGCTGGCGCCCAGCCGGGTCAAATCTGTCGGCGCACCGTGAAGACGGACCCGCACCGGGAAGCGCTGGGACACCCGCACCCAATCGAGAGACCGCTCGACATAGGGAACCGAGCGCGGGACATTGACCTTGTCCTGGTCGAGCACGCCCCAGCCGATGCCCTGTACGGCCCCGGCGATTGGTCGCGTACGGTCAAGCATGGAGTAGATCGTCGCGCAGTCGCCCGGATGGACAGACTTCAAGTCCGTCTCGCGGAAGTTCGCCACGGCGAACCACTCGTCGGCGTCCACGAGGGTGAACAGGCTCTGATCTGGGGAGACGATCTCCCCGGTGGCCGCGTTCAACCCGACGATCCAGCCATCGTGCGTGGCGACGACGGTGGTGTCTTCGAGGTGGCGTTTGGCCAGATCGAGGGCCGCTCGACGGGCCTCGATTTCGGCGCGTGCGGCCTCGTCTGTGTCCACCGCGATGACCGCGGCGCTGTGCTGTTGGCGCGATTGCTGGAGCTGCACGGCGGCGTCGCGCGCGGAGGTTTCCGCCTGATCGAGCTGCTGTTGCGGCACATAGCCCTGGGCCGCCAGCGGGCGCAGACGCGCCACGGTCCGGCTCGCCAAGGCCAGATTGGTTTCCGCCGCCCGGGTCTGGTCGTCGGTGACAAGGGTGTTGGACTTCTGGGTGGAAACCTGCCGCCGCCGGGTGCCGAGTTGGGCCTGGGCGGCGGAAAGGTCCGCCTGAGCCTGGGCGACCGCATACTGGTAGGGAACGGCGTCGATCTGGAACAGCAGGGCGCCCTTTTTCACCCACCCGTTCTCGACGACGCCGATCTTGACGATCCGGCCCCCGACCGGAGCGGCCACGTGGATCGTATCGGCATCAATCGACGCGTCGTCCGACGACGGACGCGCGCCGCCCACCGAAAGCGCGTAGACGCCTAGGCCGGCCGCGCCCAGCACCACAATCAGGGTCGCCAGCTTAGCGATCGCCGGTGTGCGTTTGATCCCTTCGGCCTTCATCTTCACCCCCGGTAGAAGGCCAACCAGGCCAGGATCCCGGCGATGACCCCGATCGCCATGCATAGGAGGAGCGGATAGGCCACGACCTGGGCGAGGCGGGTGGCGGACAGGACGATGCGGGCGATGATCCCGGCAGCCAGACCGATCAGCGAACACAGGATCCACGCCGGGAAATAAGCGCCGACCAAGCTGAGCGACGGCGCGCCGGGATCACAGCCTTCCAGACCGGACAGGAGCACGATCGCGCCCAGGCCCGCCGCGGAGCGTTTGGCGCGCTTGCCAGGGGCCGTCCGCGCCCCGTTCATCCGAGCGATCCACCCTGTCCGGCGAGGTTGATTGAGACCTCGACCTTGCCCCGTAGGGCGTTGGAATAAGGACACGTGTGATGCGCCTTGCGCACCAGGTCCTCGGCCTCGTCCTGCGCCAGTCCGGGGAGGGCGATCGAGAGGGCCACAGCCAAGCCGAAGCCGCCCTCCCCGTTCGGGCCGATGCCGACCGTCGCCTTCACGGTCGCGTCGTCAGGGATGCGCCGCTTCTGGTGGCTGGCGACCGCCCGCAGGGCGCCGAGGAAGCAGGCGGAGTAGCCCAGTGCGAACAGCTTTTCCGGATTGGCGCCTGGGCCGCCCGGGCCGCCGAGCTCCCTGGGGATCACGAGCTTGAAATCCAGCTCGCCGTCCTCCGTGGTGACGCGGCCGTCACGGCCGCCCCGAGCTTGGGCATGGGCCTGGTATTTGATGTCGATGGGCATGACTGGCTCACCTTTCGACCGACGCTGCTTTGGAATGGGATTGGTGCGGAGAAACGCCGCCTAAGGGATGAGCGCGAACGCCGCTTAGAGTGAGCTCTGCCGGAGCCTGGACAACCGGGCCGACGCCGATCTCGCCGCTTCGACGGACGGGGACTGGGTTCATCAGGGCGGGCTCGACGGTGCGCTCGCGCCGCTGCCGCCGCCATACGGCTGGGCTCTGCCCAGCCATCTGGCGGAACAGCTTGCAGAGATGCGCCTGATCGGTGAAGCCGCAACTAAGGGCGACCGCCGACAGGGCCATCTCCGTGGTCAGCATCAAGAAGCGCGCACGGTCCAGCCGTCGAGCGATGACATAGGCGTGGGGCGTCTCGCCGAAGGTTCGTTTGAAGGCGCGGCAGAAGTAGGCGACGCTTCGCTGCGCGACCTTCGCAAGATCCTTGATGTGAATCGTCTGGTCGAGCCGCTCATCGATAAAAGCTTTAAGGCGACGGACCTGCCAAGCCGCGAGTTGTCCCGACGGGACGTCGGCGGCGGCGGTGCTGACCTGCCGATCGAGCTCGACCCTGAGGAGGGCGCTTGCCCTGGCGATGGTCGCCTTGGCGGCCTCCTGGTCTCCATCCATGTCTGTGCGGGCGGACTCCAACAGATGCGCAAGGCTGTTCGCCAAAGCAGGGACCAACAGGCCCCCTCCCTGTTCGGGCGCGGCCTGAACGTTCAAGGCGGCGGCGACCATCTGGCGCTCCATGCTCGCGGGACGCCCAACGCGTTCCGGTGAGGTCACTATCGATCAACAGCTGCATGTCCGCCCGTGAGGTATTGAGAGAAGTTGTGAGGGAGACTTTGCGCCTCTGAGGCCTCAGGGGCAGCGGCGCGGCTCCTCTGGCGCATAGCGAGAGACGGCCGACCGTGCTTGCAGGCGTGGGCCGAAGAAAAAACGCAACGTTCGAGCCCTGGCCAGCAAACCGCTTTCGGAACGGCCGGAGCAGGTCGCGCCCTTCTCGTCGGAAACGCTGGAGCACCGACTATGTCGCTGTCGAAAATCTTGGCCCGTCCCGCCATCCTCGGGCTCCTGGCCGCGCTCGCCGCCTCGCCCAGCCTCGCGGCCCTGCCTCAGGGCGCTGCAC
>JBARAK010000448.1:0-1748 GCA_049791955.1 Caulobacteraceae bacterium
CGCGACATGGTGTTCGCGCCGGTGGTGCAGCGCGCGGTGCGACGCACCGCGATCCAGACGCTGGAGCGCCTGCACGGACTCAGCCTGCGCTTCCACCTGGACCGCCAGACCGGCGGCGTCTCGCGCGTCATGGACCGCGGCCTCAGTTCGGTCGAGGTGCTGCTGGGCCTGACCCTGTTCAACGTCGCGCCGATCCTGCTGGAAGTGACCCTGGTCAGCGCCATCCTGTGGCGGCTGTTCAGCCCGGCCTTCGCGGCGGCGACCATCGCGGTGATCCTGGGCTACGCGGCCTTCACCTTCGTGGTCACCCAGCGGCGGGTGTCGATGCGGCGCGAGATGAACCGCCAGGACACCCTGGCCGGCGCGGTCGCCACCGACAGCCTGATCAACTACGAGACGGTGAAGTACTTCGGGGCCGAGGGCCACGAGATCGCCCGCTACGACCTGGCCAAGCGCGACTACGAGCGCTCGGCGGTGAAGAACCAGGCCACCCTGTCGGGGCTGAACCTGGGCCAGGGCCTGATCATGACCGCGGGGCTGCTGGCGGTGATGGTCATGGCGGCGCTCGGCGTGGCGCACGGGCGCATGACCGTCGGCGACTTCGTCATGGTCAACGGCTACATGCTGCAGCTCTATCAGCCGCTCAACGTGCTGGGCGTGGTCTACCGTAGCCTCAAGCAGTCGCTGGTCGACTACGAGCAGATGGACCGCCTGCTGAAGACCCCGTCAGAGGTCCAGGACCGGCCGGGCGCCCAGGCGCTGCGCGATCCCGGCGGCGAGATCGTGTTCGAGGACGTGGGCTTCGCCTACGAGCCGCGCCGCCAGATCCTGTCGGGCGTGTCGTTCCGCGTGGCGCCGGGTCGCAAGGTGGCGCTGGTCGGATCGAGCGGGGCGGGCAAGTCGACCATCGCCCGGCTGCTGTTCCGCTTCTACGACGCCACCTCGGGCGCGGTGACGGTGGGCGGGCAAGACCTGCGCGACGTCACCCAGGCCAGCCTGCGCGCCGCCATCGGGGTGGTGCCGCAGGACACGGTGCTGTTCAACGACACGCTGTTCTACAACATCGCCTACGGCCGCCCCGACGCCACCCGCGAAGAGGTGATCGAGGCCGCGCGCCTGGCCCACCTGCACGAGTTCGTGGCCGCCCTGCCCGACGGCTACGACACCACCGTCGGCGAGCGCGGGCTGAAGCTGTCCGGCGGCGAGAAGCAGCGGGTGGCGATCGCGCGGGTGATCCTGAAGCGGCCGAAGATCGTGATCTTCGACGAGGCGACCAGCGCGCTCGACACCAGGACCGAGCAGGCCATCCAGGAAAGCCTGCGCGAACTGGCGGCCGGCCACACCAGCCTGGTGATCGCCCACCGCCTCTCCACCGTCACCGACGCCGACGAGATCCTGGTGCTGGAGAAGGGCCGCATCGTCGAGCGCGGCGCCCACGACGCCCTGCTGCGCAAGGGCGGGACCTACGCCGCCATGTGGGCCCGCCAGCACAAGGGCGCTGTGGAAGCGGTGGAGGCTTAACCCATCCCCGCCACGGTCTCGACCAGCCGCTTCAGGTCCTGGGGGCGGGACAGGCGGTGGTCGCCGTCGCGGATCAGGGTGAACACCACGTCCTCGCCGGCCCAGGCCTCGGCCAGCGCCAGGGCGTGGCGCCAGGGCACGTCGGGGTCCGCGCCGCCCTGCAGCACGTGCAGCGGGGCCGAGATCGCAACCGGGCCCGGCAGGATCGACCAGTTGCGGCCTTCCTC
>JBARAK010000449.1:0-13435 GCA_049791955.1 Caulobacteraceae bacterium
GCGACGCGCGCCTGCGGGTGCTGGTGCCGACCTCGGCCCACGGCACCAACCCGGCGACCGCCGCCCAGGTCGGCTATGTCGTGGACGAGATCGCCCAGACCCCAGACGGCCACGTCGACCTCGCCGACCTGGCCCGCAAGCTCGGCCCGGACGTGGCGGCGGTGATGGTGACCAACCCCAACACCTGCGGCCTGTTCGAGACCGAGGTGGTCGAGATCGCGCGACTGGCCCACGCGGCCGGGGCGTACTTCTACTGCGACGGCGCCAACTTCAACGCCATCGTCGGCCGGGTGCGCCCGGGCGACCTGGGCGTGGACGCCATGCACATCAACCTGCACAAGACCTTCTCCACCCCCCACGGCGGCGGTGGTCCGGGCGCCGGGCCGGTGGTGCTGTCCGAGGCCCTGGCCCCGTTCGCGCCCCTGCCCTGGATCGTCCACAAGGATGGCGGCTTCGACCTGCGCGAGCACGAAGAGCGTTCGGGCGAGGACGGTCGCCCGCAGGCGTTCGGGCGCATGTGCGCCTTCCACGGCCAGATGGGCATGTTCGTGCGCGCCTACGCCTACATGCTCAGCCACGGCGCCGACGGCCTGCGCCAGGTCTCGGGCGATGCGGTGCTGAACGCCAACTACCTGAAGTCCCGCCTGCAGGACGTGATGAGCCCGGCCTTCAAGGGCTACTGCATGCACGAGGCCCTGTTCGACGACCACTGGCTGGAGGACACCGGGATCAGCACGCTCGACGTGGCCAAGGCCATGATCGACGAGGGCTTCCACCCCATGACCATGTACTTCCCGCTGGTGGTGCATGGGGCCATGCTGATCGAGCCGACCGAGACCGAGCCCAAGGCCGAGCTCGACCGCTTCGTCGACACCATGCGGGCGCTGGCGTCGGCGGCCAAGGCCGGCGACGTCGAGCGCTTCAAGGGCGCGCCCTTCCATGCGCCCCTGCGCCGGCTGGACGAGACGGCGGCGGCTCGCAAGCCGCGGCTGAGGTGGACGGCGGCCTGATCGGGACTTTCTCCTCCCCTGCGAAGCGGGGGGAGGAGGATCGAAGCGGTCGATATTCGAGGTGAAGGCGTGCTAGGAAGCCGCTTGTCCCGCTCCCATTGTGCGTCTTCTCCGCCCCAGCAAGGTCAGGTCATGCTTACCGCCACGCCCAAGCCCGTCGGTTCCGCCCTCGACCTGATCGGCCACACGCCCATGGTGGAGCTGCACGGCTTCGACACCGGCCTTTGCCGGCTGTTCCTCAAGCTGGAGAACATGAACCCGGGCGGCTCGATCAAGGACCGCATCGCCCTGACCATGATCGAGGCGGCCGAGAAGGACGGGCGGCTGAAGCCCGGCGGCACCCTCATCGAGGCCACCGCCGGCAACACCGGCCTCGGCCTGGCCCAGGTGGGCATCCTGAAGGGCTACCGGCTGATCCTGGTGGTGCCCGACAAGATGTCCCGGGAGAAGATCCAGCACCTGCGGGGCCTGGGGGTCGACGTGCGCCTGACCCGCTCGGACGTCGGCAAGGGCCACCCGGAATACTACCAGGACATTGCCGAGCGGATCGCGGCCGACACGCCCAATTCCGTCTACGTCAACCAGTTCTCCAACCCCGCCAATCCCCTGGCGCACGAGACCTCCACCGGTCCCGAGATCCTGGAGCAGATGGACGGCGACCTGGACGCCATGGTGGTGGGCGTGGGCTCCGGCGGCACCCTGACCGGCCTCGGCCGCTACTTCGCCAAGCACTCCCCCAAGACCCGGATGATCCTGGCCGACCCGGCGGGCTCGATCCTGGCCCCGCTGATCAACGACGGCCTGAAGGTGACGCCTGGCTCGTGGGTGGTCGAGGGGATCGGCGAGGACTTCATCCCAGACACCTGCGACATCTCCCTGGTGGAGAAGGCCTACGCCATCTCCGACCGCGAGAGCATGGAGACCGCGCGCGAACTGCTGCGCGTCGCCGGCATCCTCGGCGGTTCGTCGTCGGGCACCCTGCTGGCGGCGGCGCTGCGCTACTGCCGCGAGCAGACCGAGCCCAAGCGGGTGGCCACCCTGGTCTGCGACACCGGCTCGAAATACCTGTCCAAGATGTTCAACGACTACTGGCTGGCCGAGCAGGGCCTGGCCGAGCGCCCGATGCATGGCGACCTGCGCGACCTGATCGCGCGCGCGGTGGGCGAGGGCGGGGCGGTGACCGTGGCCCCGGAAGACACCCTGCTGACCGCCTACAACCGCATGCGCTCGGCCGATGTCTCGCAGCTGCCGGTGCTGAAGGACGGCCGGCTGGTCGGCCTGCTGGACGAGAGCGACGTGCTGTTCGCGGTCGAGAACGAGCGCGAGCGCGCCGAGCGCTTCGGCCGCCCGGTCTATTCCGCCATGGCCACCCGCCTGAACACCCTGCAGGTGCGCGAAACCCTGGAAGCGTTGCTGCCGGTGTTCGAACGCGACGAGGTCGCCCTGGTGATGGACGGCCGCGAATTCCTGGGCGTCATCACCCGCATCGACCTGATCAACCACCTGCGGCGGGTGTAGGCGCGGAGCCTGTGCAACGAGGGGGTGAAGGTGCGAGCCCCCTCTTTAGTCCCGTAGCTCTGAGCGGCGGTGTGGCGTCCAGATCAAGTCCGCCATGACTTGCGAGTTATTATCAATTGCACGACGCTTGTTTTGACCGGTCGTTCGAAAACTTTTCCCTGCATGGACGCAGCTTGCCAGCGGCGCTAAGACACGGCCGCTTGCGGGAAACCCGCGGCGCTTGGGCGTACGCTGTGTGTCCGTCCGGAAAGCGCGCGACCCCGTCAAACCGGAGAAGGCCTCATGCCGTCCAAGGATAGTCTCAATACCCGCCGCGACCTCCAGGTCGGGGACAAGACCTATGCCATCTACAGCCTGAAGGCCGCCGAAGAGGCCGGTCTGGAAGGCATCTCCCGCCTGCCGGTCTCGATGAAGGTTCTGCTCGAGAACCTGCTGCGCAACGAAGGCCCCACCGTCAGCGAGGACGACCTCCACGCCGTGAAGGCTTGGCTCGACAACAAGGGCAAGACCGAGCACGAGATCGCCTACCGCCCGGCTCGCGTGCTGATGCAGGACTTCACCGGCGTCCCCGCCGTGGTCGACCTGGCCGCGATGCGCGACGCCATGCAGACGCTGGGCGCCGACGCCAACAAGATCAACCCGCTGAACCCGGTGGACCTGGTCATCGACCACTCGGTGATGGTCGACTTCTTCGGCACCAAGGACGCCTTCGGCGAGAACGTCGACAAGGAATATGAGCGCAACGGCGAGCGTTACCGCTTCCTGCGCTGGGGCTCCAAGGCGTTCAAGGACTTCCGCGTGGTGCCGCCCGGCACCGGCATCTGCCACCAGGTCAACCTCGAATACCTCGCCCAGACCGTCTGGACCGCGAGCGAAGAGGGCGAGGACGGCGCCGAAGTGGCCTATCCTGACACCCTGGTCGGCACCGACAGCCACACCACCATGGTCAACGGCCTGTCGGTCCTGGGCTGGGGCGTGGGCGGGATCGAGGCTGAGGCCGCCATGCTCGGTCAGCCGATCCCGATGCTGATCCCCGAGGTTATCGGCTTCAAGCTCACCGGCAAGCTGCCCGAGGGCGCCACCGCGACCGACCTGGTGCTGACCGTCACCCAGATGCTGCGCAAGAAGGGCGTGGTCGGCAAGTTCGTCGAGTACTACGGCGACGGCCTGCAGCACATGACCATCGAGGACCAGGCCACCATCGGCAACATGGCCCCCGAATACGGCGCGACCTGCGGCTTCTTCCCGGTCAGCCAGGCGACCCTGAACTACCTGAGCGAGACCGGCCGCACGCCCGAGCGCGTGGCCCTGGTGGAAGCCTACGCCAAGGAACAGGGCATGTGGGTGGACGCCGACAGCCCCGAGCCGGTGTTCTCCGACACCCTTGAGCTCGACCTCTCCACCGTCCAGCCCTCGCTGGCCGGCCCCAAGCGCCCGCAGGACCGCGTGCTGCTCGCCGATGCCGCCGCCGCCTTCAAGGACCAACTGGCCAACGACTTCGGCAAGGCCGGCCATGAGGACCACCGCGTCCCGGTGAAGGTGGAGGAGGGCAAGGAAGGCTTCGACGTCGGACACGGCGACGTGGTGATCGCCGCCATCACCTCCTGCACCAACACCTCCAACCCCTCGGTGCTGATCGCCGCCGGCCTGGTCGCTCGCAAGGCGCACGCCAAGGGCCTGAAGGTGAAGCCCTGGGTGAAGACCTCGCTGGCTCCCGGCTCGCAGGTGGTCACCGACTACCTGACCAACGCCGGCCTGCAGGCGGACCTGGACGCACTGGGCTTCAACCTGGTCGGCTACGGCTGCACCACCTGCATCGGCAACTCGGGCCCGCTGCCCCAGCCGATCAGCGATGCGGTCAACGCGGAGGACCTGGTCGCGGTCAGCGTCCTGTCCGGCAACCGCAACTTCGAAGGCCGGGTGAACCCGGACGTGCGGGCCAACTACCTGGCCTCGCCCCCGCTGGTGGTGGCCTACGCCCTGGCCGGCTCGATGCTGGTCGACCTCACCCATGAGCCGCTGGGCGTGGGATCGGACGGCGAGCCGGTGCACCTGCGCGACATCTGGCCGACCTCGGAAGAGATCGCCACGATCCAGCGCGAAGTGGTGACCAACGCCCTGTTCGCCAACCGCTACGCCGACGTGTTCAAGGGCGACAGGCACTGGCAGTCGATCGAGGTTTCCGGCGGCGAGACCTATGGCTGGGAGGGCGACAGCACCTACGTGCAGAACCCGCCCTACTTCGAAGGCCTGTCGATGACGCCCAAGGCGGTTGTCGACGTGCAGGAAGCCCGCATCCTGGGCATCTTCGGCGACAGCATCACCACCGACCACATCTCGCCCGCCGGTTCGATCCGCAAGACCTCGCCGGCCGGCCAGTACCTGATCGAGCACGGCGTGGACGTGGCCGACTTCAACTCCTACGGCTCGCGCCGCGGGAACCACGAAGTGATGATGCGCGGCACCTTCGCCAACATCCGCATCCGCAACAAGATCACCCCCGAGATCGAGGGCGGCGTCACCAAGCACTTCCCCTCCGGGGAGGTGATGGCGATCTACGACGCGGCCATGAAGTACCAGGCCGAGGGCCGTCCGCTGGTGATCTTCGCCGGCAAGGAATACGGCACCGGCTCCTCGCGCGACTGGGCGGCCAAGGGCACCCGGCTGCTGGGCGTGCGGGCGGTGATCGCCGAAAGCTACGAGCGCATCCACCGCTCCAACCTGGTGGGCATGGGCGTGCTGCCCCTGCAGTTCCAGGTCGACGGCTGGGCCCGCCTGGGCCTGACCGGCGAGGAGATCATCACCATCCGCGGTCTGGACCGGCTTGCGCCGCGCAAGACCCTGACGGTGGAGCTGTTCCGCCCGTCCGACCACAAGGTGGCCCGCTTCCCCGTCACCTGCCGGATCGATACCGAGACCGAGCTGGACTACTTCAAGGCCGGCGGCGTCATGCCCTATGTGCTGCGCAACCTCGCGCGCGACACGCAGGAACTGCAGGCGGCGGAATAGGCCCTGCTTCCTTCATCCTGGCGCGCCGCGAGGTCGCCAGGATGACAGGCGCTGGATAAGGCGACGGCGCGTCCGATCTTCGGGCGCGCCGTTTTGCATTTGTCCTGCGCTTGAAACGAAACGAGCCCGGAAGGCATCTTCAGCCGTCCGGGCTCGCCGTGAACCGGAAGAAATTCCAGGTTGATCAGTAGGGGCGGGCGCCCGGCATGCCGCACTTCATGAACTTGCCGTGCATGTCCTTGCAGCGCTTCATGATCGGCGGCGGGCACTTGATGAACTTGCCCCTGGCGTCCTTGCAGGGGCCGGCGAAGGCGGGGGCGGCGATCATGGACAAGGTGAAGGCGGCGACGATCAGGCTGCGCATGCTTGGCTCCTCTGGCTCGGCAAGGCCAAGCTAACCCGGCGCTGGATTTTCACCAACTTACATGTGTGAGCGGAGGCGTGGAGAATCTGATCCCGCCTCAACCCCAGGCGGCCCCCTCCCCGAGAAAGGGGAGGGGCGCCAATGCCTAGGCCCGGACTGCCGCGCCGATGTCGCGGGAGGATATGGCTCGCGCGCCAGCTTCGAGGATCTTGCGGTGGGTGGCCAGGGCCTGACCCACCACCTGGTCCATGTTGTAGTAGCGATAGGTGGCCAGCCGGCCCACGAAGGCGACGTCGGGCCGGGCCAGCGTCAGGGCCTCGTAGCGCTTGTAGAGCGCCTGGGCCTCGGCGTTGGGGATCGGATAGTAGGGGTCGCCTACAGCGCTCGGATACTCGTAGCTGATCGAGGTCTTGGGATGCTTCTGGCCCGTCAGGTGCTTGTATTCACTGATGCGGGTGTAGGGCGTGTCGGGATGGGGATAGTTCACCACCGCGACCGGCTGGAACTGTTCCTGGTCCAGGGTGCGGTGCTCGAACTTCAGGCTGCGATAGGGCAGGGGCCCATGGCAGTGGCCGAAGAACTCGTCGACCGGACCGGTGAAGACAAGCTGGTCGTACAGGACATCGTCCTTGACCTCGGCGAACTCCGTTTCGGTCTGGATGGTGATGTTGTCGTGGTCCAGCATGTTCTCGAACATGCGGGTGAAGCCCAGCTTCGGCATGGCCTGGAAGCTGTCGGTGAAATAGCGGTCGTCGGTGTTGGTGCGGGTCGGCACCCGCGAGGTGACCGAACGGTCCAGCCCTGACGGGTCCACGCCCCACTGCTTGCGGGTGTAGCCCTGGAAGAACTTCTCGTAGAGTTCCCGGCCCACGGCCGAGACCACCACGTCTTCCGACGTCCGGATCTGGGGAACAGGTTCGGCGCGGGTCGCCAGGAAGGCCGCGGCTTCTTCGTCGCTCTTCAGGTTCAGCCCGTAGAGGACGTTCAGGGTGGTGCGGTTGATCGGGATCGGCACCAGCTTGCCGTCCACGCTGGCCAGCACGCGGTGCTCGTAGGTCCGCCAGCCGGTGAAGCGCGACAGGTAGCGGACGATCTCGTCCGCATTGGTGTGGAAGATGTGCGGCCCGTACTGGTGGATCAGCACGCCGGCTTCGTCGTGCACGTCGAAGGCGTTGCCCGCCACGTGCGGGCGGCGGTCGATCAGCAGCACGCGCTTTCCCGAACCGGCGGCGAGGCGCTCGGCGATCACCGAACCTGCGAAGCCCGCGCCCACGACCAGGGCGTCATAGTGACTGCGGCGACCCGCCGGATGCACCGCGGGTCCCGCGATGCTGGGCTTGGCTTGGAGGGCCGCCGCGCTCTGAGAGCGGCGTACGACCGCTTCTTCGACCAGGCTGGCCATGCGGGCGTAGGTCTTGTCCCAGGACAGGTCGGCCAGGGCCTCGTCCATCGCCACGCGCCAGGCGCCGCCCGGGTTGCGCGACAGCGCCAGCGCGGTTTCGCACTCGACGATGAACTCCGCGTGGGTGTCGGCCACCCGCACAGCGTCCAACTCGCCATAGTGGCGCTTCACGTCGACGATGGCGGTGGAGACCACCGGCTTGCCGCCGGACAGGTACTCCGGCGTCTTGGTCGGGCTGATGAAGCGGGTCGACTCGTTGATGGCGAAGGGGGCCATCGCCACGTCCCAGCCGCCGAGGTAGGCGGGCAGTTCGTTGTAGGTCTTGCCGCCGAGGTAATGGATGTTGGGCCGGCGGGGCAGGTCGGCCGGATCGATCTTCACCACCGGGCCGACCATCACGATCGACCATTCGGGATGGGCGTCGGCCAGCTTGCCGAGCAGCTCGATATCCATCCGCTCGTCGATCACGCCGTAGAAGCCGAAGCGCGGATGCGGAAGGGCGGCCTGGTCGGCCGGGTCCTGGGCGGCGGGCATGTTGCGCGCCTGGGCGAAGTGGGCGCGATCCACGCTGGAGGGGAAAGGGTGGATGTTGACGTGCCAGCCGCGCTTGGCCTCGTAGAGGCTGTAGCCGCCGGTGAACACCACGTCGGCGAGGCCGACCAGGTCGCGCTCCAGGGCCTTGAGGCTTTCGGGGGCGAACTTGAAGTTCGAGAGCTCGTCCATGCAGTCGTACACGACCGCGGCCGCCGTCTCCGCCACCGGGCGGGAGAACTCGAGCATCATCGGGGTGTAATACCAGGCGATCGGACGCTCGACGCCCCGCTCGGCCAGCAGGCCCATGAGCAGGCGCTGGACCTCGCTGTTGCGCTCGGCGTGGGAAAGCCCGTCGGGAAGCCGGGGCGTGGCGATGGTCACGCTGCTGCCGGCGGCCTCGCGCACATCAAGCATCGCGTGGTCGCCGTGGACCGGTTCTTCAAAGAAGATGACGCGGCGATCCTTGGCGAACCGGGACATCAAATGTTGGGGGCGCTGGAACACGAAGTCCCATCGCAAATGCGAAAAGCATATCAGCGTATCAGCGCCGCGATGGCCGAACACAGCCGGCGCCACGATCGATGAGGATACGGTAGGCGCCTGAGAGCGCAGGGATTTGTCGGCCAATGCCTTCATCCTGAAGTCGAGTTTCCCCTGATGAAATGTCAACGACGCCATCGGGTGGAAGTTCCGCCGCCACAGGTACTTTATTGACGGCCAAACTCAAAAGCACAAAAATGTAAGGTTCCGTAAATGATGGCGGGTCCTGTGTAGAGGGGGTGAAATAATAAAGTTGTTTGAAAAACGTCTTCAGCGGAATGCCATTCGACTAAACAAAGTCTTGGGTGCGGAGCCTGCAAGCAGATGTCGCTGGAGCTTGTTACGCATTTCGGCGTAAATGGGCGGGGTCGGGAACGGCTTCGCCGGGTTGGAATTGTGCGAATGCGAACGGGGCGACGTAATCCGGTCCCAACCGCGGGCGATGGCGACGCTGAGGGGCTGGCGGCGAGGGGATGGATACACCGGCCGATTTCGAGATCGCCAGGCGATCCGGCGCCCCGGCTCAGGTGGTCCTGACCGGCGACTGGACCGCGACCGGGCTCGGACGGGCGGGAGAGCGCGTCTCGCAGGCGCTGCGCCCCTCGGGTGGCGTGGCTTTCGACCTGTCGCGGCTTGGCCGGTTCGACACCGCCGGCGCCCTGGCGCTGCTCAATGCGGTCGAGGCGACCAGTCCTGGCGAGGTCCAGGTCGAGGGCCTGGACGCACGCACCGATGTCCGCTCGCTGCTCCAGTTCGTGCGATCCGCCAGGATCGACCAAGCCCCACCCCGCGCGCGTGGGGGTGGGCTGTATGGCCTGTTCGTGCGGGTCGGCCGGGGCGTCGCCCACCTCGTATCCGAGCTCTTCCACACCCTGGCCTTCTATGGGCGACTGGTCGCGGCGCTGTGGCGGGTAATGCTGAACCCGCGCCGTATCCGCGTCGCCCCCTGCGTGTCGCTGATGGAGCGCGCGGGCCTGGACGCCCTGCCGATCATCGCCACCACCAACTTCTTCGTGGGCGCGACCATCGCCTTCCTCGGCCAGAGCCTGCTGAACCAGTTCGGCGCCAAGATCTTCTCGGTGGAGCTGGTGGGGATCGGGGTGCTGCGCGAGTTCGGGGTGCTGGTGACCGCCATCATCCTGGCCGGCCGCTCCGCCTCCAGTTTCGCCGCCGAGATCGGGGCGATGAAGATGAACCAGGAGGTGGACGCCATGCAGACCATGGGGGTCGATCCGTTCGAGGCCCTGGTGCTGCCGCGGTTCATCGCCCTGCTGACCATGACGCCGCTCCTGACCTTCATGGCCATGCTGGCGGGCCTGTTCGGGGGCCTGATCACGATCTGGACGGCGGTGGGCCTGTCGCCCGCCTTCTTCCTGCAGCGGCTGGTCGACAACGTCGGCATCAACCAGTTCTATATCGGCATGGTCAAGGCGCCCTTCCTGGCGGTGATCATCGCCGCCATCGGTTGCCGCCAGGGCCTGGAAGTGGGTGGGGACGTGGAGCAGCTGGGCCGGCGCGTGACCACCGCGGTGGTCCAGGCGCTGTTCTCGATCATTATCGTCGACGCCATCTTCTCCCTCATCTTCATGGAGTTCGGGCTGTGAGCCCCGCCGCACAGGCGCCCCAGGCCGATCCCGACCGGGCGCCAATGGTCGACGCCCCCGAAGGGCTGCCGGTCATCCAGGTTCGCGGCCTTGTCTCCCGGTTCGGTGAGAAGGTGGTCCACGACGGCCTCGACCTCACCGTCAACAAGGGCGAGGTGCTGGGCCTGGTCGGCGGCTCGGGGGCCGGCAAGTCGGTGCTGCTGAACACCCTGATCGGCCTGCGCGATCCCGATGGCGGGTCGGTGGAGGTGCTGGGCGTGAACGTCCCCCGCGCCACCGACGCCCAGCAACGGGACCTGGAGAGCCGCTGGGGCGTGCTGTTCCAGGGCGGCGCGCTGTTCTCGGCGCTGAGCGTCCATGAGAACGTGGCCGCCCCGCTGCGGGAGCATGCCCGGCTGTCGCGACGCGAGATCGATGAACTGGCCACCCTGAAGATCGCCCTGGCCGGCCTGCCGCCTGAGGCGGGCGCGCTTCGTCCCGCCGAGCTGTCGGGCGGCATGAAGAAGCGGGCCGGGCTGGCGCGGGCCATCGCCATGGACCCGGAACTGCTGTTCCTGGACGAACCGACCGCCGGGCTCGACCCCATCGGCGCGACGGCCTTCGACCGGCTGATCCAGACCCTGTCCTCGGCCCTGGGGCTGACGGTGTTCATGATCACCCACGACCTCGACAGCCTCTACGCCATCTGTGACCGCGTGGCGGTGATCGCCGACAAGAAGGTGGTGGCCAACGCCCCGGTGGCGGAGCTGGAGCGCTCCGACCATCCGTGGATCAAGCAGTATTTCCTGGGGCCGCGCGGTCGCGCGGCGCGAGCGGCGGAGAGGGCGTGATGGAACGCAACGCACACTACGCCTTTGTGGGGCTGATCACCGCAATCCTGTTCATGGGTCTGCTGGTGTTCGTGGTCTGGCTGGCCCGGCTGCAGTTCAACACCCAGTACTCTGTCTACGACGTGGACTTCAAAGGTCCGGTCCGTGGCCTGTCGTCGGGCGGTGAGGTTTTCTTCAACGGCATCAAGGTCGGCGAGGTGACGAAGCTGTCGCTGGATCGGCGCGATCCCAACCGCGTCGTCGCCCGTATCCGAACCACGGCCGATGCGCCGGTCCGGGTCGATTCCCTGGCCACGCTCGAGCCGCTTGGCATCACCGGCGTCAACTACATCCAGCTCACCGCCGGCTCGACCAACAAGCCCCTGCTCAAGGACGTGACGCCGGACGACGAGATTCCGGTGATCAAGAGCAAGACCGGCGCGCTCGAGGGCCTGCTGGAAGGCGGCGGCGACGTGCTGGCCCGGTCGGTGGAGGCGCTGAACCGGGTGAACCGGCTGCTGTCCGACTCCAACATCGACAACTTCAACGCCACCCTGGCCAATATCAAGGACGCCACGGCGATGGTGAAGGACCAGAAGAAGCTGCTGGGCGACCTGGACGTCACCGTGAAGAGCGTGGACGCCACCTCCCAGCGCATCGCCGTGCTTTCCAACGATGCGGACCACCTGCTGACCGTGGACGGGCGCCGGACCCTGGCCAAGCTGGATGGCGCGGTGGACGAGCTGAAGGGCGCCGCGACCGACGCCCGCGTGCTGGTGAGTGGCCTGCAGGGACCGACAGCCAAATTCGCCGCCACCGGCTTGCCGCAGCTCAGCCGCACCATCAACACCCTCCAGACCGCCGCCGAATCGCTGGACCGGCTGGTCAACCAGGTCGAGCAGAACCCGCGCCAGGTGCTCACCAAGCCCCCCGCCAAGACCATCGAGGTGAAGCCGTGAGAGGTTCCTTCTCCGCTGTGTCCCAGGTGCGCCGCGCCTTCGCGCCGGCCATAGCCCTGGCCGCGCTCAGCCTGGGCGGCTGCGTGTCCCTGCTGCCGACGGCCAAGCCGGTGCAGCTCTACCAGTTCGGCCAGGACAGCGGCGCGGCCATGGCCAGTCCCGCCACCGTGGTCGCGCGCGGGTCGAGCGGGGTGTCGGGGGTGGTGCTGTCGGGGGTGGTCCTGCCACGCGCGGCGCTCGGCGACGGCATACTGACCATCACCGGCGACGAGGCCGCCTATGTGGAGGGCGCGCGCTGGCTGGCGCCGGCGGTGCTGATGTTCCAGGAGGACGTGCAGCGGACCTTCGAAGGACGCGCCCAGCGCACCCGCATCCTCGACCGCGGGGCGGTTGGGGTGGCTGACGCCCTGCTGCGCCTCGACGTCGGCCACTTCGAGGCGCGTTACGACAATGGGCCCGCCGCCCCGCCGACCGTGCTGCTCACCGTGCGCGCCACCCTCACCGCCGCCGACGGAAAACAGGCCCTGCAGCGGGTATTCAACCATCGCGAGCCGGTCGCCGACAACCGCGTGTCGCTGATCGTGGCGGCCTACGATAAGGCGGTGGACGAAACCCTGGCCGAGGTGGTGGACTGGACCGACGCCTCCGCGCCCGGGCTTGGACCCACGGGCGCGCCTCGATCCCGATCCCTTTCCCAATCCCCTTCCGAGACCCAATAGGACGCGCAGTGACGCCTGACGAACCGACTTCCTCCAATCCCGCCTGGCCGGCGGACGAGCCGATCATCCGCACCATCGCCATGCCGGCCTCCACCAATCCCGAAGGCGATATCTTTGGCGGCTGGCTGCTCTCCCAGATGGACCTGGCCGCGGCCACCGTCGCGTTCCGCCTGGCGCGGGGGCGCTGCGCCACCGTGGCCATCGACAGCATGAGCTTCCTCAGCCCGGTGTTCGTGGGCGACGAGGTCAGCCTGTTCGCGCGGGTGATCAGCACTGGCCGCAGTTCGGTGAAGGTCTTCGTCGAAGCGTGGCGCCGCCGCCGCGACGGTCCGGAGGCGTTCCGGGTGACCCAGGGCACCTTCACCTTCGTCGCCATCGATTCGGATCGCCGCTCCCGGGCGCTGCCGGCTGAGAACCAGGGCCTGAAGGGCTAGGGGGACCTGGACCGCCCGCCTGTGCGTTAACCTTGTTCAACCGTCTGGGGAAACCATTGGTCTCGCCCGGGGCGGCCGGACCATAAGGATTCCGAAGCGGTCGGCTGGCGCGTTCTGCGCGTCGCCGACGCCAAGGCGGCGAGGGCGGTTTAGGATGAACAAGCTTTTCTGCATCGCGACGGCGGCTGCGGCCCTGATCGCCGGCGGCGCCCAGGCGCAGCCCTATGGCTACGCCGGCGGCGAACTGCCGGCGCCGGCCTATGCCTATGCGGGCTATGGCGGCGGACCGGGGAATGGCGGCTACAGCCAGGCCTATGACGAAGGCGACTGCGATTCCTTCACCCTGCTCGGCGCGCACGCCGGGGTGACGGTGCTGGGCATCAACGCCGGCGCCGGGACGCACCTGGGCGTGGGCGACGGCGCCTGCCGCCATCACCATCACACCCGTGTCCAGTTCACCCCGCCGCCGGAGTCCCAGCAGGCTCCGCCGCCCCAGGCGCAATATGCGCCGCCGGCGCCGTGCTGCATGGCCC
>JBARAK010000450.1:0-3975 GCA_049791955.1 Caulobacteraceae bacterium
GGGCGGGGGCGCAGTCGGCGGCGGCGGTCTTTTCCGCCTGCGCAGCCTCGCGTTCGGCGCGAGCGGTCTCGCGCTTCGGCTCCTCGGACAGGGCCTGGGCGGCGGCCATCACCGGCATGGTGCGGACCTGGGGCTGGACCTCGACCTGCAGGCCGGCCTGGTCGGCGGAGCCTTCCTCGATCGGCGGGCGCTCGAGCGGGCCGCGCATGTCGTCGGGCTCGGAGATCAGCGAGGCGATGGTGATGCGCTGGCCGGTGGCGCGGCGGTTGATCACGGCGAAGCCAGCGTCGAGCAGCTCCTCGACGTTCTCGTCGCGTGCGGCGGTGGAGGGACCGCCCAGGACCACGGTGATCAGGCGATGGTTGTCCCGCACGGCCGAGGCCACCAGGTTGAATCCGGCCAGGCTGGTGTAGCCGGTCTTCATCCCGTCCACCCCGGGCATGCGGGCGACCAGGTGGTTGTGGTTCATCAGAACCTTGCCGTGGAAGTCAAAGCTCTTCAGTCCGAAGAAGTGGTAGTACTGCGGATAGTCGCGCATCGCGGCGCGGGACAGGATCGCGATGTCGCGCGCGGTCGAGATCTGCTGGCCATCCGGCGGCAGGCCGGAGGCGTTGACGAAGCGGGTCGAGGTCATGCCCAGCTCGCGGGCGCGCAGGGTCATCAGTTGGGCGAAGTGGCTCTCGCTGCCGCCGATCCGTTCCGCCATCGCCACGGCGACGTCATTGGCCGAATGGACCGTCATCGCCGGAATGGCTTCGGCGACGGTGAGGGTCTCGCCCGGATGGGTGGAGACCTTGGACGGCATCATCGAATAGGCGTGGGGCGAGATGGTGATGACGTCGTTGAGGCTCAGCCGGCCCGTCGAAAGCGCTTCGAAGGTCAGATAGAGCGTCATGATCTTGGTGATCGAGGCCGGGTGGCGCAGGGCGTCGGCGTTCTTGGAGTAGAGCACCTCGCCCGAGTTCGCGTCGACCACGATGGCGGCGTACTTCGGCTGCGAGAACACGCCCAGCGCGGCCGCGGGCGTCGCCGTCGCCATGCCCATGACACCGGTCGCCATCGAGAGAACCAGGCCGGCGGCGGTGAACAGGCGGCGGGCGGAATGCAGCATCGGGGTGCGTCCGTCGGTTAGGGCGGCGGTCCCCCCCGACCGCCAACTGAGTGGTTTATGATGAGTGCCCAGGGTTTCTCCAAGGTAAACAAATGGTGAGGGGCGCGAATGCCGCAACCCGAATGGCTAAGGTTGCGCTGCACAAAATCGTCATGTTGCGCTGCACAAAATTTTGTTGACCCCTGCTCGGCAAACGGGCATTCTGCCAATCACGACGGGCTCGCCTCGTCCACCCCCGGGGCGCGGGCGAGCGCCCACATCAAGTTTTCGGCGCTCTGGAGGAAAATTCCTATGGCTGAGAAGATTGAAAAGGTCGCGGAGACTGTCGCGACTGAAACTGAAAAGCACACCGCGGCCGGCGAAAAGTTCGTCAAGGACGCGATGACCAAGGCCACCGCGATCGGCGACCAAGCCCTCCGCGAAGGCATGGACAAGTCCCTGAATACGCTCAACGAACTGAATGCCCAGAGCAAGCGCAACCTGGAAGCCGTGGTGGCCAGCGTCACCGCCGCCACCAAGGGCGCCGAGGCCCTGAGCGCCCAGGCGATGGCCTACACCAAGAAGGCCGTCGAAGGTCAGGTCGAGCAGGCCCGCGCCCTCACCGGCGCCCGCAGCGTGCAGGAAGTGGTCGAACTGCAGACCACCTACGCCAAGTCGGCGCTCGAAAGCTACGTGGCCGAGCTGAATCGTCTGTCCGAGACCCTGTCCGGCGCGGTGAAGGAAAGCTTCCGTCCCCTGAACGAGCGCGCCACCGCGGTCGTCGAGACGCTGCAAGCCGTTCGCTAAGCCTTACGGCCAGCGCGATATCGGGCCCGGGACGGCGACGTCCCGGGCCCTTTTTCGTTTTGGGCCCCTGCGTTCGGGGGGCATCTTTGTTTCAGGCCTGCCGCATTTCAGGCCCGGACTCGGGGTCCGTTCGCCATACATCCGCCCATTCGCCGGGCGCCGGACCGTTGGAGGCCGGGACGCGGGTGCGACCAATCGTCGGCGGTCGGAGCCTTGCTGGGACTACCGTTGAGGGGCGCCGCTGACCATATGGGCCGACGGTGGGACGCACCCGTCAGGAGAAGCCCATTGTCCTGGCGGCCGTCTGGCCGTGAAATCCAGTATCGAATGGGGAGGTCATCCCCATGCTTAATGTCGCGGCGTCTCTGTCAAGGCCTTCCAACGGGAGCGGATTCCCATATCTAATCCAAAGGCGGCGGAGTCGTTAAGCGTCGTGGAGACCGATTGGAATGGCCGAACGGCAGCAAGGTAATCCGGGTGACGGGGTCGGCTCTGCGGTTGTCACGCAAGTCAAGCCGAAGACCCAGAAGCCATCGCTTTACCGCGTCTTGCTGTTGAATGACGACTACACGCCAATGGAATTCGTGGTCTACGTGTTGGAGCGCTTCTTCAATAAGTCGCGCGAAGAAGCCACGAGGATAATGCTTCACGTTCATCAGCATGGCGTGGGTGTATGCGGCGTCTTCACCTATGAGGTCGCCGAGACAAAGGTGGCGCAGGTCGTGGATACGGCCCGGCGTCATCAGCACCCGCTGCAATGCACCATGGAAAAGGATTGAGAGGTCCGACCATGCCGTCCTTCTCGCGTAACCTCGAAGAGACCCTGCATCGGGCCGTCGCTTACGCCAACCAGCGCAAGCACGAGTACGCCACGCTCGAGCACCTCCTGTTGTCGCTGGCCGACGACCAGGAGGCGACCGCGGTCATGCGCGCCTGCAACGTCGACCTTCCGGTCCTGAAGAAGAACCTGATCAACTACCTCGACACCGAGCTGCGCTCGCTGATCGTCGAGGACGGCGAGGACGCCAAGCCGACCGCCGGCTTCCAGCGCGTGATCCAGCGCGCGGTGATCCATGTCCAGTCCTCGGGCCGTGACGAGGTGACCGGCGCCAACGTGCTGGTGGCGGTGTTCTCCGAGCGGGAGAGCCATGCGGCCTTCTTCCTGCAGGAGCAGGACATGACCCGCTACGACGCGGTCAACTTCATCGCCCACGGCATCGCCAAGAAGGCCGGCGCGTCGGAGCCCCGCTCGGTCAAGGGGGCCACCGCCGATCCCGACGCCGAGGAGAAGAACGCCAAGACCGGCGGCGAGGCGCTGGAAGCCTACTGCGTCAACCTCAACGAGAAGGCCCGGGCCGGCAAGGTCGATCCCCTGATCGGCCGCATGCTCGAGGTCGAGCGCGCCATCCAGGTGCTGTGCCGCCGCACCAAGAACAACCCGCTGCTGGTGGGCGACCCCGGCGTCGGCAAGACTGCGATCGCCGAAGGGCTGGCGCGCAAGATCGTCACCGGCGACGTGCCCGAGGTGCTGTCCGGCGCGACCATCTTCTCGCTCGACATGGGCGCGCTGCTCGCCGGCACCCGCTACCGCGGCGACTTCGAGGAGCGGGTGAAGCAGGTGGTGAAGGAGTTGGAGACCCACCCCAACGCCATCCTGTTCATCGACGAGATCCACACCGTCATCGGCGCCGGCGCCACCAGCGGCGGGGCGATGGACGCCTCCAACCTGCTGAAGCCCGCGCTGGCTTCGGGCACGCTGAAGTGCATGGGCTCCACCACCTACAAGGAGTTCCGCCAGCACTTCGAGAAGGACCGGGCCCTGGTGCGCCGGTTCCAGAAGATCGACGTGGTGGAGCCGACGCTCGACGACACCATCAAGATCCTCAAGGGCCTGAAGACCTACTACGAGGACTTCCACAAGCTGAAGTACACCGACGACGCCATCAAGGCGGCGGTGGAGCTGTCGGCCAAGTACATCACCGACCGCAAGCTGCCGGACAAGGCGATCGACGTGATCGACGAGGCCGGCGCCTCGCAGATGCTGCTGCCCGAGGCCAAGCGGCGCAAGAAGATCGGCG
>JBARAK010000451.1:0-5287 GCA_049791955.1 Caulobacteraceae bacterium
CAGCAGGAGCGCGCGAGCCTTGGGCTCGGGCGCGGACGCGACGACGACCGCCGCCCGGGGCGGCGCTTCCAGAACCGAAAGGGTCATTGCTTGGCGCGCGTGAACAGCTGGTCGAGCAGTTCGATGGCCAGGTCGATCTCGGACTCCGAGATCTCCAGCGACGGCGCGAACGTGATCACGTTCTTGTAGTAGCCGCCCACGTTCAGGACGAGGCCCATGCGCTTCCCCCCATGTTCCAGATCGCCAGCCAGGGCGATTCCCAGCATCTTGTCCAGGAACGCCTTGTTCGGCGTCCAGCGGTCCTCCGGCTGGCAGACCTCCAGGCGCAGGGCCAGGCCCAGGCCGTCCACTTCGCCGATCTCGTTGTGGCGGCCCATCAGCCAGCGCAGGCCGTCCAGGAACTTCTTGCCCTTGGCGGTGACCATGGCGCCGTAGTCCTGCTCGTGGACCATCTTCATGATCTCCAGCGCCACGCCCGTGCCCATCGGGTTGGAGTTGAAGGACGAGTGGGTCGAGCCGGGGGGGAAGATCTGCGGGTTGATCATCTCCTCGCGCGCCCACAGGCCCGCCAGGGGGTTGAGGCCGTTGGTGATGGCCTTGCCGAACACCAGCACGTCGGGCGTGGCGTCGTAGTGCTCGATCGCCCAGAGCTTGCCGGTGCGGAACATGCCCATGTGGATCTCGTCGACCACGAACGGGACGCCGTACTGGTCAAGAACCGCCTTCAGCTCCTTGAAGAAGTTCAGCGGCGGGATGACGTAGCCGCCGGTTCCCTGCAGAGGCTCGGCGTAGAGCGCGGCGTATTCGCAGCGGCCCAGCTTGGGATCCCACACGCCGTTGTATTCGGTCTCGAACAGGCGGGCGAATTTCTTCACGCACTGGCTGGCGTATTCTTCCTTGTCCATGCCGCGCCCGTTGCGGAACGTGTACGGGAACTCGATGAACAGCGCTTTGTCGCCGAAGTGGCCGTAGCGGCTGCGGTAGCGATAGCTGGAGGTGATGGCCGAGGCGCCCAGGGTGCGGCCGTGGTAGCCGCCCTCGAACGCGAACATGGCGCTCTTGCCGCCGCGGTAGTTGCGGACCAGCTTCAGCGAGTCCTCGATCGCCTGCGCGCCGCCGACGTTGAAGTGGACGCGGCCGGGCAAGTTGAACTTGGCCTTGATGTCGTCGGCGATGAACGCGGCCAGCTCGATCTTGTCGGCGTGCAGGTATTGCGACGCGATCTGGGGCATGGTGTCGAGCGTACGCTTGGCGACATCATTCAGGCGTGGATTGCGATAGCCGAAGTTGGCCACCGAATACCACATCTGGAGGTCCAGGTACGGCGTGTCCTCGCGGTCGTACATGTACGACCCTTCGCAGCCCGTGAAGATCGGCGGATGTTCTACGTAGTGGACGGTATCCCCGTACGAACACACACGCGCCTCGAGTTCGCGGAGGCGGTCTTCATCGGCTTGGCTAGCGATCATCGAGCGACCTTAACGTCGGAGTGTTGCTGAATGGAAACAGGATTTCACAAGGGCGGCGTTTAGCCGCCGCAGGCGGCGCTCATGGCCTTGCGTTCCTCCACCAGGTCGGGGAGGGCGGCGCGGATGTCGGCGAAGCTGGCGAAGGGGATCGAGGCCATGCCGCGGGCCTTGCGCGAAGCCAGCAGGGAGCTCTTGGCGAAGACCAGATCGCACTCGTCCGACACGCACATGTCCGAGCGTCCGTCGCCAATATGCAGCCGCGGGCCCGACTGCGCGATCGCCAGACACTTGCAGGCGCCCGACGCGCATCGCGCCGCGGCGTAGGGGAACGCCACGGTCCAGCGGCCTTCGCCCTGGTATTGCAGCCGGTTGGCGACCACCGGGACCCCTTGCAGGCCCAGGCGCGCCATCACCCGGCGGATCACCCAGTCATAGCCGTCGGAAACGATGCGGACGTCGAAGCCAAGCTCGGCGCAGTCGGCGAAGAAGGCCGGGACGTGGGCGTCCACCGCCCGCTGGTCGACCCAGTCGGCGAGTTCCTGTTCCGATACCCGCAGCAGGCGGGTCTGGATGTCCAGGCAGTCGCGCGAGCCGATGCGGCCGGCCTCCCAATCCGCTTCGGTGTCGAGCCAGCTCGGGTCGGCGAACCGGGTCAGCATCGACTGGACGACGTCGTCGCAGGTGATGGTGCCGTCGAAATCGCAGGAGACGTTCCAGGACACGCGCGTGGGCCGATCTAGGCTTCGCGCCGCGGGCGCCCGGGCGCCGCCGCTTGTGTCTGGAAGGAAATGGTCACGTTCACACGCCTCGGCGCTGGATGCGTTGTTCAGGACGACGCCGCGCTGCTCTGCACGCGCTGCCGGATCATGTCCACCGCGTCCTGAAGCGTTTCGCAGCCCACGAAGGCCTCCGCATCGACCACCACGCCGTACTTGTCCTCGATGGCGAACGAGACGCCGATGATGTCCAGGGAAGCTATGTCCAGCGATGCGAGCGTGGCCGTCGGCAACAGTCGCGCCCGTTCCACGCCGGTTTCGGCTGTGAAGATGGAGAGGATGTCTTCTTCGCTGACGTCCACGACCGCCTCCTTCCTGGCGAAATAACAGGCGAGAGCGATTGAGGACCGCGACGCGGGCGCCCCCACTCTTTTTCGAGGCGCTTTTGAGATTTGGCTTTACGAGGATCGGCGACGTTGCGCCATCGCCTCGCGTGCGACCAGGGGACGCGGAACCCCGCGCCCGGCCTCGAATATGGGCCCGCGGCGGCGAATCCCAAGCGTAGCAGGGGGTTACGGCTTTCCCGGCCGGCGTCGATGGCGAGGGGAAGGGCTGTTCGAATAGGACGCCCTCCTACGCTATCGGGCGGAGAATCGCGACGCCTTGCGCCGTTCTGAGGTGGGGCTGATTCGGGCGAAGATGTCCGCGGTGGAACCTGCGCCGGGCGCAGGGTCCAGCCTCCAGCTCCATTCCTACACCTGCCTCGCCGTTGGTGTATACGAAATACGAAATCCGCGACTTAGGGGAACGAGGATGCCGAACACATGCTGGGGCCTGGCGGCCATCGCTCTGCTGGCGGGGACCACGCCGGCCTGGGCCGAGCCGCACAGCTACACCCTGGAGCCGACGCCCAAGACCATCGTCTGGGGCCACTTCGACGGGACTGAGCCGCCCGCGCTGCGCATTCAGTCCGGCGATACGGTGACCTTCCACACCCTGCTGACCAACAGCCCCGACGGGCTGGAGGCGGCGGGGGCGCCGGCCAAGGACGTGGAGCCGGCGCTGCGCCAGATCTTCCGCGAGGTGACCACCGACAAGGGGCCGGGCAGCCACATCCTGACCGGGCCGGTCTATATCGAGGGGGCCGAGCCCGGGGACACCCTGGAGGTGCGGATCCGCAGGATCGACCTGGCCATCCCCTACGCCTACAACATGTTCGCCCCGGGCATGGGCTTCCAGGTCGACGCCTATCCGTACAAGAAGGTGCGGATCATCCCGCTCGACAAGACCACCCACACCGCCCACTTCGCACCCGGCGTCGAGGTGCCCCTGCATCCGTTCTTCGGCGACATGGGCGTGGCCCCGCCGGCCAGCATGGGGCGGATCAGCAGCGGCCCGCCGACCATCATCGGCGGCAACATGGACAACAAGGAACTGGTGGAGGGGACCTCGGTGTTCTTCCCGGTCTACGCCCCCGGCGCGATGTTCCAGATCGGCGATGGCCACGCCGGCCAGGGCAACGGCGAGGTGGACGTCACCGCGCTGGAGACCTCGCTGGTCGGGACCATGCAGTTCATCCTGCACAAGGGGGTGAAGACCGGCCCCTATCCCCGCGCCGAGACGCCCACCCACTACATCAGCATGGGCTTCGACGACGACCTCAGCGCCGCCGCGCACAAGGCGGTGGCCGGCATGATCGACTTCCTGGTCACGCAGAAACACATGAGCCGCGACGACGCCTACATGCTGATCAGCGTGGCCGGCGACATCGACATCACCGAGCTGGTCGACAGCAACAAGGGCGTCCACGTCATGCTGCCCAAGGCGGTGTTCGTGGAGGGGAAGTAGGGCCTGATCCCCTCTCCCACTTGCGGGAGAGGGAGGGGCCCATCGCTAGCGATGGGAGGGTGAGGGCGCGCGCCGCGCTGTCAGCGATCCCTTGAACCCGCTGTCGTGAGACCCCTCATCCTCCCCACTTTCGTGGGTCCCCTCCTTCTCCCGCAGGGGGAGAAGGCTTAATCGCGTAACCCGTTGTTTTTCCGCTTGCGTGTTTCAGCTTATGCGCGAAAGCATCCGGCCGTTGGCGACGGTCGGGGGTCCGATGCTCAGGCGTTTGTTTTTCGGCGCATTGGCGCTGTGCGGGCTCGTGGCCTCGGCGGCGCCGGCGCTGGCGGATTGCAAGGTCGGGCGGCTGGCGGAGCTACCGGTGACCATGGTCGGCCGGCGGCCGGTCGTTTCGGCCAAGATCAATGGCATGGATGCGCTGTTCGTGGCCGACAGCGGGGCCTTCTTCAGCACCATCACCCACGCCAACGCCGAGAAATACAAGCTGAGCCTTGAGCAGGCGCCGATCGGCTTCACCCTGCAGGGTGTGACCGGATCGACCGACGCCGAGATCGGCACCGCCAAGGACTTCTCACTGGGCAGGATCGACGTGCACCGGATCCAGTTCCTGGTCGGCGGCGGCGAGATGGGGGCGGAGACAGCCGGCCTGCTCGGCCAGAATGTGTTCCATGCCGGCGACGTGGAATACGATCTCCCCGACGGCGAGATCCGCATCTTCAAGGCCCGCGGGTGCGGCGGGGTGCTGCTGGCCTACTGGGTGGCCCCCGGCGACCCCTATGCCTTCATCTCCATCGAGAGCACGACCGCCACCCAACCCCACACCGTCGGCGAGGTTTATGTGAATGGCGTGCGGTTGCGCGCGACGTTCGACACGGGTGCGACCAACTCTATCCTGACCCTCCACGCCGCTGCGCGGGCGGGCATCCGGCCCAACAACCCCGGCGTGGTCTACGCCGGCCGGTCGGGTGGCCTTGGCCAGCGCACCGTGGACGCCTGGATCGCTCCGGTCAGCAGCTTCAAGATCGGCCAGGAGGAGATCAAGAACACCAGGCTGATGATCGCCGACCTCGATCTGCAGACCGATATGCTGGTGGGCGCCGACTTCTTCCTGTCGCATCGGGTTTATGTCGCCACCAGCCAGTCCAGGATGTACGTCAGCTATGGCGGCGGTCCGGTGTTCAGCGTGGCCGCGCGCGCGGAATCGCCCCCCGGCCCGCCCGCGCCCGCCACGGCGGCGTCATCCGCGGCGGATAAGCC
>JBARAK010000452.1:0-18203 GCA_049791955.1 Caulobacteraceae bacterium
GAACAGCGCCAGCGCCAGGGGCGCGGCCAGGAGAAGGCTGCGGGCCGCGCGCATCGCCGTCAGGGCATGTCGGCCGTGGCCGACTCCTGCAGCAGTTCGGCCAGGTGATCCTTCCAGACGGCGGCCCAGGTGTGGGTGCCGTGGCCGTGGGTTTCCAGGCTGGCGGGGATGTCGACGAAGTGCAGGTGGGCGACACGGCCGGCCACCCGCTGGTCCATCTTCAGGTCGGGCGGATTGATGAAGTCGTCGGCAGAGTTGATCCACATCACCGGGACCTTGATCTTCTCCAGGTTCGGCTCGGGATCGTAATCGCGCGAGGAGTCGAACTGGTAGATCAGGTCGTTGGCGTCCAGCGTCGCCAGGTTATGGGCGGTGTAGTCGGCCAGATAGGCCTCGCCGGCTTCCGGCGTCGGATAGGTGTGCTGCATCTGGATCGGCGCGCTGCCGGCGATCAGCAGCAGGTCGGAGGCGGTGCGCAGGGCGTCCTTGGGCTCGGTCTTGTACTCGCCGCCTTGCCACTGCGGGTCGCTCTTGATCGCGTCGATCAGGGCGGCGCGCCAGATGCGGTTGCGACCGGCCAGGCGCACGGGCGCGCAGGCCAGCGGCATCAGCGCCTGCACAGCGTCGGGATGGTTCTCACCCCAGACGAAGGCGTGCATGCAGCCCATCGAGGTGCCCATGATCAGCCGCAGCTTCTTCACCCCCAGGCCCTGGTCGGCCAGGATGTGCTCCAGGTCCACCATGTCGGCGTAGTCGTAGTGCGGGAAGCGCATGTGCAGGCCGTCGCTGGGCTTGCTGGATTTCCCGTGGCCCACGTCGTCGGGCAGGATGATGTAGTACTTGCTGATGTCGAGCAGGCCGCCCGGGACGAACAGCACGCCGGAGAACTGGGGCCGCAGGAACTGGTGGCCGTCGCCGCCGGTGCCGTGCAGCACCATCACGGCGTTGACGATACGGCCCTGGGCGTCGCGGCGGGGCTTGCCCAGGGTGGTGTAGTGGAGGTGGACCTCAGGCAGGGTCTGGCCGTCGCGGAAGCGGAAATCGTGGACGGCGTAGTCGCCTTCCTGGTGCGGGAGGTCGGCGGGAGCGGGTTGCGCGATGGCGCTGGAAGCGACGCCTCCCAGCAGCGCCAGCACCATGCCGAGCTTTGCGAGTCTCGATCCCATCCTGCCGTCCCTCGTTCTGTTTCGCCCGACGCTTGAGCTCGGCTGTTTTCCGTGGTGCAAGGCGGCCCTGTCCAGTCCCTAAGCGGCTCTGCGCGATTTCCGCGCGGAAACGCGGGCAAAAGTGGACGGGCGCCGTATATCCGGCGTCTCCGATTGGCAAATCAGGCGATTCGGGGGCATGATGATCGTGCTGGAGGAGGCTATGGGGATTCGTTTTTCACTTGCGATTCCTGCTGTCGCTCTCGCGCTCGCCGGGGTGGTTGGCCTAGGCGGATGCGTTTCCAGCCCGCAATACCTTCCTGTTAACCATCAGCGGATCGTGCCGCTGGCCAGCACCGATGTGTGGCGGCGCGTGCATCAGTTCCTGGCGGACGAAGGAATCGCGGTGACCTCCGAGGACATCGCCGCCGGCATCATCGACGCGGAGCGTTCGGCCGACGGGCGTGGCTCGCTGACGGGCCTTGCGGATTGCGGTTCGCGCCCGCTGCATTCCACTCACCGCCAGACGTTGAAACTGACCATCCTGGTGAAGACGGCGCCGGAGGGGGCTCAGGTCACCGCCAACGCCGCTTTCACAGAGACGCTGGCCTCGACCCTTCCGGCCCGCAAGTCCGCCGCCCTGACAGTGGCCTGCCCCAGCACCGGCGCCCTCGAGGCCGCGGTGCTAAGCGTTGCAAGCGGCCAGCCGATGGAAGCGGCCGTCGTTCCGCGCTGAATTCGAACCGGAAAGGTTCAGGCCTTCGCCACGGGCGGGTCCAGCACCCGCTCCATCAGCACCACGTCCACCCAGCGGCCGTGCTTGAAGCCTATGTCGTGCAGCACGCCCGCCGGCTCGAAGCCGAGGGCCCGGTGCAGGCCGATCGAGGCGGCGTTGCCGCTGTCGCCGATCACAGCCGCCATGCGCCTTTTGCCCAACGCCTCGCAGGCTGAGATCAGCGCCGCCAACGCGATCCGTCCGCAACCCCGGCCGACGGCGGCGGGGGCGACATAGACGCTGTCTTCCACCGTGAAGCGATAGGCGGTGCGGGGGCGGAACTGCGAGGCGTAGGCGTAGGCGGCGATCGCCCCGCCATCCTCGACCACCAGCCAGGGCAGGCCATCGGCGGCGATCGCGGCCATGCGGGCGACAATCTCCTCCACGTCGGGAGGCGCCTCCTCGAAAGTGCCGAGGCCGTGCAGGACGTGGTGAGCGTAGATGGCCTGGATCGCCGCCGCGTCCTCAGGCGTCGCCGCGCGTACCTGCATCTCTTTCCCAGCCCCGCTCCACCGCCCAGACGGCGAACGCGTAATCCAGGGCGATCTCTTTCAGGAAGTCGAATCGTCCTGATGCGCCACCATGTCCGGCCTCCATATTGATCCGGAGCAGGATCGGATTGCGGCTGGTGGTGTGGGCCCGCAGCCTGGCGACCCACTTGGCGGGCTCCCAGTAGGTCACGCGTGGATCCGACAGGCCGCCGGTGGCCAGGACCGCCGGGTAGGGGGCGTCGCGCACGTTGTCGTAGGGGCTGTAGGACGCGATGCGGTCGTAGGCGGCGGCGTCCTCCAGCGGATTGCCCCACTCGGGCCATTCGGGCGGCGTGAGGGGTAGGGCGGCGTCGCTCATGGTGTTCAGCACGTCGACGAACGGCACCGCCGCGATGATTCCGGCCCACAGCTCGGGCCGAAGGTTGGTGATCGCCCCCATCAGCATGCCGCCGGCCGAGCCGCCGTATGCGGCGGTGCGCTGGGGCGCGCCGTAGCCGGCCGCGTGCAGGTGTTCGGCGGCGGCGATGAAGTCGGTGAAGGTGTTGGGTTTCTTGGCGCCGCGTCCGTCCAGGAACCAGCCCCAGCCTTTCTCGGTGCCGCCGCGGATGTGGGCGACCGCCCAGATCCAGCCCCGGTCCACCAGGCTGAGGTTGCGGATCGAGAACCCAGGCTCCATCGGGATGCCGTAGGCGCCGTAGCCGTACAGCATCATCGGGGCGGAGCCGTCGAGTGGCGTATCGGCCAGCATCAGCACGGTGACGGGGACGAGCTCCCCGTCCGGCGCCTTGGCGTGCAGTCTCTGGGCGACATAGCGGGCGGGATCATGCCCGCTCGGCACCTCCTGCACCTTGCGCAGTGTCCGCTCGCGCGTGGCCATGTCGTAGTCGTAGGTCGAACGCGGCGTGGTCGGGGACTGGTAGACGAAGCGCAGGGTCGAGGTCCTGTACTCGTAGCCGCCCTCGATGTTCAGGGCGTAGGCCTCTTCGTCGAAGGCGATGGCGTGCTCGGCCAGGCCGTGGCGGGCGGCGACCACGATCCGGTTGTTGGCGTCGACCCGCTCCAGGCGGACGAACCAGTCCTGGTGGGCGACCATGCCGACCAGGTAGCGGCCGGGCTGATGCGGGATCCAGTCGCGCCAGCTGGCCTTGGCCGGATGGAGCGCGTCCGCCCAGCACAGCTTGTAGTCCACCGCCCCGTCGGCGTTGGTCAACACCACGAAGCGGCCGTCCCAATGCTCCAGCTCGTAGCGCAGCCCTTCCTGGCGGGGTTCGACGACCATGGGCGTGGCGTTGGGATCGGTGGCGGGGATCAGCCGCGCCTCGCTGGTCTCGTGGTTGCCGGAACCGATGATGATGAAGGCCCGGCTCTGGGTCACGCCCACCGACAGGAACATGCCGCCGTCGGGCTCATGATAGACCAGCACGTCCTCGCCGCCGCGCGAGGGGCGGCGGAAGACCTTGGCCGGGCGACCGTTCTCGTCGCGCCAGATCCAGAACAGCCAGACCCCGTCCGGCGAGAAGGTGAAGCTGCCCGTGCAGCTTTCGACCGACCCGGCCAGGACCTGGCCCGTCGCCAGGTCCTTCACGTCGATGCGGAAGTATTCCGAGCCCTGCTCGTCTACGGCGTAGGCGAACAGCTGATGGTCGTCGCTGTGCTCGACATGGCCGATGTCGAAGAAGGCCTTGCCCTTGGCGGCATCGTCCGCGTCCAGCAGCACCTGCTCGCCGTCCGCCTGGTCCCGTGGGCGGCGGGCGTAGACCGGATGCTGCGCGCCGGTTTCGTAGCGGGCGTAATAGTCGAAGGCGCCGTCGGGGGAGGGGACGGAACTGTCGTCCTCCTTGATCCGCCCGCGCATCTCCTGGAACAGCTCGGCCTGCAGCGTCTCGGTCCCAGCCAGCATGGCCTTGGTGTAGGCGTTCTCAGCCTCGAGGTGAGTACGGATGTCCGGGCGCAGGGCCTGGGGATCGCGCATCACCTTCTGCCAGTCGGCGTCCTTCAGCCAGGCGTAGTCGTCGACCCGGGTGCGGCCGAGCTGCTCGATGCTCAGCGGGCGTTTCTCGGCGGCGGGCGGGGCGGTGCGTGGGGAAGTGTCGTCCATGGTTGTGTTTTAACGCCTGCCGGCCGCACGCACAGCGGCGATTCTCCATTCCGCTCCACAGGGCGGCGGCGGTTAGCCCGGCTCGGCCGGCTGATGCAGGCCCACATTGACCACCGGCGTGGAGCTGGCGAGCGGGATTCCGCGCGCTTTCAGGTCGGGCACGATCTGGAACAGCAGCTCGCTCTTCACGCGGAAGGCGTTGCGGGGCGTGGAGACATAGGCGAAGACCGCGAATTCCAGCGCCCCGTCATGCACGTCCGACAGATAGACCCCCGGCTTGGGGTCCTGGAGGATCTCGGCGTGACCGTCGAGGCGGGAGGCCAGCAGTTCGCGCACCTCGGCCGGATCGGCGGAGTCGTCCACCTTCAGCACGATATGCACGCGTCCCATGGCGCCGCCGTGGGTGACGTTGCGCACGGTCTTGGAGATCAGGTCTGAGTTGGGGACGATCAGCTTGGAGCGGTCGTTCATCTCGATCTCGGTGGCGCGCACGTTGATCTTGCGGATGTCGCCTTCCAGGCCGCCGATGGCGATCCAGTCGCCGACCTTCACCGGCCGTTCGGCCAGCAGGATCAGGCCGGAGACGAAGTTGCCGATCACCGACTGCAGGCCGAAGCCGATGCCCACCGATAGGGCGCTGGCGAACAGGGCGATCTTGTCGAGGCTGAGCCCCAGGTAGCCGCAGGTCAGCAGCAGCGCCACCAGCGCGCCGGCGTAGGTGACCCCCGAGGCGAGGGAGGTGCGCACGCCCACGTCCATGCGCGTCTTGGGTAGGTAGCTCTTCTCCAGCCACCCCCGCACCGCTCGGGTGATGAACAGGCCGATGAAGAAGACCGCGATCGCCCCGACCACCGCGCCGGGCGAGATCGAGACCTGGCCCATACGGATCACCAGGTCGCTGGACGTCACGCGCCCCAACACATCGCCCGCACCGGCCCCGAAGGGAGCCAGGATCGCCGCCCAGCCGAACAGCAGCAGGGCCAGCCGGGTCAGCCCCGACAGCAGCACCGAAATCTGCTCCAGCGCGCCCTTGGACAGGCCGATGGCGATCTGCAGGAAGCGCCCGACTGGCCGCTCGGTCGAGAGCAGGGTCGGATACAGGTCGTCGGTGAAGCGTAGCAGCAGGAACAGGCTCGCCAGCACTGTGGCGATCCAGATCATCCGACGCATCAGCGAGGACGCCAGCTCCAGGTAACCGGTCAGGGCGGCCAGCAGCGAGGCGCCCAGGGTCAGCCAGGCCAGCAGGGCGGCGATGATCCAGGGCAGGCGCGACTCGGCCTCGCCCTGGCTGGTCTCCTCTACGGCCGCGGCCAGGTGTTCGCTGCGGGCGTGGCCGAGGGTGGCGAGCGCCCCGCCCACCGCCAGCAGTTCGAGCAGGACGGTCACGCAGTCGCTGGTGATGGTGGTCGGCAGGCTGGCCCCAAGCACGCCGTTCAGGCCCCGCACCAGGGTCGCCAGGGCGG
This sequence comes from Caulobacteraceae bacterium, assembly GCA_049791955.1. Lineage (GTDB taxonomy): Bacteria > Pseudomonadota > Alphaproteobacteria > Caulobacterales > Caulobacteraceae > CAHJWH01. The sequence goes on from JBARAK010000452.1 coordinate 5,973, forward strand.
CCGCCACGCCGATGAAGATAGGGAAGGGGGCCAGGCGGGCCACGACCGGATCGGGGATGGGCGCCAGACGCCAGCTGGGCCGGCCCGGCGAGAGCACGGCGCGGCCAAGCCCCTGGAAGAAGGCCGCGAAGCCCACTGCCTGGATGATCAGGGGTGCGAGGTCCTCGAACGACGGGGTGATCGCGCCGACGCTGCCGAAAGCGATATGCAGGAGCCACAGGGCCATCAGGGGCGTCAGGGTGCAGACGGCCACCAGCCACAGCGCCAGGAAGGTGCGCCGCAGGCGGGTGCTGGGCGCCATCTCGCCCACGCGCTTGAACGCCAGCCGGTTCAGCATCCCCCGCAGCGGCACGGCGATCCCCAGCGCCAGGACGATGGCCGCGGCCAGGGTCGCGATCACCGCCGGAGAGCGCAGGGCGTCCGCCGCCACGTTGTTCTCGTCCACCAGCAGGGTCTGGAGGCGCTGGAAGTCCTTGGGCAGGGCGGTGGCGAATTCGCGCCAGAGGGTGGGGTCGAGGATCGAGCGGCTGTGGGTCCAGAGCCTCTCGGTCTGCTGCTGCTGTTGGCGGGCGGTCAGGCCGGTGGAGATCTGCCCGGCCTCGACCTGGAGCAGCTTGGCCTGCTTGATCTCCGAATCCACGTCCTGCCGGAAGCGGGCCATGGTCCGGCGGCTCTTGGTGATGTCAGGATCTTCGGACGGCTGGCCGGACGCCGGCGCCGGACCGAGCTGGGCCAGGCGCGCGTCCAGGTTGGCCAGGCGCGGCGTCAGGGCAGCGAGGGCGTCGGACAGCTTGGCCTGGATCGGTGCGATGACGGCGAGCTTGGCCTTGATCTGGTCGTCGGTCAGATTGGCGGCGCGGGTGGAATGGGAAAGATCGCGCAGATCGGAATCGGCCTGGTCGATCTGGGCCGAAATCGCCGCGGTCGAGGCGGGGGCGCTGCTGGGTGCGGCGGGGCCGATGGCGTTGAAGGTCTGTGCGAACGCCGGGCCGCCAAGCGCCCACATCGCCAATGCAACAAGAAGTCCCCGCAGCGTCTCGCCTCCGTTTCGTGCGCCTTGCGCTTGGCCGATGACTGCGGCGGAAGCGCGGCGAGGTCAACCGCGCGGCGGCAGGGACTGGCGCAGGCCTTGGTTCCTGATGCTAGAAGCCTTCAATGGATAATGCGTCGCCCAGCGGCGGACCGGCGCTATGGGGCGAACTGCTACACGCCCACAGGCTGCCGACCTTCGCGCTGCTTTGCCTTGGAGTCTGGCTGAATGCGGTGGATGCGCTGGTCGCCTCCACCATCATGCCCAGCGTCGCGCGTGAGATTGGCGGTTACGCCTACTTCGCCTGGGCCACGGCCGGCTACATGCTGGGCTCGATCCTGGCGGGCGCGGGGGCGGGACTGCTGGCCGAGCGGATCGGCCTGCGCCGTGGACTGGCGCTGTGCGGGATGCTGTACGCCCTGGGCTGTGTCCTGAGCGCCCTGGCGCCGGGCGTATGGCCGTTCCTGGCCGGGCGGCTGGTGCAGGGGGCGGGGGCGGGCTTCATCGTCGGGCTCTGCTACGTTGCGGTTCGCGCGCATTTCCCCGAGTGCGTCTGGTCGGCCATGTTCGCTTCGCTCTCGGGCGTGTGGGGCGTGGCGACCCTGTTGGGCCCTCTGGTCGGCGGCCTGTTCGCCCAGGCGCATTTCTGGCGCGGCGTGTTCTGGGCCTTTGCGGCCCAGGCCGTGATCTTCTCCGCCATAGCGGTGCGCGCGCTTCCGGCTTCGGACCGCCTGCGCGAGCCGCGGCGAGGGCTGCCGGCCGCCCAGTTGGCGCTCCTGACTGCGGCGGTGATGCTGGTGGCGGCTGCAGGCGTGCTCGGGCATGCCGGACTTGGCGCCCTGACGGCGGTGGTGGGGCTGGGCCTGCTCTGGCTGACCTTGAAGCTGGACGGACGCATGGGCGTGCGGTTGTTGCCGCGCGCGGCGGGCAGCTTCTCCACCGCGCCCGGCCTGGGCTACGCTGCGGTGCTGTGCCTGTCGGCCAGCGCCATTGGATTTTCCGTCTATGGCGCGGCGCTGCTGCAGACCCGTTTGGGGCTCGGGCCGCTGGTCGCCGGCTACGTGGTGGCCAGCGAGTCGATCGGCTGGACCTTCACCGCCCTCTGGGTGGTCAAGACGCCGCCCTCCGGCCACAGCGCCATGATCCGCCTGGGCGCGGCCCTGGTGGCGGTGGGCCTGGCTGGATGCGCCATCACCGCCTCGTCCACCGGCGTCTGGCCGATCGCTGTTTCGGGCCTGGCGATGGGCGGCGGTTTTGGCCTGTGCTGGTCGTTCATCGCCCAGCGCATCCTGACCGGCGCGGGAGAGGCCGACGGGGCCGTCGCCGCGGCGGCCATCCCGACCATGCAGATCCTCGGCAACGCTGTGGGGTCGGCCCTGGCGGGGGTGGTGGCGAACCTGCTGGGTTTCGCCCAGGGCTTCGACCGCAACACCGCCGACCACGCCGCCCCATGGTTGTTCGGGGTGTTCGTCCCGGTGGCGGGACTGGGCGTGCTGGCGGCCTGGCGGCTGGCCGGACGGGACGGCCGGTGTGGCGGCGTTCCCAATGCCTTCGACTCACCGGTTTGATGTATGCTTGTTTTTAATGAGGGCTTTCGCATGAGCGCCGGGGCGTGACGCGCTTCGACGACCACTTCCTCGACGAGATCAAGTCGCGCCTGCGCCCTTCGGATGTGATCGGGCGGACGGTGAAGCTGCGCCGCCAGGGCCGCGAATATGTCGGCCTGTCTCCCTTCAACAAGGAGAAGAGCCCGTCCTTCTACGTCAATGACGACAAGGGATTCTACCACGACTTCTCGTCGGGCAAGCACGGTGACATCATCTCGTTCCTGCAGGAGACCGAGCGGCTTTCCTTCCGTGAGGCGATCGAGAAGCTGGCCGCCGAGGCGGGCGTGCCGCTGCCGTCGCCCGATCCCCGCGAAGCCGAGGTCGAACAGCGCCGGCTGGGTCTCGGCGAATGGCTGGAGGAAGCCGCCAAGTGGTACGAGACCCAGCTTCGCCGGCCGCAGGGTGACGGGGCGCGGGCCTATCTCGACAAGCGCGGTTTGCCCGAGGCTGAGCGCGGGCGCTTCCGCCTCGGCTACGCCCCTTCCGGCCGCACGGCGCTCAAGGACCACCTGATCGCCAAGGGCGCCCAGCCCAAGGCGCTGATCGAGGCCGGGTTGCTGATCCAGCCCGAGGACGGCGGCGCGCCCTACGATCGTTTCCGCGACCGGATCATGTTCCCGATCACCGACGGGCGGGGCAGGGTGATCTCGTTCGGCGGCCGGGCGCTCGATCCTGAGGCGCGGGCCAAATACCTGAACGGGCCCGAGACGCCGCTCTTCCACAAGGGCTCCAACCTCTACGGCATGCCGGAGGCCCGCCGGCTGCTCCACACCGGCGGCGATGACGCGGCGCTGGTGGTGGTCGAGGGCTATATGGACGCCATAGCCTGCCAGCGCGCCGGGATTGCGGCGGTGGCGCCGCTGGGCACCGCCCTGACCGAGGAGCAGATGGCGGCGCTATGGCGGCTGCACGGCGAACCGACGCTGTGCTTCGACGGCGACGCCGCTGGCCAGCGCGCCGCCCACAAGGCCATCGACCGGGCGCTTCCGCTCCTGAAGCCCGGCCGTTCGTTCCGGTTCGCTCTGCCGGCGGGCGGCAAGGACCCGGACGAGGTGCTGCGCGAGAAGGGCGCGGCCGCGTTGAAGACCCAGCTCGCCGAGACCCGGCCGCTGGTCGACGTGCTGTTCGAGCGCGAGCGGACGACGGCCGAGCCGCTCGACACGCCGGAACGCCGCACCGCCCTGAAGGTGGCGCTGCGCAAGCTGGCGGGGATGATTGCCGACACCGACCTGTCGCAGGCCTATCGCGACGACCTGCTCTCGCGGTTCGAGGGGCTGTGGCCGGTGACCCGGCCGGTCAACACCCGGGCCGACGCCGCCCGCGCCATGCGGGGGGAGCGGCGCGGTGGTCCGCGCAAGCCCTTACCCACCGGCGCTTCCCAGGCGGGCAAGGCCGCCGCGCGTAACCTCGCCGCCTCGTTGACGCCTGCGGCGGCGGCGGCGGCGGCGGCGGTGGTGAACGACCCGACCCGGGCCGACGAGCAACTCGAGGCCATCGATGTCCAGGGCTTTGGCCACGCCGGGCTTGACGAGTTCGCGCGCGCCTTTATCAATCTGCGGCTGACCTTCCCCTCCCTTGACTCCGCAGGCGTGCGACGCCATCTCGCCGAGCGCGGCTTCGAGCAGACGCTCAAGGCGATTTTCAAGGCGGCGGCCCTGTCGGATGCGCCCTTCCTCAAGGCGGGGTTGCCGGTAGAGGAGGCTCGTGCGCTTTGGTCGCAGCTGTTCGGCGTTCTGATCCGGCTCGCGGCTCTGGAACGTGCGTTACAGGACGTTAAGTCGGAAATCGCTAATAATCCGAACGATTTCACGGAATTCTACGGCCTCAAGACCGAACGCGACGCATTGCGGCGGGAACTTGGGGCTGGAACAGTTTGGGATGGTGCGGGGTCCTCTCAGGGCGGCTCGCACCTACATTAGGAGTTCGCCGGGCGGTCCACCGCCTGGCCCGGAGATTCAGATGAGCACCAACACGGCCGAACCCGAGACGACCGAAGCGACCCACGACGGGCCGTTGCTCGATCTGACGGACGCCGGCGTCAAGAAGTTCATCAAGCAGGCCAAGGCCCGCGGCTACGTCACGATGGACGAGCTGAACAAGGTGTTGCCGTCCGAAGAGGTCACCTCCGAGCAGATCGAGGACACCCTCGCCATGCTCTCGGAGATGGGCGTCAATGTGGTCGAGTCCGAGGAGCAGGGCGACGAGCAGACCGAGGGCGGCGAAGTGGCCGTGCGCGAGGAAAGCGCGGTCGTCACCACCGAGGAGAAGCCCGCCTACGATCGCACCGACGATCCGGTGCGCATGTACCTGCGCGAGATGGGCTCGGTGGAGCTGCTGTCGCGCGAGGGCGAGATCGCCATCGCCAAGCGTATCGAGGCCGGTCGCGACACGATGATTCGCGGCCTGTGCGAAAGCGCCCTGACCTTCGAAGCCATCATGGTGTGGCGCGAGGAGCTTCGCGAAGGTCGCATCCTGCTGCGCGAGATCATCGACCTCGAACAGACCTACGGCGGCCAGAACGCCGGCGCGCCCGCCGAGGGCGAGGCTGTTGTCGAGGAGCCCGAACCTGAGGCCGCCGCCGCCCCCGAGGGCGAGCGTCCCGAGGGCGAAGGCGATGGCGACGACGATTTCGACGACGGCGCCGGCCCGACCGTCTCGGCCATGGAAGCCGAGCTGCGCGAGGGCGTCATGGCGACCCTGGACGGCGTGGCCAGCGAATTCGAAGCTTTCCGCCGCCTCCAGGAGAAGCTGGTCGATAGCCGGCTGAAGGGCCGCGACCTGGACGACGCCGACCGCAAGGCGTTCGACGACCTCGCCCAGACCATCACCCAGCACCTCAAGACGCTGAAGCTGAACAACAACCGCATCGAGGCGCTGGTCGAGCAGCTCTATGCGATCAACAAGAAACTGATCGGCCTGGAAGGCCGTCTGTTGCGCCTGGCCGACAGCTACGGCATCTCGCGTCCGGAATTCCTCAAGGCCTACTTCGGCTCCGAGCTCAATCCGCAATGGATCGAGCGGATGAAGGAACAGGGCGTCCGCTGGACCAAGTTCGCCGAGAAGGAAGGCGACCAGATCAGCGACATCCGCGGCGAGATCGCGCTGCTGGCCACCGAGACCGGCGTGCCGATCGACGACTACCGCCGCATCGTCCAGACCGTCCAGAAGGGCGAGCGCGAGGCCCGTCAGGCCAAGAAGGAGATGGTCGAGGCGAACCTGCGCCTGGTGATCTCCATCGCCAAGAAATACACCAACCGCGGCCTGCAGTTCCTGGACCTGATCCAGGAGGGCAACATCGGCCTGATGAAGGCGGTGGACAAGTTCGAGTACCGCCGCGGCTACAAGTTCTCGACCTACGCCACCTGGTGGATCCGTCAGGCCATCACCCGCTCGATCGCTGACCAGGCCCGCACCATCCGCATCCCGGTGCACATGATCGAGACGATCAATAAGATCGTGCGCACCTCGCGCCAGATGCTGCACGAGATCGGCCGCGAGCCGACCCCGGAGGAACTGGCCGAAAAGCTGGTCATGCCGCTGGAGAAGGTGCGCAAGGTCCTGAAGATCGCCAAGGAGCCGATCAGCCTCGAAACCCCGATCGGGGACGAGGAGGACAGCCACCTGGGCGACTTCATCGAGGACAAGAACGCCGTCCTGCCGATCGAGGCGGCGATCCAGTCCAACCTGCGCGAAACCACCACCCGGGTCCTGGCCTCGCTGACGCCGCGCGAGGAACGCGTGCTGCGGATGCGCTTCGGCATCGGCATGAACACCGACCACACGCTTGAAGAGGTTGGCCAGCAGTTCAGTGTGACCCGCGAGCGTATCCGCCAGATCGAGGCCAAGGCGCTGCGCAAGCTCAAGCACCCCTCGCGGTCGCGTAAGCTCCGCAGCTTCCTGGACAGCTGATCCGGATTTCCCTCCCTTTGGGGAACTGCCGAGGGTAGCTCTCCACGAGCCCCTCCATCGGCTTCGCCGCCACCTCCCCCGCTAAAGCAGGGGAGGAGGAAAAAGCGCTCCCTTCTCCTCCCCTGCGAAGCGGGGGGGAGGACCCCGCATAGCGGGGTGGAGGGAGCTCGAAGGACGCTGCGACCCTCCATCCCTTTCCTACAATACCGCCCTGACAGGGCGCGCGATGCAGCTCGCAGCAATGACGCATGTCTTCGTGGCAATTGTCGCGCCGTAATTCCGCCGTCCTCGCTGCAAATGGGACATACTTCCTAACAAGTGGCGGTGTGTCTCTCAGGCAACGCCAGGTTCTTTAGCTGTACAATTCCAACATCATGGCGCAACGCGCACCAATTCGCCACGTTCTCGCCCCGGGGAGTGATGACGCTGTGAACCGTTAAGCTCGGAATCGACGTGGATGGCCAAGAGGTATGTCAAGCCTCATCTGCGTTCCGCCGGGCCTTGTGAAAGGAATTTGTACTGTGAAAGTGTTTGGTTTCGCTGCGCTCGCCGCGTGCGCTGTCGCCTTGCCTGCGTCCGCGCAGGGTCTGGACGCCTTATGGAATCCCCACACCTACTTGGATGGCGCCTATGTGGAGGGGACCGGAGGTTCGACCTTCCAGGGGGCGACCACCGAATTCAACAGCGCTCCAGGCGACGCCAACAAGGGTTCCGGCCACTTCAACGCCGGCTACTTCGGCAGCGCCACCTTCGGTAAGCGGGTCGCGCCGGGCCTGTCGTTCGAACTCGAAGGCGTCTACTTCAACAACCACTACAACCGCGCCACCGAACTGACCCAGGATACGGCGGGCAGTTCCCGCACCTACGGCGGCCTAGCCAATGTGCGCCTCTCGCTGCCCTACGACTATCACGTGTACCGCCAGATCGCCCTGGTCCCCTACATCGGCGTCGGCGCCGGTTATGGGAACACGCACTACCGCACCAGCGCCCCGCTGGACGATTCCCAGTCCGGGCTGCTCTGGCAGGCCAAGACCGGCCTCGAGATCAAGACCGGCACGCCGATCTCGTTCGACGTTGGCTACCGCTACATCGGCACGCCGGACTATTCGCAGAACTTTATCGGACCGGCTGGCGACGAATCGTTCCGCCTGCGCAGCCATGTGCAGGCCGCCACTGCGGGCGTGAAGTACACGTTCTGATCCGTGCGACCTGGCCGGCCCATTACCGTGGGTCGGCCAGGGACGCGGGCGTCTACGGCTGCTGCAAAGGGGGCGGAGCGACCGGCGGCGGGGTGGCGGCGCCAGGCTGACGCGTATGGCCGAGAGTCATCTGGATCTGGGTGGGAGGCGCCCCCGCGCGCTGGTGCTGGATATAGACCAGCTCGTTGAGGGCCACCGGGTTTTGGGGTTCCAGTTCCAGCGATCTCTTGTAGGCGGCCTCGGCTTCGTCGAAGCGACGGAGCTCTTCCAGCGAGAAGCCTCGCGTCCGTTCGAGCCGGGCTCTCTCCGCCGACGTCAGGACCTTGTTTGCGGCCAGGATTCCGTCGCACAAGGCCAGCGCTTCGTCGTTGCGGCCTTGCCGTGCGAGCGAGAGCGCCGCTTCGGTGGCGAGGGCGGGGCTGGTCGGGTCGAGCGCGAGTCCTCGGCGCAGGGCGGCCATAGCCTGGGCCCACTGGCCTTTTTCGTTCGCGTAGGATCCGAGCATCATGGCTGCGCCCGTATAGGGCGTTGGGCGCCACACCAGCTTGTGGATGGCGGCGTGGCTGTTTGCGGCCTCGGCCGACACCAGCAGGAACGCCGGGAGGGACGGGGTGTGCAGCACCGTCTCCTCGCCACACGTTTCCAGCGGCGGCAGCGAGGCGGGCGCGTGGTCCAGCGCCCGCTGAAGGTCGTTGAGACGGGGCTCGACCGCCGCGAAGCCACCCTGCTGGTAGGCCGCCCCCACCGCCTTGATGATCGCTTCATCGTCCTTCAAGGTGGGAGGGTCGGGTGTGCATGTCGTTGCTGGAACGGGTGGCGTTTCGTGTGCGGGGGGCGCAGCCGGCCCCTGAGCCCGGACGCCAGCCGGAAAGGTCGCCGCGGTTGCGACGCATGCTGCTGTTGCAAGGATACGCTTCATGGCCCCGCTCCGTGTATCGCCGTTGGCCATAGCATGATTGCAATGACGTCGCATGCAACCCGCGCCCCATGATGGGCGGGACGCCCTTGCTTTTTGCGGCGGAATCCGTATTTTCCCGCGCTTCCCAGGAAGGCGGTCTCGCGTGGAGCGCTATTGGCCGGGCGTTATGCCCGTCCGCCGCGCGCAGAGCCGTCGTGTCGTCCGGATCTTCCGCCGGGCTTCGCGCCGCCTTTCGCACACCGGAAGAGGACAAAAATGGCGCTTTACGAACACGTCGTCATCGCGCGGCAGGATATCTCGCCGCAACAGGCCGAAGCCCTCAACGACACCCTGAAGAACCTGCTCGAAGAGCAGGGTGGCCGGGTGGCCAAGATCGAGTACTGGGGCCTTCGCAACCTCACCTATCGCATCAAGAAGAACCGCAAGGGACATTACTCCTTGCTGGCCATCGACGCCCCCGCGCCGGCGGTGAAGGAAATGGAACGTCAGCTGTCCATCAACGAGGATGTGCTGCGTTACATCACCATCCGCGTGGACGAGCTGGACCTGGAGCTGTCTCCGGTCCTCGCGCGCCGGGAGCGTGAACGTGAACGTGGCGAACGCGGTGAACGCGGCGAGCGTCGCGGCTACGAAGACATGCCGGCTTAAGGGAGCAACCGCACATGACCGACACCGCCCCCACTCCCGGCGCACCCGCCGGCGCCGGCGCCACCCGCCGTCCGTTCTTCCGCCGCCGCAAGGTGTGCCCGTTCTCTGGCGCCAACGCGCCGAAGATCGACTACAAGGACGTCAAGCTCCTGCAGCGCTACATCTCCGAGCGCGGCAAGATCGTGCCGTCGCGCATCACCGCGGTTTCCGCCCCGAAGCAGCGTGAGCTGGCTCGCGCCATCAAGCGCGCCCGCTTCCTGGCGCTGCTGCCCTACGTCGTGCAGTAAGGAGAGCGATCGATGAAGGTTGTTCTCCTGGAACGCGTCGAGCATCTCGGCGCCATCGGCGATGTGGTCTCCGTCAAGGACGGCTTCGCCCGTAACTTCCTGCTGCCGCGCCAAAAGGCGCTGCGCGCCACCACCTCGAACCTCAAGGTGTTCGAAGCGCAACGCGGCCAGATCGAAGCCCGCAACGCCGAGGCCCGCGCCACGGCCGAGCGCCTGGGCGCGCGTCTGGACGGCGAAAGCTACATCCTGATCCGTCAGGCGGGCGAGAGCGGCCAGCTCTACGGCTCGGTGTCGGGTCGCGACGTGGCCGAGGCGGTGGAAGCCGGCGGCGGTCACGTCGAGCGCAGCCAGGTCGTGCTTGATCGTCCGATCAAGACGCTTGGCGTGCACGAAGTGAAGGTGCGCCTGCATGCCGAAGTGCTTCTGACCATCAAGGTCAACATCGCCCGTTCGTACGACGAGGCGGAGCGTCAGGCCCGCGGCGAAAACATCATCGCCGCGCAGTTCGACGAAGAGCGCGCTGCGGCCGCCGAGCAGGCTCAAGACCTGTTCGAAGGCGGCGCCGGTCAGGCGGTCGAGGAGTCGGCGGCCTACTAAGGCCTGCGTCTTCAGCTCGAAGATCAAGGAAGGAGCCGGCTCGCGCCGGCTCCTTTTTTGTTGCCTGCCACGCTCTGACTTGAGGCTTTAGCGGACGCCCCGGCGGGGGAAGATGGCCGGGCCGACCTTGCGCTTCGGCGCCAGGGAACGCGCGGCGATCGTCAGGGACGGGCTGAGGCCGCCGTAATCCACGTACGACATGCCGACCTGCAGCGAACGCACGGTCCAACGGCAGTCCAGGCGCGCCAGGCCACGCTTGTCGGTATCCGCGCACACCTTCGGCGGCCCGTAATAGTTGGTGAGGCCGCCCTCGATCTGGCGGGCGACGTCGACGTTGTCCCGCGTGCGTCGCAGGCCCATGTTCTTCACGTCGACGATCACCTCGAGCAGGCGGCCGGCCTGGAAGTAATAGGTGGCCACGGCGGAATGGCCGAAGATGTCCTCGTCGACCGCGTAGCCGGCCCCGCCGCCGCCCTCCACCATGTTGGGGACCGGCGGATAGCCGACCGCCAGTTGCGGCTGGCGCCCCTTGGGGAACAGCGCCTGGACCTGGGCCGGGCTCATGCCGGAGATCGCGCCGTGCCACAATTCAATCGGCGGCGGTGGGGGAGGCGCGGGGATGGCGGTGGCGACGGCGGCCAGCAGGAAGACGAGCATGATCAGCGCTCCTCGCACGCCGCTGCGAAGGCGTCGAGCCCTGCGCGCAGGTCGGCGATCAGGTCCTTTGGGTCTTCCAGCCCAACGTGCAGCCGGATCAATGCGCCCTGGTCCGCCCACGCCCGCTCGGGATTGCGCACCTGCGGGTCGCCCAGCACCGCCAGGCTCTCGAAGCCGCCCCAGGAGAAGCCCAGGCCGAACAGGCGCAGCCCGTCCAGGAAAGCCGCCACAGCGCGGGCGGGGGCAGGTTTCAGCACCAGTCCGAACAGGCCGTTGAGCCCCGAGAAGTCTCGCCGCCACAGCGCGTGATCGGGCGAGTCGGGCAGGGCGGGACACAGCACCCGCGCCACCTCCGGCTGCGCCTGGATCCAGCGTGCGACGTCCAGCGCCGAAGCGCCGTGCCGGGCCATGCGGATGGGCAGGGTGCGCAGGCTGCGCAGCACGGTGTAGCAGTCGTCGGGCGAGACCGCCCAGCCGGTGTCCTGCATGATGGTCTTCACGGCGTCGGCCAGCGCCGAATCACGCGTCGCCACCGAGCCCATGAACACGTCCGATCCGCCGGACGCGTATTTGGTCAAGGCCTGGATCGACAGGTCCACGCCCGCGTCCAGCGGCTTGAACAGCACGCCCGCGCCCCAGGTGTTGTCGATCAGGCTGAGAATCCCCCGCGCGCGGGCGGCGGCGCAGATGGCGGGGACGTCCTGGAATTCGAAGGTCAGGGAAGCGGGGGATTCCAAGAACACGGCGCGCGTGTTCGGCCCGGCTAGCGCCATCACCTCCTCGACCGTGGCGTGGGGATGGAAGTAGCGAGGGCTGACGCCGAAGCGCTTGAGCAAGCCGTTGCACAGCCGGCGGGTGGGCGCGTAGACGCCCGCGCTCACCAGCACCTCGTCGCCCGCCGAAAGCACCGCCATCAGGGCCGCGGTGATGGCGGCGGCGCCGGAGGAGAAAACCTTGGCGTCCAGCCCGTGTTCCAACTCGCAGATCGCCGCTTCCAGCGCCGCCTGCACCCCCAGCCCCATGCGGCCATAGGTGCGCTGGTCGCCGGCGTAGAGTGAGGCCGCATCCGGCAACAGCACGGTGGAGGCGCGCTGGATCGGTGGGCTGACGCCTTTCGCGGCGGCGCCCAGGCGGGTCTCGGGGCTGTCGCCGGCATGGGCGAGACGCGTAGCCTCGCCCCACTCAGGCTTTTCCGGACCGCTCATCTCAGGCGATGGTCGCGGGGCCGGTGGCGACCGGCGCGTCGGCCCGCCCGCCCCATTCGGACCAGGAGCCGTCGTAGACCGCTACATCCCACTTGCCGAGCCGGGCCAGGGCCAGGGCCACGCCGCTGGCGGTGACGCCGGAGCCGCAGCTGGCCGTCAGCGGGGCGTCCCGC
>JBARAK010000453.1:0-2314 GCA_049791955.1 Caulobacteraceae bacterium
AGGCGGTCGAGCAGCGCCGTCGTCATCTTGGGATCGCCGAACACGGTCGCCCATTCGCCGAAGCTTAGGTTCGTCGTGATGATGACGCTGGTTCGCTCGTAGAGCTTGCTCAAGAGATGGAAGAGCAGCGCTCCACCGGAGGCGCTGAACGGCAGGTAGCCAAGCTCATCAAGGATGACGAGGTCGGAATAGGCGAGCCGCCCTGCGATCTGGCCTGCTTTCCCTTGGCTCTTCTCGTGCTCGAGGGCGTTGACGAGTTCGACGGTGGAGAAGAACCGGATGCGCTTTCGGTGATGTTCGATGGCCTGGACGCCGATGGCCGTGGCGAGATGCGTTTTGCCGGTGCCTGGGCCGCCGACCAGGACGACGTTGTGCGCGTCCTCGAGAAACTCGCAGCGGTGAAGCTGGCGGACGAGCGCCTCGTTGACCTCGCTGCTGGCGAAGTCGAAGCCGGCAAGGTCACGGTAGTTCGGGAAGCGGGCCGCCTTCAATTGGTAGGCCGTCGACCGCACCTCCCTGTCGGCGGTCTCCGCCTTCAGGAGTTGCGACAGGATCGGCAGAGCGGCCTCGAAGGCGGGAGAGCCTTGCTCGGTCAGTTCGCCGACCGCTTGAGCCATGCCGTGCATCTTGAGAGCCCGCAGCATGATGACGACGGCGCCGGCGGCGGGATTATGACGCATGACGCGCCTCCCGGGTCTTGCGCAGAGCGTCGTAGCGCTCGACGTTGGCTTGCGGCTCGGTGGTCAAGGTCAAAGCCTGCGGCGCCTTTATTGGAGGCGTGTCCATGGGCTTTCCGTCGACCAGCCTGTGGAGCAGGTTCAGAATATGTGTCTTGGTCGGCGCGCCAGCCTCCAGCGCCAGTTCGACAGCCGTGAGCACGGCTTGCTCGTCGTGCTGGAGAACCAAGGCTAGAATCTCGACCATCTCGCGGTCGCCGCCCGGCGTCTTGAGCAGGCGCTGTTGCAAAGCCCGGAAGGCAGGCGGGAGTTCGGTGAAGGGCGCGCCGTTACGCAAGGCTCCGGGCTTGCGCTGTATGACCGCGAGATAATGCCGCCAATCGAAAACGGTCGCCGTGCTCTTGCGTTCGTGGGAGCGGGCGAAGACGCGGGCGTGCTCGCAGACGATCTGCCCTTCGGCGGCGACGACGATACGCTCGGGATAGACCCGCACGCTGACCGGGCGATTGGCGAAGGACGCCGGCACGCTGTAGCGATTGCGGTCGAGATGGACCAGGCACGTCGGCGAGACGCGCTTGGCGTATTCGACGAAACCGTCAAACGGCCTCGGAAGCTGCATCAGATGCCGCGTCTCTTCGGCCCAGGCGTCGGCTACCGAGCCCGCCTGCGAGTTGTGCGCCGTTTGCGCCCACAGTTCCCGGCAGCGCGTCTCCAGCCAATTGTTCAGCGCCGCCAGGGAGGGAAAGCTGGGCGTCGGTTGCCAAAGCCGATGGCGGGCGTCCTGGACGTTCTTTTCGATTTGCCCTTTCTCCCACCCGGACGCCGGATTGCAGAACTCGGCCTCGAACAGGAAGTGACTGACCATGGCCGAGAAGCGGGCGTTGACCTTGCGCTCCTTGCCGCGTCCGATCTTATCGACGGCGGTTCGCATATTGTCGTAGATGCCGCGCCGCGGCACGCCGCCCAGGACGCGGAAGGCGTGATTATGCGCGTCGAACAGCATCTCATGGGTCTGTTGCGGATAGGCGCGGAGAAAGAAAGCGCGGCTATAGCTGAGCTTGAAGTGAGCGACCTGGAGCTTGGTCCGCTCGCCCGCGATGACCGCCCAGTCCTCTGACCAATCGAACTGGAACGCCTCGCCGGCCATGAACGCAAGGGGCACGAAGACGCCGCGGCCCGTGGTCTTTTGCTCTCGCTGTCGGGCGTCCTTCCAATCGCGCGCGAAAGCCGCCACGCGATTGTAGGATCCGTCGTAGCCCAGCGCCGCCAGATCGGCGTGCAACTGCTTGATCGTGCGCTTCTGCTTGCGCGACTTCCCTGCCTCCTGTCGCAGCATATGCGACAGCTTGTCGGCGTAGGGGTCCAGCCCGCTCGGCCGCTCAGGAAGATTAAACTTGGGCTCGATGCTGTCAGAGCGCAGGTACTTGCGCACCGTGTTCCGCGACAGACCTGTGCGCCGCGATATCTCTCGGATCGAGAAATGATCCCGATAATGCCAGCGCCGGATGACGCTCAATAACTCCATGTCGATCACTCCATCGCCCCCCGGCCAGGCCAAAGGGGTAAGGTTCGAACATGGGTCAGTTCTCGGCGGAAAAACCCGCGCTGCCTGGGTCAGTTCGCAGTGGAAATCAACA
>JBARAK010000454.1:0-24369 GCA_049791955.1 Caulobacteraceae bacterium
ATCTGCGTCAGCGCCTCGCGCAGCACCGGCCAGTTCTCGGGGTCGTGGTAGCGCAGGAACGCCTTGTGCAGCCGGCGCTGCCGCAGCCCCTTGATCGCCTCGACCTTCTCGCTCGTCCCGCGCCGCACACCGCGAAGCGGATTGACGCCGGTATGGTGCATGGTCGTGGCGGTGGCCATCGGAGAGGGCAGGAACGTCTGCACCTGGTCGGCGCGGTACTGGTTCTTCTTGAGCCAGATCGCGAGGTTCATCATGTCCTCGTCGGTCGTGCCCGGATGCGCCGCGATGAAATACGGGATCAGATGATATTTCTTGCCGGCCTTCTTCACGGCGGCGTCGAACATCTCCTTGAAGCGGTCGTAGGTCCCGATCCCCGGCTTCATCATCATGTCGAGCGGACCGCGCTCGGTATGTTCGGGCGCGATCTTCAGAAGCCCGCCGACATGGTGGGTGACGAGTTCCTCGACGTATTCTGGGCTCCTCACCGCGAGGTCGTAGCGCACGCCGGACGCGACCATCACCTTCTTGACCCCCTGCACCTCGCGCACCTTGCGATAGAGCCGGATCAGGTCGTCGTGCGAGGTGTTCAGGTTCGGGCAGATCTCGGGGAACACGCAGGACGGCCGCCGGCACGCCGCTTCGATCTTCGGGTCCTTGCACGCCATCCGGTACATGTTGGCGGTCGGGCCGCCGATGTCGGAGATCACGCCGGTGAAGCCCGGCGTCTTGTCGCGGATCAGCTCGATCTCACGCAGGATCGAGCCTTCCGAGCGGCTCTGGATGATGCGGCCCTCGTGCTCGGTGATCGAGCAGAAGGTGCAGCCGCCGAAGCAGCCGCGCATGATCGTCACCGAGAACCGGATCATGTCCCAGGCGGGGATCTTGGCGTCGCCGTAGGAAGGATGGGGCGCGCGGGCGTAGGGCAGGTCGTAGACGCAATCCATCTCGTCGGTGGTCAGCGGGATCGGCGGCGGGTTCAGCCACAGATCACGGTCGCCGTGGCGCTGGACCAGCGGCCGCGCATTGCCGGGATTGCTCTCCCGATGCAGCACGCGTGACGCGCGGGCGTAGGCCTCGCGGTCCTGTTCCACCTGCTCGTAGGCCGGCAGCCGGATCACCGTGTCGCCGGGATGGCGGGCCGCGCCTTCGTCGGCGGAATCGAGATCGTCGGCGTGCAGCTCCGTGTAGTGGTCCGGCACGGGCCGGAACAGCGCGACGCCCCGGATCGAGTCGAGATCGCGCGGCCTCTCGCCAGCGGCGAGCCGGTTCGCCACCTCGACGACGGCGCGCTCCGCATTGCCATAGAGCAGCAGATCGGCCTTGGCGTCGGCCAGCACCGAGCGGCGCACCTTCTCGGACCAGTGGTCGTAGTGCGCGATGCGCCGCAGCGACGCCTCGATGCCGCCGAGCACGACCGGCACGTCCTTGAACGCCTCGCGGCAGCGCTGGGCGTAGACCAGGGTGCAGCGGTCCGGCCGCCGTCCGCCCTCGCCACCCGGCGTGTAGGCGTCATCGTGGCGCAGCCGGCGATCCGCCGTGTAGCGGTTGACCATCGAGTCCATGTTGCCGCCGGTGACGCCGAAGAACACCTTGGGCTTGCCCAACGCCTTGAACGGCTCGGCCGACTGCCAGTCGGGCTGCGCAATGATCCCGACCCTGAAGCCCTGGGCTTCGAGCAGCCTGCCGATGATCGCCATGCCGAAGCTCGGATGGTCGACATAGGCATCGCCGGTCACCAGCACGATGTCGCAGGCGTCCCAGCCGAGCTCGGCCATCTCGGCCCGGCTCATCGGCAGGAACGGCGCCGCCCCGCCGGAATGCGCCCGGTGGCGAGACCCGGGAAACAGGGGCTGCTCGGCGTAGGCTGGGGTGTGCATGGCGCACACGCATAAGGCTCCGGAGCCGCGAATACAAACTTCCAAGAAAAAGGGCCGGCTTCCAAGAAGAAGACTGGGCCGACAAGAAAAAGGCCGGGGCGTCGCCGCCCCGGCCTCCATGCATAGACTGGGTAACTGGACTTAGAAGTCCATGTCGCCCATGCCGCCGCCCGGCATGGCCGGCGCGCCGCTGTTCTTCTTCGGCGCTTCGACCACCGCGGCTTCCGTGGTGATCAGCAGGCCGGCCACCGAGGCGGCGTCCTGCAGAGCCGTGCGCACGACCTTGGCAGGGTCGATCACGCCTTGAGCGACCAGGTCGCCGTACTCTTCGGTCTGAGCGTTGAAGCCGAAGTTGGCGCCGGGGTTCTCGAGGATCTTGCCGACCACGATGGAGCCTTCAACGCCGGCGTTCTCGACGATCTGGCGAAGCGGGGCCTGAAGCGCGCGGCGCACGATGGCGATACCGGCGTTCTGGTCGTCGTTCTCACCCTTCAGGCCGTCGAGGGCCTTGGAGGCCTTCAGCAGGGCCACGCCGCCGCCCGGCACGATGCCTTCTTCCACGGCCGCGCGGGTCGCGTTGAGGGCGTCGTCGACGCGGTCCTTCTTTTCCTTCACTTCGACTTCGGTGGCGCCGCCGACGCGGACCACGGCCACGCCGCCGGCCAGCTTCGCCAGACGCTCTTGGAGCTTCTCGCGATCGTAGTCGGAGGTGGTGTCTTCGATCTGGCGCTTGATCTGGGCGATACGGCCTTCGATGCCGTCACGCTCGCCGGAACCGTCGACGATGGTGGTGTCGTCCTTGGTGATCGTGACCTTCTTGGCCTTGCCGAGCATCTCGAGGGTGACGGTCTCGAGCTTGATGCCCAGGTCTTCGCTTATCACCTGACCGCCGGTCAGGATGGCCAGGTCTTCCAGCATCGCCTTGCGGCGGTCGCCGAAGCCCGGAGCCTTCACCGCCGCGACCCGCAGGCCGCCGCGCAGCTTGTTGACCACCAGGGTGGCCAGGGCCTCGCCTTCCACGTCTTCGGCGATGATCAGCAGCGGACGGCCGCCCTGCACCACGGCTTCCAGCACCGGCAGCAGAGGCTGCAGCGAGGAGAGCTTCTTTTCGAAGATCAGGATCTGAGGCTCTTCAAGGACGGCCTCCATCTTGTCCGCGTTGGTGATGAAGTACGGCGACAGGTAGCCGCGGTCGAACTGCATGCCTTCGACGACGTCGAGTTCGGTCTCGAGGCTCTTGGCCTCTTCAACCGTGATCACGCCCTCGTTGCCGACCTTTTCCATGGCGCGGGCGATCATCTCGCCGACGTCCTTGTCGCCGTTGGCGGAGATGGTGCCGACCTGGGCGATCTCGCTGTTGTTGGCGACCTTCTTGGAGGTGGACTTGATGTGCTCGACCACCGCGGTCACGGCCTTGTCGATGCCGCGCTTCAGGTCCATCGGGTTACGGCCCGAGGACACCGACTTCAGGCCTTCGGTGACGATGGCCTGCGCCAGCACGGTGGCGGTGGTGGTGCCGTCGCCGGCCTTGTCGTTGGTCTTGGAGGCGACTTCGCGGATCAGCTGGGCGCCCAGGTTCTGGAACTTGTCGGCCAGTTCGATTTCCTTGGCGACCGACACGCCGTCCTTGGTCGAGCGCGGGGCGCCGAAGGACTTTTCGATCACCACGTTACGGCCCTTGGGGCCCAGGGTGACCTTCACGGCGTTGGCCAGGATGTTCACGCCTTGCAGCATGCGATCGCGCGCATCTGCGGCGAAGTAGACGTCTTTAGCAGCCATTTTGCTTGCTTTCTTCGTCGAGGGTTATCGGGAGGGGGCGTCAGCGCGGGGATCGCGCGACGCTCGGGGTCATCGCTTAACCGACGACGCCCAGGACGTCGGATTCCTTCATGATGATCAGGTCTTCACCATCGATCTTCACTTCGGTGCCCGACCACTTGCCGAACAGGATGCGGTCGCCGGCCTTCACGTCCGGTTCGATGCGCTTGCCGCTGTCGTCGCGGGCGCCGGGGCCCACGGACAGGACTTGGCCTTCCTGGGGCTTTTCCTTGGCGGTGTCGGGGATGATGATCCCGCCCTTGGTCTTGGCTTCTTCTTCGACGCGCTTCACCAGAACGCGGTCGCCGAGAGGACGAAACGCCATTAGGGATGTCTCCTGAGAGGGTGCGGTGGTCCGTTGTCGCCGCTCGGTCCGACCGGCCTTTAGCAGCCGACCGCCGAGAGTGCTAACGACTGCGGATTTATGGCCCTACCCCGCCGGAGTCAAGGTGAGCCGGTGGAATGAAGCTACGCCGGCCACGCCGCCGGACGGGCTTCAACCCAGGTCCGAGCGGCTTTCCACCCGTATGCGGTTCCGGCCTTCGAGCTTCGATTGGTAGAGCAACTGGTCGGCGCGCGCGAGCATGGCCGCGGCGTCTCCGGCCCGAGCGCCATGCGCCACCACACCGCCGCCGCTGATGGTCAGGATCGCCCCGGCGCTGGAATCCTCATGGGGAATCTCCAGGCCGGCCACCGCCCGGCGCATCTGTTCCAGCAGCAGCTCGAAGTTCTCGGCCGCCGGCACGATCAGGACGAACTCTTCCCCGCCATAGCGCGCGACGATGTCGTAGGGACGGCGGGCGGAAGCGGCCAGGGTCTGGGCCACCCGGCGCAGGACCTCGTCGCCGGCGATGTGGCCGTAGCGGTCGTTGTACTGCTTGAAGTGGTCCACATCGAAGATCGCCACCCCGAGGGGTTCGCCGGTCCGCAGCGCGTGGCGGCTGGCGCGGTCCAGCGCCTTGTCGAAGAGACGCCGGTTGGCGATGCCGGTCAGCCCGTCCTGTTCGGAAAGCCGCTCGAGCTCACGGTGCTGCTTGACCAGCTTCAGGTGGTTGCGGATGCGCGCGCGCACGATGGCCGGCCGGATCGGCTTGGACACATAGTCGGCGGCCCCGAGCAGAAGCCCGCGCTCCTCGTCCTCCTCGTCGGTCTGGCCGGTGATGAACACCACGCTGACGTCGGCGGTCCGCTTGTCCTCCCGCAACCGCCGCAGCACCTCGTAGCCGTCCATTCCCGGCATCGAGACGTCCAGCAGGATCAGGCTGAGATCGCCCTCCTCCGCCGCCCTTTGCAGGGCCGAAGGGCCGTCCTTGGCCAGCACCAGGCGGCAATCCTCCCGGAGCAGCTCGGCCAGCGCCGCGCGGTTGATCCGGTCGTCGTCGACGATCATCACCGTCGGCAGGCTGTCGTCCGTCATTGGAGGCCTCCCGCGTGAGCCGACCGGAGCTGCGCGTTCAGCTGCGCCAGCGCCAAGTTGGCGGCTTCCAGCTCCAGGTCCTCGTAGTGGGTGCGCGCCAGGGTGGCGAAGGCGGCTTCCGGGCGGCCCGCCAGGGTGGCGCACAACCGGTCCAGCAGCGATTGAGCGGCGTAGTCGCCCCGCGCGATCAGCGGCTCGGCCTCGGCGGTCAGGCTCAGGACAGCGGCCAGGTCCACCGTCCCGGCATCGCCCTCCCCAGGCCCCGCTCCGGCTTCAGACCCGAAGCGGCTCGCACGCACCTGGCGCAACAGCCTGTCGGTCAGGCTCGTGAATATCGGGGCGTAGGCCTGCACCGCATCGACCTCGCCCCGCCGCGCCGCGCTCTCCACCTGTTCGGCGACCACGCAGAAGGCGCTGGCCTCCAGATAGCCGGCCGCGCCGCGCATGGCGTGAGCCAGGGCGGCGATCCCATCCAGCTCCCCGGCCTCCAGATGCGCGCCGAACCGGCCGCCCGCATCGTCGAAGTCGTGGAGGAACCCTTCGAGCAGGCGATCCAGGCGCGCCTTGTCGCCGCCAAACCGCCGGAGCGCCGCCGCCGCGTCGAACCCTCGCAGCGAGGCGCCCAGAGTCTCCTTAGCCTTCTCCGTCGCGGGGTCCGCCTCGGCTGCGTCCGTCACGAGCGGCTGCAGGTCGAGCACCCGCATCAGCGTCCGGTACAGCGCCCCCTCGTCGATCGGCTTGGTCAGGTGGGCGGTCATGCCCGCCTCCAGGCTGGCGGTGCGGTCCTCGACCCGGGCCTGCGCGGTCAGGGCGACGATCGGCAGTTCGGCCCACGCCTCGCGCCGCCGGATCTCCCGCACCGCGGCCAGGCCGTCCATCTCGGGCATGTGGACGTCCATCAGCACCGCATCGTAGACGCCCGTCTCAAGCTGTTTCAGTGCATCGCGGCCGTTGACCGCGGTCTCCACCACCATGCCCACGGCCAGCAGGAAATCGGTCGCCACCTCGCGGTTGAGGGCGTTGTCGTCCACCACCAGGACCTTGAGGCCCCTGAGCACGGAAAGCTCCCGGGCCTCCATCGGCGCCCCGCGCCGGATCGCCGCCTCCCGCCGGGTCTCGCCCTCCGGGTGGAGCTGGCCGGTCAGCATCAGGATGTCCTGCAGGGTGTTGAACATCACCGATTCGGTCACCGGCTTGATCAGCACGCCCTGCAGGCCGATCCGCTCGGCGCTCTTGAGCACCTCCTCGCGCCCGTAGGCGGTGACCATGAGCACGGCGGGCAGGCGCGACAGGGTCCGCTCGGCCCGGATGCGCCGGGCGGTCTCCAGCCCGTCCATGGTCGGCATGCGCCAGTCCATCAGCACCAGGTCGAAGGACTCGTCGCGCCGCGAGGCCGCCCTCAACGTGGTCAGGGCCTTCGCGCCGGACTCCACGGTCTGCACCAGCATCCCGAAGCTGCGCACCATCTCGGACAGGATCTCGCGGGCGCTGGCGTTGTCGTCCACGATCAGGACGCGGCGGCCCGCCAGGTGCGTCAGCGAGCGCGGAGCGGTGGCCAGGAACGACGCGGCCTCCGGCAGGGCCGCCTTGATGGTGAAGTGGAAGGTGCTGCCCTTGCCGCGTTCGCTGTCGACCCAGATGTCCCCGCCCATCATCTCCACCAGCTGCTTGGAGATCGCCAGGCCAAGGCCGGTGCCGCCGTACTGCCGCGAGGTGTGCGCCTCGGCCTGCGAGAACCGACGGAACAGGCCCGCCACCTGGTCGGGGTCTAGCCCGATGCCGGTGTCGCGCACAGCGAACCGCAGCGCCGCCTCACCGTCCTCCAGCGAGACCAGGTCGATGGAGACCACCACCTCGCCGACCTCGGTGAACTTCACCGCATTGGAGACCAGGTTGGTCAGCACCTGGCCGAGGCGCAGCGGGTCGCCCCTCAGCCGGCGCGGCGTGCTCGGCGCGATCGCATAGACGATCTCCAGCCCCTTCTCCTCGGCGCGGACGGCGGTCAGGGCCGCCATCGACTCCAGCACCGCTTCCAGCGTGAACTCGGTGTCCTCGAGCTGCAGGCCGCCGGCCTCGATCTTGGAGAAGTCGAGGATGTCGTTGATGATCCCCAGCAGCGTCTTGGCCGAGGCGTCGATCTTCTCAAGATAGTTGCGCTGCTTGGGCGTCAGCTCGCTGTTCAGGGTCAGGCGAGTCATGCCGATGACGGTGTTCATCGGCGTGCGGATCTCGTGGCTCATAGTGGCCAGGAAGTCGCTCTTGGCCCGCTCGGCCGCCTCGGCGGTCTCCTTGGCCGTCTGCAGCGCCTCGGCCGCTTCCCGCTCCTCGGTGATGTCCCGCACGATCCCGACCAGGCGGCGCGGACCGCTTTCGCTGCCCTCGATCAGGCGCGAGGCCGAGGCGACCCAGCGCGTCTCCCCGCCAGGCCTGCAGATGCGGAACTCGCGCCTCAGGATGCTCTGCCCGGAGGCCAGCATCTCGTCCCGCTCGCGGGCGACGCGTTCGGAGTCCTCGGGATGGACGCTGGCGTCGAACGCCGTCACCGCGGCCTTGGGCGAAAGCGGCGGCAGGCCGAAAATCTTGTACCAGCGCGCATCGCAGATAAGGGTGTCGGCGTCGAGGTTGTGATCCCATACGCCAAGCCGGCTCGCCTCGGTGGCCAGTAGCAGGCGCTCCCGCTGAAGATGCAGCTCGTCCTCGGCGTTCTTGCGCTGGGTGATATCGGTGTGGGTGCCGATCACCCGGGTCGGGCGATCGCCCGCGCCCCGCTCGATCGCCTTGCCCCGGTCCAGGATCCAGCGCCACGAACCGTCCTTGGCCCGCATACGGTGTTCCAGCACGAAGTCGGGGGTCTCGCCGGCGAAATGGCGCTCGATGATTTCCCAGCATCGCCCGAGCTCGTCCGGATGGACCCGGCTCGACCACTCCTCGACGCTCTCGCCGATCTCTTCGTCGGCGTAGCCGAGCATGGCCTTCCAGCGACGGGAATAGAAGACGTGGCCCGTCTGCATGTTCCAGTCCCAGATGCCGTCGCCCGCGCCGGTCACGGCGAACTCCCAACGGACTTCGCTGTCGCGTAGCGCCTGGGCGGCGCGCCTCATCTCGGTGATGTCGTGAAGGATGCCGATCAGGCCGACGACCTCGCCCTTGGCGTTCCAGTAGGGGCTGCGCGTGGCCAGGAAAGTGAATTCACGGCCGCCGGTGAAAAGGGTTTCCTCCACGGTGGAGGAAACGCCGGTCCGCATGACCCGCTGTTCCAGCGCACGGATCTGGCGGCCGTTCTCCTGCCCGATCAGGTCGCCCGCCGTCTTGCCCAGCGCGTCCCTGGCGCCCTGGCCGAACAGCCCCTCGGCAGCACGGTTGAACAGCAGGTAACGGCCTTCGACGTCCTTGATGAAGATGGCGTCCGCGGCGCCGTCCATGACCGCCTGGAGCAGTTCGGACGATCGGCGCCACCGCTGGGTGCGCTCGGTTCCGTCGGGCTGCTCCGGTTCCGCCCCGAACGGCATCAGCGCGACGGGGTCGAGACGGGTGGCGATGTTGCGCGCCATGGCCAGGAACAGCTTGCCGCGCTCCGTCTCCAGGCAGGAGACGCGGACATCGGCGGGGAAGATCACGCCGTCCTTGCGACGATACTGCAGGCGGGTGCTGAAGCCGCCGGCGTGGTGAGCGTTGTCCCAGAGCGCCTTCAGGTCGGCGGGGTCGGAGGTGGTCACCTCCCAGATCCGCATGTCGAGGAGCTCTTCGCGGGAATAGCCGATATTGCGGCAGGCGAGGCTGTTGACGTCCAGGATGCGCCCCTCCTCGTCATGGAGGAAGAAACCATCCACCAGGTTCTCGGCCAGCAGGCGGTTGCGCTGCTCGTTGATATCCTCCAGCGAAGGGGTCCGCTGCGCCGTCTTCGCGGCGAGCAGCGCCAGTTCGGTCTCCACGCCGTCGCGAAGCAGGGCGAACAGACGCGCCTGGGGCTCCGGATAGGTCCGGGGCTCGCGATCCAGCGCGCAGATAGCGCCAAACGCCGTGCCGTCGGGCCAACGGACCGGCAGGCCAAGGCACGAGACCACGCCACCGACATCGTGGTCCATCCATCGCCCGTCGGCGCGGACATCCGCGAGCGCCAGTCCGTCGGAAGTCCCGAGCACCGCCTCGTAAAGCGAGCCTGCCAGGGGTGCGCGGTCGGCAGGCCAATCATCCCCTTGCGCGCGCAGGCTGACCGCAAGCGCCTCGACCTGGTCTTCGACCACCTGGACGATCAGCACCGCGCCGGCGCCAAGGATGTCGGCCGCCGTCTCGACGACGTCGCGCCATCTTTCCCGGAGATGGGTGGGGATCAGCGGCCTGGGCAACGCATCAGCCTCCCCCCGGGATCGTGGGCCACGCGGGACCGGTCCAGGGACCGCCGATGTGGTGCGCGCCTTTCGGGCTCGCGGTTACGACCTGTCTTCACCTCTACAGGTTCGCATCACCCTCTTAAGATTTGGATGATCGCCGACACCCGTCCTGGTAGAAATACACCAGAACCTGCCGCCATGCCTTGTCCTGTCGTGGGGCGGATGCGGGTTTTACAGGCCCGCGCCCTCGTCCAACCCGAACATCAGGTTCAGATTCTGCACGGCTGCGCCGGACGCGCCCTTGCCGAGGTTGTCGAGCAGGGCCGCCAGCCGCGCCTGTCCGCGCTTCGGATCGCCGAACACGAACAGCTTCAGGCGATTGGTGCCGTTCAGGCCCTCGGGATCCAGACCCTTCATGACCCGCGCCTCGTCCAGGCCGGCCACCTCCACGAACCGCTCCCCGGCGTAGGCGTCAGCCAGGACGCGGTGGATGTCCTCGAGCTGCGGCCGACCCGGCAGGGCGGCGAGCTGCAGCGGAAGCTCCACGATCATGCCCTTGAAATAGCGGCCGACCGCCGGGGCGAACAACGGCGGATGGACCAGGCCGACATGGGTCTGCATCTCGCCCACGTGCTTGTGGCCCAGGTTCAGCCCATAGGCGCGATAGGGCTCGCGGGTGAAACTGGGCGAAGCCTCGTCCTCGAACTCAGCGATCATGCTGCGGCCGCCGCCGGAATAGCCGGACACCGCGTTCACCGTCACCGGCCAATCAGCCGGCAATAGTCCCGCGGCGACCAGCGGTCGCGCGAGGGCGATGAAGCCGGTCGGATAGCAGCCCGGATTGGACACCCGGCTGGCCGCCGCCACCGCGGCCCTCTGACCCGGCGCCATCTCGGGGAAACCATAGCTCCAGCCTTCCGCGGTGCGGTGGGCGGTGGAGGCGTCGATCACCTTCACCGCCGGATTGTCGATCATCGACACCGCCTCGCGCGCCGCGTCGTCCGGCAGGCAGAGGATCACCGCGTCGGCCCCGTTCAGCAGTCGCGCACGGGCGGCCGGGTCCTTTCGCTGGGCCGGGTCGATCGACAGCAGTTCGATATCGGCTCGCTCCGCCAGGCGCTCGCGGATCTGAAGGCCCGTGGTGCCGGCCTCGCCGTCGATGAAAACCTTGACCGTCATGGCTGCGAACTCCCGCAAGAGAACGGATGGGCGAAAACGAAAACGGGCGCTCCGGTTTCCCGGAGCGCCCGCCAAAGACCCGAAGCGGTAACCGGGATTAGCGCTTGGAGAACTGGAAGCTACGGCGGGCCTTGGCCTTGCCGTACTTCTTACGCTCGACCACGCGCGAGTCGCGGGTCAGGAAGCCATGCGGCTTCAGGACCGCACGCAGGCCAGGCTCATAGTAGGTCAGGGCCTTGGCGATGGCGTGACGGATCGCGCCCGCCTGGCCCGACAGGCCGGAGCCTTCCACCGTAGCCACCACGTCGAACTGGGTGGCGCGGTCGGCGATCTGCAGGGGCTGGGCGATCATCATGCGCAGCACCGGACGGGCGAAGTACACTTCCTGGTCGCGGTCGTTGATGGTGATCTTGCCGGAGCCCGGCTTGATCCACACGCGGGCGACCGCGTTCTTGCGCTTGCCGGTGGCGTAGGAACGGCCCAGCGAGTCGATCTGCGGCTCGCGGTTGATGATCTCAGCCGGCGGGTTGGAGGACAGAACCGCCAGCGCCTCGAGGCCCTGGCCGCCGGTCGGGATTTGCACGTCGGACATCAGGCGCTCCGCACGTTCTTGGCGTTCAGGTCGGCGAACGCAATGGCTTCAGGGTTCTGCGCCGCGTGCGGGTGCTCGGCCGAGGTGTAGATCTTCAGGTGGGTCATCTGCTTGCGGGCGAGCGGGCTCTCCTTGGGCAGCATGCGCTCAACCGCCTTTTCCAGGATGCGCTCGGGGAACTTGCCACCGAGGATCTTCTCAGCAGTGCGTTCCTTGATGCCGCCCGGATAGCCGGTGTGCCAGTAGTAGGTCTTCTGCTGCAGCTTGCGGCCGGTGAACTTCACCTTGTCCGCATTGATCACGACCACATGGTCGCCGCAGTCGACGTGGGGAGTGAAATCGGCGCGATGCTTGCCGCGAAGGCGCATGGCGATAAAGGACGCGAGGCGACCGACGACCGCATTCTCAGCGTCGACGACGATCCACTTCTTCTCCACGTCCGCCGGTTTCAGGGAAACCGTGGTCTTGTTCATGGGAGCCAAATCCGTAAGCGCAGTCGGCCACGCAGGGGGCGCGGCCGGTGTGAGCCGGCGTCTTTACGTGGCCACACCCATACCGTCAAGGGACGATTTCACGCCCAACCAAAACCAACCAACTGTAATTGCTGGATAATTTTAATGCGGTATCATTATACCGCTCAATTTGAGCCTTTGCAGTCGCCGATTCTGGTCCTCCGCTCCCTGATCTAGCGCGTCCTTCAGCTCCGGCGGACCTTCCAGGCCACGAACAGCGCCGCGGTCAGGGTCGCCACCGCCCAGAGCTGGTGGACGACGCCCAGCCACAGGGGCGCGCCGGTCATCAGGGTGACGATTCCGAGCAGCACCTGCACGCAGACCGCAGCGAAAGCGGCGCCGATCGCGAGCTTGGCCGCGCCCGGCAGCCCGCGCGCCCGCGCCGCGGCCAGGGCCATCCCACCGGTCAGCAGGAAGATCGCGTAAGCGACGACGCGGTGGTTGAACTGCACAGCCGCCTGGCTGTGCAGCAGGGTCGCGAACAAGCCGCCATGCCTGTAGTCGGCGGGGAACAGCCGCCCGTTCATCAGCGGCCAATCGTTGTCGACCAGTCCGGCGTGGTTGCCGGCCACCAGCGCGCCCAGCAGCATCTGGAAGAACACCAGTCCCACCAGCCAGATGCTCAGCGCCCGCCAGGTGGGCGATACGCCCCAGAACGGCCGGGGCTTGCCGCTCCACGCCTCCCAGCCGCTCCACACCGCGAAGGCGAAGAGGGCGAGCGCCAGGCCCAGGTGGGTGGCGAGCCGCTCGGGCGCGACATAGACCAGCTTGGTCAGGCCGCTGGCCACCATCCACCAGCCCACCAGGCCCTGCAGCCCGCCCAGCGCGAGCAGCAGCCAGCAGCGCCACACCAGCCGCCGGGGAATGCGACCCAGCGCCAGGAACACCAGCAAGGGCACGAAGAACACCAGGCCGATCAGCCGCCCCAGCAGGCGGTGGGTCCATTCCCAGGCGTAGATGCCCTTGAACTGGGCCAGGGTCATGGTCGGGTTGACGTAGCGGAACTGCGGAATGCGCTGGTACTTGGCGAACTCCTCGGCCCAGGCGTGGACCGACAGGGGCGGCAGCGCGCCGCTGATCGGCCGCCACTCGGTGATCGACAGGCCGGAGCCGGTCATGCGGGTCGCTCCGCCCACCACCACCATGGCCACGATCATCAGGGCCACGAGGTAGAGCCATGCGGCCACCGACCGCGAGCGCTCCCGATTATAGCTCCAGCGCATTCCGCTCAGACCTCGTCGCCCCGTCCGCCGCTGTTAGACCCGTACGCCATGGGCGTCCATGTCGTACGGCCACGCTTGCGGCCAATGGTGGCGGCGATGGACCGAACCAGAGCTTGGGCGAACGGTCGGAACCCGCTATTCGCCCCCCATGCCAGCAAGAATCCGCAAACTGATAGGCGGGATCGGGATCGTCGCCTTCCTGATCGCCTACGCCGTGGCCGTGGCCACCATCGCGGGCCATCTGCCCGACATCGCGATCGTGAAGCTGGTGTTTTTCGCCGTGGCGGGGATCTGCTGGGGCCTGCCCCTGATCCCGTTCATCAGTTGGATGAACCGGGGCCGTTGAGCCTAGAACTCCTCCCAGCCGTCCTCCGCTGCGCGGGGCTTGGGGGCGGCGCCGCCGCGACCCACCGTCTTTAGCGTGACCGTCGCGGCCGGTTTCGTCGGCGTGCGGGAGCGGCGTCCCACGGGCTGGCCTGAGACCTGATCGATCTGGAAACCGCCGATCAGGGCTGTCAGTTGTTCGGTTTCGTGGAACAGCGACTGGCTGGCGGCGGTGGCCTGTTCGACCATGGCCGCATTCTGCTGGGTCACCTGGTCCATCTGGTTCACCGCGGCGTTCACCTGGTGCAGGCCGCTGGCCTGTTCGTGGGCCGAGGCGGCGATGTCGGCGACGACGGTGTTGATGTCGGTGATCTGGCCGGCGATCCGCTGTAGCGCCTTGCCGGTGCGGCCCACCAGGTCCACCCCCGCCCCCACCTGCTGGGTGGAGGTGGAGATCAGGGTCTTGATCTCCCTGGCGGCTTCGGCGGAACGCTGGGCCAGGGCCCGCACTTCCGACGCCACCACCGCGAAGCCACGGCCGGCGTCGCCCGCCCGGGCGGCCTCGACCCCGGCGTTCAGCGCCAGCAGGTTGGTCTGGAACGCGATCTCGTCGATCACCCCGATGATCTGGCTGATCTGGTGCGAGGACTTTGCGATCCCGTCCATGGCCTTGACCGCATCCGCCACCACCTGGGCCGAACGTTCGGCGTCGGTCTTGGCGGTCGCCACTACGTCGCGCGCCTGGTTCGCCCCCTCAGCCGTCGTGCGGACGGTGGCGGTGATCTGGTCGAGGGCGGCGGCCGTCTGCTCCAGGCTGGCGGCCTGGTGCTCGGTGCGACGGGACAGGTCGTCGGAGGCGCTGGAGATCTCCTCGGTGCCAGAGCGGATCGCCGAAGCCGCGCCGACGATCACCGTCATGGTGTCCTGGAGGTGCGCCAGCGCGTCATTGAAGTCGGTGCGCAGGGTCTCGTATTCGCCCGCGAAAGGAACGGTCAGGCGATAGGTCAGCCGGCCCTGGGAAAGCTGCTTCAGACCCTCGGCCAGATGCTCGACCACCTGGACCTGCAGCCTGGCCGCCTCGGCCTTGGCGGCCTCGTTGCGGCGGCGCTCGGCCTCGCCCTGCTCGCGCGCTTCGCCGGCCTGTCGTTCCAGCGAGCGCTTCTCGATCGCCGCCGCCTTGAACACCCGCACCGTCTCGGCCATTTCGCCGATCTCGTCGCCCTGGCCGACCGCCGGGACCTCCACGGCATGATCGCCTTCCGCCAGCCGCTTCATGGCCCGGGCCATGCCGGCCAGCGGCGTGGCGATGCTGCGGGAGAGCAGCCATCCCAAGGCGGCGGCGACGGCGGCGATGGCTCCCACGCCGATCACGATGACCAGGCGCAGGCGGGCGATCTCGCGCCGTTCGGCTTCGGTCCAGCGATCCGACCAGGCCTGGGTATGGTTGATCAGGGCGGTGCCGACCGTGCGGCTGCGATCGCTCAACCCGCCCGACACCGGTCCCTTCAACAGGTCGCGCCCCTGCGCCCAGGTCGCCGGATCGGACCCCAGCCGGAACTCCTCGTCGCCGACCTTGGCCTGCCATTCGTCGTGGAGATCGCCATAGGCGGTCAGGTAAGGCAGCAGGGACGGCTCGTCCTTCGCGAAGATCGCGCGGGTGTCCGCCACCGCCGCCTCGAACCCGTGGCGGGCGGCGGCGTAGGCCTTGCGGTTGGCGTCGCGGCCGGTCAGCAGGAAGTCGTTGGCGGTGTACTTCTGCCGTGCGCCGAAGTTGTTCAGGTTGGCCGTCAGCGACAGGGCCTTGCTGGAATCGTCGTTGACCTGGGAGATCTTGGACAGCTGCAGGCTGGTCATCAGGATCAGCCCGCCGGTGACCACGGCGATCGCCGTCAGCAGGCACATGCCGAAGCCGAGCTTGCGCCCGACGCCGAACCTGAAAGCTTTTCCGGACTCGGCGACGGCGGGGCGGCCATGGATCGACATCTGGGCTCCGGGATTTGCGGTGCGATCAGGTCCGCCGAATAGCTACGCTCAGACGGTTTCAACTTTTTGAAAGTCTAGGCGACGGGTCTAAACGAGAGATTGAGTTAACTCTCGTTACGGCTACGTTTCTCGACCTGATGTCCGCGGCAGAATGCCGGTTCAAACAGCCGGATCGCGATATGGCGGTGGCGGAGAAACCTGAATTCGCCGGCGTTCAAGCTGTTGAACGACTGATGCCGGGACACGAAAAAGGGGCCGAGGGTCAGGCCCTCAGCCCCTTTTGCATAGAATGGTCGGAGCGACAGGATTCGAACCTGCGACCCCTTGACCCCCAGTCAAGTGCGCTACCAGGCTGCGCCACGCTCCGACGAAGGCGCCCTTATAGAGCCGGCGGCGGACGAAGCAATCCCGAATTCCGGCCGATCAGGAATTCGGCGCCGCAGGCGCCAGCAGGGCGTCGATGCGGGCCTTGGCGGCTTCCAGTTCGCCCAGCGCCACGCGCAGCCGGCCCCTGGACACCTCGCTCAAAGGCGCGAGCGGCGCATCTTCCAAGCCATGCGGATCGGCGTCGCGCTCGGCTTCGAGGATGGCCACGGCCTCCGCGTCGCCGCCCGCCGCCTTCACCAGGCGGCGCACGCCGAACTCCTTGTGCAGCCGCTGCACGCCCTTGATGGTGTAGCCCTGCTGGTGGAGCAGGGTGCGGACTCCCGCCAGCACTTCCAAGTCCTGCGGGCGGTAGAACCGGCGTCCGCCGGCGCGTTTCATCGGTCGGATGAAGGAGAACTTGGTCTCCCAGAACCGCAGGACGTGCTGGGGCACGCCAAGTTCGTCCGAAGCCTCGGAGATGGTGCGAAACGCGTCCGGCCCCTTGGCGACGACCATCACCTCAGTCCTCCGAAACCCCGTTCAGAACCACGCCGACTTCCGCCGTCTCGACCCGGGCCTTCATCACCTGGGAGGCGCGGAAGCTGATGACCCGGCGGGGATCGATGGCTGCGGGCTTGCCGGTCTTGGGATTGCGGCCCATCCGTGCGCGCTTGTCGCGAACCTGGAACACGCCGAATCCGGACAGCTTCACCGTCTGGCCCCGCTCCAGCGCCTCGGCGATCAAATCCAGCGTACGCTCCACCAGACCGGAGCAATCCTGCCGGGTAAGTCCGATCTCCTGGTGAACGGCCTCGGTCAGGTCCGCTCGCGTCAGGGTTTCGCTTTTCATGCGATCCACCCCACCCCCTTCGTTCACCACATCGGTGCACGGAGGCAAAGCCAAGTCAAGTCAAAGGCTTCGGCGCAGGGGCGCCCCTGCCATCTCCACGGCAGGGCGCGCGGAGATGTTCTAGAGGCGAAGGACGCAGGCGCCCCAGGTTAGCCCCCCGCCCATCGCCTCCAGCAGCAGGAGCTGACCGGGTTCGATGCGACCGTCGGCGATGGCCTCGGCCATGGCCAGCGGGATCGAGGCGGCGGAGGTGTTGGCGTGGCGGTCCACGGTGCAGATGACCTTGTCCTCGTCGATGCCGAGGCGATGGGCCACGCCCTTGAGGATCCGCAGATTGGCCTGGTGCGGGATGAACCAGTCGACCGAACCGACCTCGATCCCCGCATCGGCGGCGGCGGCCTCGACCCCTTCGGCGATATTGACCACGGCGTGGCGGAACACCTGCTGGCCCGCCATGCGCAGGTGGCCGACCGTACCAGTGGCGGACGGACCGCCATCGACATAGAGCAGGTCCTGCTTGGATCCGTCGCAGCGGAGCGCGAAGCCCAGCAGGCCACGGTCGGCGGTGGTCCCCTGCCCTTCGGCCGGCTCCAGCACCACCGCGCCGGCGCCGTCGCCGAACAGCACGCAGGTGCCGCGGTCGGTATAGTCCATCAGCTTGGTCATCGACTCCGCCCCGATCACCAGGGCGCAGCGCGCCTGGCCCCGGGACACGAAGCCGTCCGCCACCGACAGGGCGTAGACGAAGCCCGAGCACACCGCCTGGATGTCGAAGGCGATCAGCACCGGCGCGCCCAGCTTGCGCTGGACGATGGCGGCGGTGGCCGGAAAGGTCAGGTCCGGGGTGGTGGTGGCGACGATGATCAGGTCCAGGTCGGCGGGGGTGCGGCCCGCCCGCTCCAGCGCCTGGCGCGCTGCGGCCACGGCCAGGTCGGAGGTGGTCTCGCCCTCGCCCACCCGGCGGCGCTCGACGATGCCCGTGCGCTCGCGGATCCAGGCGTCGGAAGTGTCGACGACCTTGGCGAGATCGTCATTGGTGACGACATTGGCCGGCAGGAAAGCGCCGACGCCCGTCACTACGCTACGCATGATGCTCAAGAGGCGGGCTCCGGTTCACGCGCGGCCATCACGGCGGTAAGCCGTTCCATGTTCTGTTCAATCCGTCTGGCGTAATCGCTGGCGGCCAGGTCGGCCGCCATCTTGATGGCGTTGGCGAAACCCTTGGCGTCAGCCCCGCCGTGGCTTTTGACCACGGTCCCCTTCAGGCCCAGCAGCGGCCCGCCGTTCACCGAGCTGGGGTCCAGCCGGGCCCGCATCTTCTTCAGGGCGCCGGACGCCATCAGGGCGCCGGCCTTGGCCATGGGGGTGGAGGTCAGGGTCTCGCGCAGGGTGGCGGCGAAGAAACGCGCCATCCCCTCACCGGTTTTCAGCACGGCGTTGCCGGTGAAGCCGTCGGTGACCACCACATCCACGGTTCCCATGGCGATGTCGTTGCCCTCGACGAAGCCGTGGTAGTCGAAGCCAAGCGCGTGGGCGCGCAGCAGGCGATGGGCCTCGCGCACAGCCTCATGCCCCTTCTGCTCCTCGGAGCCGACGTTGAGCAGGCCGACGGTGCTGCGACGGCCCGGCTGGCCGTGGACGGCGCAGTGGAACGCCTCGCCCATGATGGCGAACTCCATCAGCTGGGCGGCGTCGCTGGCGATGTTGGCGCCGACGTCGAGGACGGCGGTGATTCCCTTCAGGGTCGGCCAGCTCGCCACCGCCGCGGGACGCTCGACCCCGCCGACCATGCGCAGCAGCAGCTTGGAGATAGCCATCACCGCGCCGGTGTTGCCGGCCGAAACCGCAGCCGCGGCCTCGCCCTGCTTCACGCAGTCCACCGCGTTCCAGATGCTGGAGCCCTTGCCCCGACGCAGGGCCTGGGCGGCCTTTTCCTCAGCCGCGATCACCAGGTCGGTGTGGCGGATCTCGTAGCGGCCCTTGAGGGTCGGAAACTTGGCGGCTTCGGCCTCGATCCGCGCCTGATCGCCGTGCAGCAGGAACCTGACCTCCCGGCCGGCCAACCGTTCCAGCGCGATGGCGACGCCCGCGATGGTCACGGGAGGACCCTGGTCCCCGCCCATGGCGTCGATGGAAATTACGAGGGGTTCGGGCACGGGCTCAGTCGTGGTCCTTGCGGGCGCCGAACGGCCGGCGCCGAAACACATCAGGGGCGCGCCCGATGCGGGGCGGACGATAGCGCGCGTCCGACGCGATGCAAGCCGACAGCCTCACGGTTTGTCGTCGCCCTTGGGCTCGACCGCATCCTTCAGGCCCTGCAGTACGGCGAAGGGAGAGGTCGGGCGTTCCTCGGGCGGGGGTTCGAACTCGACGCCGGGCTTGCGGGGGAACGGATCGATCTCCAGCGCCAGATGCTCGACCACATAGGCGGCGACGTCGATGGCGTCGTTCTCCAACACATCCGGCGGATCGTCCGCCTCGGGATCGACGGCCACGTCCTCGTCGGCGTTGACCGCCGCCGGGCTGTCGGACGGGACCACGTGTACGGTGAATTCGCCCACCAGCGCGGTGTCGAACAGGTCCACCGTCACGCCGCAGGTCTGGACGATGTCGGCGCGCCAGCGCCCACGGAGCTCTGCTCCGTCCAGCCAGGGGGTCAGGCGAACCTCGGCCGTCAGGCGCTTCAGCTCCACCAGGTCGAACAGCTTGGCCAGGACGGCCCGCTGCGACTCGTCGGCGGTCAGGTCCAGCACCGGCGAGGTCCGCTGCACGTCGGCGAGACGCAGGACGACAGACCAGGGAGGCGAATTGGGCTTCATGGCCTGGATCATGCCTCTTCGAACGCCGGCCAGTGCAATCTGGCCTCAAGGATATCCGACAGGGGCTGGGTCGCCAGGGCGGCCTCGACCCGCCGGACATAGGCCGCGATCACCCCGGCGCCCGGCGCGTCTGACTGGCCTTCGAATACGGTGCGCTGGATCACACCGGTAAGATCGTCAGCGCCAGCGCCCGGTTCAAGCGCCCGGTCGTAGCTCTTGATCCGGCCATAGACCGCCTCGCCCAGCTTGCGCATCTTCTTGCCGACCGACAGATCCCCCACGCCCATGTCGCGGAGCCCCTCGTCCAGGTTCTTCAGGAAGGAATCAAAGACGGCCTGCGCAGTCTCGCCCGCCTGGAGCCCCTCGCCCTTCAGCCGGTGCAGCAGCAGCACCAGGTGCAGGACGTAGAGTTCGAAGCGGCCCTCCACCGTATCGGCCACGCCGGCCTGTACGTACAGGCCCGGCTGGCGGGCCTGCGCCGCCAGGCTCTTGAACAGGGCGCGTCCCGCCGCCACCGCGGGCCGGGGGGCGAACCATCTCTCGAACATCTGCGTCTCCTTTCCGCCGCGACAATCGGCTAATAGGCGTTTGCGTTGAACTAGGTCCGCGTGCGCGCTAGGTCAAAGCCGCATCGTCGCCGCGGGCGGCGTCCGGAGTGCTCAATGTCCCGTTCCACCGTCGCGGTCGCCCTCGCGCTTTGCCTGACCGGGGCCAGCGCCTGCGCCCCCACCCTGGCGACCAACGGCTTCCAGGCCGTGGACAACAAGCCGCAGGACACCAAGGTCGGCGACACCCGCTCCAGCGTCCTGTCGAAGCTGGGCTCGCCCACCACCAGTGGGGCCTTCGACAACAACACCTGGTACTACATCAGCCAGCAGACTGAGAAGTACGTCTACTACATGCCCAAGGTGCAGAAGCGCGACGTGGTCGCGATCACCTTCGACAAGGGCGACAAGGTGGTGGTCGTGAAGGAGCTGACGCTCAAGGACGGCTACCAGATCGCCTACGACCGCCGCGAGACCCCGACCCGCGGTCGCGAACTGAACTGGCTCGAGCAGCTGCTGGGCAACATCGGCCGTGGCGGTGGCATGCTGCCCCAGGACTACGACCCCGGCCAGCAGCGCCCCGGCGGCGGCGGCGGTCACTATTAAGGCCTGACGGCCGGGTCTCCCGGTCACCCGGACCTCGATCAAGAAAACGGGCGGGGACTGGATCAGTCCCCGCCCGAAACTTTTCAGCTAATCACTTAAACCTCGCCAGCTCAGCCCAGTCCGCGCCGGGCCAGCACCGCCAGCAGCAGCAAGGCGACGATGTTGGTGATCTTGATCATCGGGTTCACCGCGGGACCTGCGGTGTCCTTGTAGGGATCGCCCACGGTGTCGCCCGTGACCGCCGCCTTGTGGGCGTCGGACCCCTTGCCGCCGTAATGGCCCTCCTCGATGTACTTCTTGGCGTTGTCCCAGGCGCCGCCGCCCGAGGTCATCGAGATGGCCACGAACAGGCCGGTCACGATCACCCCGATCAGCATGGCCCCGAGCGAGGCGAAGGCGTCGGCCTTGCCCGCGAGCACCATGATCACCCCGAACAGCACCAGCGGCGAGAGCACCGGCAGCAGGCTGGGCGCGATCATCTCGCGGATGGCGGCGCGGGTGAGGATGTCCACCGCGCGCCCGTACTCCGGCTTGGCCTCATAGGTCATGATGCCGGGGATCTCGCGGAACTGGCGGCGCACCTCCTCGACCACCGCGCCGGCCGCCCGGCCGACCGCGGTCATCGACAGGCCGCCGAACAGGAAGGGCAGCAGCCCCCCGAACAGCAGCCCGACGATCACGTAGGGGTTGGACAGGTCGAAGGTGACCTGCCCGATGCCGGCGAAGAACGGGAAGCGCGCACTGTTCACCGGGTCGGCGAAGTAGTGCAGATCCTGGGTGTAGGCCGAGAACAGCACCAGGGCGCCTAGCCCGGCCGAACCGATGGCGTAGCCCTTGGTCACCGCCTTGGTGGTGTTGCCCACCGCGTCCAGCGCGTCGGTTGAGACCCGCACCTCGGCCGGCAGCCCCGCCATCTCGGCGATACCGCCGGCGTTGTCGGTGACCGGCCCGAAGGCGTCCAGCGCCACGATCATGCCGGCCAGGGCCAGCATGGTGGTCACCGCGATCGCCACCCCGAACAGGTTGGCCAGCATGTAGCTCGCCACGATGCCGACGATGATGACCAGCGCCGGCGCCGCGGTGGATTCCAGCGACACCGCCAAGCCCTGGATCACGTTGGTGCCATGGCCGGAGACCGACGCCTTGGCCACGGACTGCACCGGCCGGAAGCCCGTGCCGGTATAGTACTCGGTGATCACCACGATGGCGGCCGTGACCAGCAGCCCGACGACCCCGCACCAGAACAGCCGGTCGGCGTCGACTACGGTCGAGATGACCTGGGCGCCCGTCCCGGTGGTCACCACCACGGGAACCTTCACCAGCGCGTGGATCACCCACCACACGCCGACGATGGACAGCACGCCGGTGGCGAGCAGGCCCTGGTAGAGGGCGGCCATGATCTTCTTGCTCTTGCCCAGGCGCACGAAGAAGGCGCCGATGATCGAGGTGACGATGCACACGCCGCAGATGGCCAGCGGCAGCAGCATCATGGTCGTCACCTGGGCCGAGCCGCGGAAGTAGATCGCCGCCAGCACCATGGTGGCCACGGTGGTCACCGCGTAGGTCTCGAACAGGTCCGCCGCCATGCCGGCGCAGTCGCCCACGTTGTCGCCCACGTTGTCGGCGATGGTGGCGGCGTTGCGTGGATCGTCCTCGGGGATGCCCGCTTCGACCTTGCCGACCAGGTCGCCGCCCACGTCGGCGCCCTTGGTGAAGATGCCGCCGCCCAGGCGGGCGAAGATGGAGATCAGCGAGGCGCCGAAGCCCAGCGCCACCAGGGCGTCGACCACGTCGCGCCCGGTCGGGTCCAGCTTCAGCGGCCCCGTCAGGATGGCGTAGTAGCCCGTCACGCCGAGCAGGGCGAAGCCCGCCACGAACATGCCCGTGACCGTTCCGGCCCCGAACGCCATCGACAGGCCCTTGTCCAGGCCCTGCGAGGCCGCCTCGGCGGTGCGCACGTTGGCCCGCACCGAGATCAGCATCCCCGCGTAGCCCGCAGCGCCGGACAGCACCGCCCCGATCACGAAACCGATGGCCGGCAGCACGCCCAGCAGCAGCGCCAGCACGATGAGGATGACCACGCCGACCATGGCGATGGTGGCGTACTGGCGGCGCAGATAGGCCGATGCGCCTTCCTGGATGGCGGCGGCGATCTCTTGCATCTTGGCGTTGCCCGCCGGGCGACGCAGGATCACGCTGGTCTGTACGATGGCGTAAACGACCGCGAGCACGCCTGCCGCGATCACCAACAACAATGGATTCATTTAACGCTGTCCTCCCTTTCCCTCTTACGGGCGCATCGGAGGACGCACGGAGCACGCGAGGCGAAAGCACCTCGTACGCACCTTCGCCCAACCCTGCTCCGTTTCTATTTGAATCGAGCCTCGCTCAATCTGGACGCAAGCGCAACAGCGTGCGCCGGTAGAGCTGATCCATCCCCGACGACATCGTGAATGCTGCGGCGCACAACAAAGTGCTACGGGCGCATTCCCCTCGCGGCCCGCCGTGCTATAGCGGCCCCCTCAGCGCATTGCTGCACAGTGGAATACTCATGGACCTCAGCAAGATCGCCACCGGCGTGAACCCGCCCTACGACATCAACGCGGTGATCGAGATCCCGCAGGGTGGCGAGCCCGTGAAGTACGAGATCGACAAGGATTCGGGCGCGATCATCGTCGACCGCTTCCTGCACACCGCAATGTTCTATCCGGGCAACTACGGCTTCATCCCCCACACCCTGGCCGACGACGGCGACCCGATGGACGTGATGGTGGTGGGCCCGACCCCGGTGGTGCCCGGCGCCATCATCCGCTGCCGCCCGATCGGCGTGCTGATGATGTCCGACGAGGCTGGCGCCGACGAGAAGATCCTCGCCGTGCCGGTGGACAAGCTGCACCCGTTCTACACCGACGTGGCGTCCTGGCGCTCGCTGCCCACCATCCTGACCGACCAGATCGCCCACTTCTTCGCCCACTATAAGGACCTGGAGAAGGGCAAGTCGGTCGAGATCGTCCGCTGGGGCGACGCCGAGGAAGCCGCCGACCTGATCAGGGCCGGCATGGAGCGCGCCAAACAGGCGTGAATTAGCCTTCTCCCCTTGCGGGAGAAGGAGCCACCACCCACGAAGTGGGGAGGATGAGGGGGCGACGGGCGCTGTCAGCTGTGAAGCGCGGCGCGACCCCTCACCCTCCCATCGCAAGCGATGGGCCCCGCCCTCTCCCGCCAGAGGGAGAGGGAAGATCGTCACCTTCCGCCCATGCCGGTGCGGCGCTGGGGGGTTTCCGAGACGATCTGGACGCTGGTCACCACGCCCGCTCCGAACGCGGTACGGCTGGCGGCCATGACCGCCGCCTTCAGCCGGCCGTCGTCGAGCCTCACCTGACTATCGGGAACATTGAACGGCGCGCGCGCGCCCTCCCGGACCAGCAGGTCGCGGATAAAGGGCTCGCGGGCGTGCAGCTTGGCGGCGTCCTGCTTGGGATCGAGCATCAGCTTGAGATTGACGAAGACGT
The DNA here is from genome assembly GCA_049791955.1 of Caulobacteraceae bacterium. GTDB lineage: Bacteria > Pseudomonadota > Alphaproteobacteria > Caulobacterales > Caulobacteraceae > CAHJWH01. The sequence continues at coordinate 23,955 of JBARAK010000454.1, forward strand.
AGTTGACCAGCTCCCCCTTGAACACGACCGGGAAACCGATCGGCTGAAGCTCGAAGAAGGGCGGCTCGACCTTGGCCTTGGGCTCGGCGGCGCTCGCGGCCGACGCAGATAGAAGGACAAGCCCGCTGAGGGCGACGGCGAGGCGTTTGCGCATCCGGGAAGTTTCGGCCAGCCCGCCCGTACCGGCAAGCGCGGCCGCCTGCGGCCTTCAGCCGTGCGTCCAGCCCTTGCGCGCGATGGCGACATCCGCTCCCGCAAAGCTTGCGGTCACGCCGCCCCCATCAACCGCCTCGCCAATGACGGTGAGGACGATCCCCGCTCCGGCTGCGGTGGCGATCATCCCCTCCACCCGGTCGGGCGGCGCGGTCGCCACCACCTCATAGTCGTCCCCCAGGCTCGCCAGCTCGGCCAGGGC
>JBARAK010000455.1:0-61663 GCA_049791955.1 Caulobacteraceae bacterium
GCTGGGAGGGGGGCGAGGGCCGCGACGAAGATCAAGACCGCCGTACGCGCGCGCCTGCTCCGCGCCAGCCTGGACGCCCGACCCGGCGAGAGGCCGCCGGTCGGCGAGACCATGACCCAGGTGGTCGAGGGGGTGGAGGCGCTTGACGGCTACTATGCCCGCTTTGTGCCAGCCCGCGCCGCGGGCGGGCTCGCGCCCCTGCTGGTCGTCGTCGCCATGGGCTTCGCGAGCCCGGTGGCCGCGTTGATCGAGCTTGTCACTTTCGTCCCGTTCGTGATCGCGATGGCCCTGGCGGGCGGGGCGGCGGCGGCTGAATCCCGCCGGCAGTTCGAGGCGCTGACACGCCTATCAGGCCTGTTCGCCGATCGGGTGCGGGCGCTGCCTGTGGTGCTGGCCTTCAACGCGGAGGCGGGGACAACCGGCGCCCTTGGGCAAGCCGCGCAGACCCTCGCCGACCGGACCCTGCGGGTGCTGCGGGTCGCCTTCATATCTTCAGCGGCGCTGGAGTTCTTCGCCGCCTTGTCCGTGGCGCTGGTCGCGGTCTACTGCGGGTTTGATCTGCTTGGCCTGTTGCCCTTTCCCACGCCCGAGCGGCTCGATCTCGGCCGGGCGGTGTTCGCCCTGGCGCTCGCCCCTGAAGCCTACCAGCCGATGCGGAGACTGGCCGCCGTCTATCATGACCGCCAGGCCGCCGAAGCGGCCGTCGACGGGTTGATCGGCATGGAGGGAACGCCGCGCCGCGTCTCGCCCAGACCGCCCGCCCCGCCGGCGGCGCCCGCCATCCGGTTCGAGGGCGTGCGCGTGGTCTACGCCGGCGACGTCCGGCCGGCCCTTGATGGTTTCAACCTGTCGCTTGGTCCTGGAGACGTGGTGGCGCTGATGGGACCGACCGGGGCGGGTAAGAGCACTGTGCTTAATCTGCTGCTTGGACTTGCTCAACCGACCGAGGGCGAGATCACGGTGGATGGCGTCCGCCTCGCCGAGATCGGGTCCGTGTCCGCGGCCTGGGCCGGTCAGGCTCCGGTCGTCACGCCAGGGACGCTCGCCCAGAATATCGCATTGGGGCGTCGGGAGGCGTCGCCCGATGCGATCGCTCAGGCCGCCGAGCTGACCGGACTGGCCGGGATCCAGGGCGGCCTCACCCGATGGCTCGATGAGCGGGGCGGCGGCTTGTCGGGCGGCGAACGGCGCCGCCTGGCTCTGGCCCGGGCGATCCTGCGGGACGCTCCGGTCTTGTTGCTGGACGAGCCCACCGCCAACCTCGACGCGCGTTCAGAAGCCGAACTCCTCTCCGTGATCGCCCGTGCCGCCTATGGACGCACCACGCTGATCGCAACCCATTCCGACGCGGTGGCCGCCCTGGCCCACCGGGTGGTGCGGCTGGCGGCCTGAGAGTTGGGCATGAATCTGAAACACCTTGTGGCCGGGGAGCGCCGCCGCCAGCGGTTTCCACTGATGAACGCCTGTGCGGCCGCCATCGGCCTGGCCGGAGCCTCGAGCGCCTTGGTGGGGATATCGGGCTGGTTCATCAGCGCTGCGGCCCTGGCGGGCGGCGGCGCGGCGACTCTGGCCTTCAACTACATGCTGCCAAGCGCGACGATCCGGCTGCTGGCGATCTTGCGCACCGCTTGCCGTTACGGGGAGCGACTGGAGGGCCATCGGGCCGCGCTTGGGGCGCTCGCGAACATTCGCCCAGCCTTGTTCGCCGGTCTGGCCGCGGCCCCGCCCGCAGCGGCGCTGGCTCTATCCACCGGAGAAGCCAGCGCCCGGCTGATCCAGGACGTGGACGCGGTGGAGACGCTGTTCATACGCTTATCAGGCCGCTGGGGCGCGGCGACGGCGCTGGTGGTGGGCGTGGCCCTGACCGGCCTGGCTGGATGGCCCTGCGCCGCCGCCACGGGCGCGATGTTCGTTCTGGCGACCACGGCGGCCTGGGCGCTGGCGCGGCGCACCACAAGCGCTTCAGGACGGGATCTGCAACGCGCGTCTGGCCGGCTCAAGGATGCGTACGCCACGATGTATGCAGCCGCCCCCGAGATCGTGGCCTACGGGCTCCAGTCCTGGGCCGCGGAGCAGATCGAGATCGAGAGCCGTTCCTTGGCGAAGGCTCGGCTCGCTGCGCACCGGGCGGAAGGGTGGCAGGCCTGTCTTTCGGCCATGATGGCCGCGGGCGCGGCCGTGATTGTGCTTTTGCTGGCCTATCACGCGCCCCTGCCACTCGCCTGCCTCGCCGCGCTCGCTGCGGGGGCGACCCTGGAAGGCGGCGCGGGGCTGGTCCGCGGGTTTCTCCAGGATGAAGCGGTCGGCGAGGCGGCGCGCCGGATCGATCCTGTCTTGGCGTCGGCGCCTCTGCAGGACGGGCCGCCACCGGTCGCCCGCCCCGTTCTGATGATCCGGTCCGCTGGCGGCGCGTCTCTGACGCTCGCACCGGGTGAGCGGCTTGCGGTCGTGGGTCGCTCCGGCTGCGGGAAGACGACCCTGCTCGAGCGATTCTTGAGGTTGCGCGATGTCGAGCGCGGGCAGCTGAGCATCGGCGGGACCGATGTCGCCGACCTTGCCGCCGCATCGGCGCGGCGATTCTTCGCCTATGCGCCCCAGCAGGCGATGCTGCTGTCGGGCAGCCTTCGTGACAATTTACGATTGGGCGCGCCTGAGGCGAGCGAACCAGCGCTCTGGTCGGCCCTGTTCGACGCCGCTCTGGACAGGCGGGTACGTGCGCTGCCGGATGGGCTTGATTCTATGGTCGGCGAGGGGGCCGAGCGGCTGTCGGGTGGGGAACGCCGCCGCCTCGCCCTTGCCCGGGCGCTGTTGAAGCCGGCGCCTTGGCTGCTCCTGGATGAACCGACGGAGGGTCTGGACCCCCATACCGAAGCCCTGGTGATCGAGCGTCTCAACCATCGCATGCGCCTCACAGGGCAGGGTTTGATTCTGGTGAGCCATAGGGCTGCAGCCCTGGGTCTCTGTGTGCGTGTGTTGACGCTGGAGGATGGCGGCCTGTCCCGTCGCGCAGCCTGAGGCGCGGGGCTGGGAGGGGAACGCGGTCCGGGCTGGACCGCGTCCGATCCGCGTCGTTCAGAATCTGCGACCGACGCCCAAGGATAGAACCCATGGGTTCAAGTTGACATCGGAATGCAGCGCCCCGTCATTGATCACCGCATCGGTCTCGACGAAGATTTTCTTGACGTCGACGTTCAGCGTCCATGGACCCTTCAGGGCGTAGTCGGCGCCGGCCTGGATCGCCCCGCCCACGTTATCCTTCAAGCGGACCTTGAAACCGTTCGCGTTGTCGCCGCCGTAGTAGATCATGGCGTTCACCCCGCCGCCGAGATAGGGGCTGATGCGCGCCTTCGGCCACGGACGGTATTGCAGGGCCACCACAGGCGGCAGGACCCAGGTGCGGTGGACCTTGACGGACGCGCCGCCCCCGTCGGCATAGATGGTGTGCTGCGTTGTGCCGAGGATCGCTTCTACGGCGATGTGATCGGTGAGGAAGTAGGTGAAACCGAGCGTCGGCATGACGCTGTCCCCCACCTTTATATGCAGACCACTGTCCGCACCTGCCGCCGTTACAATGCGATCGGAGGTGTCAGGCGAGACGTCGCTGGCCCGAAGATCGACGATGAACGTTCCTCTGCCAGCAGGTTGGAAATCATCGGCCCGCGCTGTGTTGATTGGAAGCAGGGCGGCGGCCAGAAGTGCATAGCCACTCGATAATATAAGTTGAGCGGATTTCATTTTGAATGTCCCCGACGGCGTGTCCACATGTGCGGATGTGCGAGGATCATCTGCTGTGGTTGATGGTGGAGCTTTGACCTATCGCAACTGGATTGACGTGGGGATTAAAACGTCGACGGCTGTGGTTTAAGAGACAGCGCCAACGATGTGATGACGTCCAGGTCCGGATGGGAAGGTCTGGAGAGCGGTCGCCAAGGGGAAGCGGCGGCCATGATCAAGGGCCGCCGACAGAGCGAATGAACCCCGGCTCAATGCACGAGGAAGAGCGGAAGTGGTGCATCGGCGAGCAGATCGTGGGTGACGCCCCCCAGCACCCACTCACGCGCTCTGGCATGGCCGTAGGCGCCAAGGACCAGCAGGTCCGCGTCGATGGCGTTAGCCTCGTCGATCAGCGTTGCGGCGACGCTCTCGTTGCAGCGCCGGACCTCGCAGTCTGCTTTCACTCCGTGGGCGATAAGCCGATCGGTGGCGGCCCGCAGCCCCTCTCGCGCAAGGTCGGCGTCCCGGTCGGAGGCGACCTGCACCAGCCGTACCCGCTCGGCCTGCTTCAGCAACGGAAGGGCGCCCGACAGGGCGCGACGGGATTCGCGCGTGTTGCGCCAGGCGACCAAGATCGACTTGATCGGGAGCGCTGGCGTTTCCGAGGCGAGGACTAGGACCGGCAGTCCGGCTTCGCACACCAGGGCGCCCAGATCGATCCCGTAACCGGAGGCTGCCTGCTGCCGATCGGCGATGATGAGATCTGCGCCGGCGGCTTCCTCGACGAGCGCGCTGTTGGGAAAATCGCGGTGGGTCTTCCAGTGGGCTTTGATCTGCAGCGACTGCGTGACCGCGGTAAAGCGCGCCCGAGCCTTTTCGAGATCGATCTCCTCCTGATCGATCACCGCCTGGACCGTCGACGCGTCGAGGTAGCCGTAGCCAGGGTCCGCGATGAGGATGGCCACACGGGCGCCAAGCCCTGTGAGCTCAGCCTTTTGGTCTTGGGCGAACGCGGCCGCGAACCGGACGAGGGCGTCCGAGCTTGGCTCTGGCCGGACGTGGATCAGGATGCTCTTGAACGACATGGGGCGATCTCCAGAGGTTGGGGGCGGCGGCGGGAGCCGCCGCCTTGTCCGTTCAGGCGACGTGGACGTGGTCTTCGACCATGCGTACGCCAGGCGCGGACCACGCGGCCCGTTCGAGGACGGCGCGATCCGCCCAGGTGTCGACGCGTCCTTCCAACTTCACCTTGCCGTCTTGAACCGAGACGTGGATGCGGTCCGCTTCGATGGTCGCGTTGCGCTTCAGGGCGTCATGGATGCGCCGCTCGACGTCGGCGACGCTGACGTGGGGCGTTACGGTGACGTCGTTGCTGATGCCCATGACGCCGCGCAGTTTACGCAGGTCATCGAGGGCGGCCGTGCGCTGATATTCCCATTCCACCTGGCCGGACAGGGTCAGCCAACCCTTTTCGACCTTGATCTGGATCTTGCCGGTCGGGACGAGGACGTTCAGGTCGAGGACCGTGAGGGCGCGCCTGGCGATGTCGTCATCGGCGTAGATGTTGTTCCCGTCGGTGGCGACCTTCAGCTCCTCGGCGATCCCGCGGACGCCTTTCAGCCGTTTGACCGCGTTTTCCGCGATCGACTTTTGCGCATAGTTCGGAACGTGGCCCGTCAGGGTGACGATGCCCTGGTCGACGGCGACGCCGATGCTGGCGGAGTCGATGCTGGGCTCCCAATCCAGTTCGGCGATGATGTCCTGGCGAAGGGTCTTGTCGTTCATGTCCATCTCCTTCAGGCGATCGCGTTTGTCGTGTCGTTGACCGCCGAACCGAACATGCCCAGACGGAAAGCCTGTGGGCGTTGACCTGCATCAAAGCGTGTAAGGGCGATGGCGTGATCTTCCCGCCATTACGAATGCGTCCCTATCCGACGTGGCTTCGTCGGCCTTGATCTGAATCAACTTCGCCCGGTGTCGTGCATGGTCATGTGCGGCGCGCGCCTCACGTTGAGCCTTGGGCCGCGCCGCCGCAAAAGCGGCGGCTTCGAAGGGCCGGAGGGGCTGGGAATGCAGGTCGCGACGCTTCACTCAGAATCGAATAGGTGTCCGGATGGCTGCGAGCGGTGCGACGCGCGGGCGATCAGCATATGTTCTGTGCTGCCTCATCTGGAATTGCACCGTCTCGCCGACTGCGCGACGGTGAAAGGTTATTCGGCGGGCGAAATGGTTGTTCGCGAAGGCGATCCGGCCGATCAGGTCTTCAACATCACGGACGGTATGGTGATGTTGTTCAGCCTTCTGAGCGATGGCCGCCGTCAGGTCCTGGGTTTCTTGTTCAAGGGCGATTTCCTTGGCCTGACCGGCGGTCCGGAGCATCGGTTCGGCGTGCAGGCGCTCACCACGGTTCGCGTCTGCAGGTTCCCCCGGGCGATGTTTCGGCGCCTTCTGCTGGAAACGCCCCAGCTCGAGGAGGAATTGCTGTCGCGGGCTTCCGATGAGCTGATCAGCGCCCATGTCCATCTGACCTTGCTCGGGCGGAAGTCAGCGCTGGAAAAGGTCGCCAGTTTCCTTCTCTACATCGCGGATCGAGAGGCGAAGATCGGCGGGGCGCCCAACCTCGCTTTCCTCCCCATGACCCGCGCCGACATGGCGGATTTCCTCGGTCTGACGATGGAAACCGTCAGCCGGGTGATGTCGGACCTCAAACGCCAGCGGGTGATCGAGCTGCTGCATCACGGCGGTGTGCGCCTTCTTCGTCGTGACATGCTCACCGCTCAGGCGGAGATCGTCTGAGGCGCAGCGCCTGGAAGATCGCTTCAGCTCGCTGGGCCGCGCGTATTGATCCTCCTCAAGGCGGCCCCTGGCGGATTTGGGTCTCTAGGCGAGGTTCACCCTTAGGAGCAGACTCAGATGAACCCCGACGCCATTGCATTCGTAAGTTTCGTCATTGGAGTGTTCGTAGCGCTGGGGGCGGCCCTTGCTTACGGCCAATGGGCGAGTACGCCAGCTATGCGCAAGGGCGCATACCGCCCGCTTGGAGTCCCCAAGCGATCCACGGCTTGGCGCGGGCGCAAAGCTGCTCTCGCGCGGCATTGACGGGATTTCTGCAGCGGTCGCCTCACGGGCGACCGTCCCTATCGCCGCCTGCGCTTCTGCAGACCCGCCGCCGCCAGCTCGATCACCTCCGCGGTAATGTCGTCCTGGCGGAGCTGATGTTCGCGCTGGCTCAACGCCTCAAGCTGGGCGTCTATATTCCGCTTAGCCGCCGCCATGGCCTCCATCCGCGCCTGATTTTCGGCGACATAGGCTTCCATCGCGGCTTCGCAGACGCCGGCGAAGACATATTCCTCCGCGAGCTGCTCAAGCAGGCGCGGCGTGGGGAGGGTGGTCAGGGGCGGTTCGCCGGTTCGAGGCCGGGGGAAGCTCTCTAGATTCAACGGCATGAGGGGACGCCGTTCGATAGCCACGCCGCTCCCCGGGGTCCAGACGGGGACGATCAACTCCACCGACGATGCCCCCGCGTCCGCTAGCCGATCATAAAGCGCGTCCACGACATCGTTTGCGAGCGCCACAACGGAGCGGGCGCGCGTGGGCATTGCGACGACCCGAGCTGGTTCAACCCGCCGGTCGTGGGCCAAGGCGACGCTTCGCGTCCCGACGATGACCACGTAGGCGCCGGCCATGAGGGGCGCCGCCGTATCCATCACCCGATCAGCGAAGGCGCCGGCGAAGCCCTGCTCGGCCCCGAAAACGATCAGCATGCGCTCGAGGGCCCCGGTTGGCCCTCCGGGCGCGGTCTCGCCGTCAAGCCTCAAGGCCTCGGAGATTCCACGGGCTGACACCTCGGCGTAGGCTCGGATGCCGGCGAGCAGGGCGCGGCCCTGCTGGGCGCGGGCGCCCGAGAGGCCACGCATGGCGTTCACCACCGCGCCGACCTGGCGCACGGCGTGGATGTGGGACGAGATATCGGCGAGGCGTTCGGTCATGGCGTCGCCGGTGAAGCGGCCTGTTGCGCGGCCAGAGCCGTCATGGTGTCCAGCAACGCCGCGCGGTCGGAGTCCGCCAGGGCGCCGGCGGTTTCGATCCGCTTCACGACGTCGCCGGCGCGCCGATCGAGCCAATCCGGCAAGGCGAGGCGAAGGGCGGCGAGGTGTTCGACCGTCAAGGCATCGAATGCGCCTCCGTTCAGGCCCAAGGCCAGGGCCGCCTGGTCGGTCACTCTGAGGGGGGAATATTGCGGCTGGTTCAGCAACGCCCGAAGCCGCTCGCCCCGATCGATCTGCGTCCTCACCCGCGGATCGGGCTGCTCTCCGAACCGCGTGAACATCTCCAACTCCAGGAACTGGGCGTACTGGAGCCGAAGGGTTCCTGTGGTCTTACGCAGGGCGTCCGCCTGCGTCTTGCCGCCCACCCGGCTGACACTCAATCCCACGTCGACCGCCGGCTTCACGCCCGCGTTGAAGAGCTTGGCGTCCAGGACGATCTGCCCGTCGGTGATCGAAATCAGGTTGGTTGGGATGTAGGCGCTGAGATTGCCGGCGTCGGTCTCGGCGATGGGCAAGGCGGTCAGCGATCCGCCGCCCTTGGCCTTCGACAGTTTGGCGGCGCGCTCGAGCAAGCGGGCATGGAGGTAGAAGACATCTCCCGGATAAGCCTCCCGCCCGGGCGGCTCTCCGGTCAAAAGGGCGATCTCGCGGTGGGTAGCGGCGTGCTTGGTCAGATCATCCAGGACCACCAAGGCGTGCTGGCCCCGATCGCGGAAGTACTCCGCCATCGCCATGCCGGCAAAGGGCGCGATCCATTGCAGTCCAGGCGGCGCCGAGGGATTTGCGACCACGAAGATGCAGCGTTCGGGCGCGCCGTGGCGCCGGATCTGGTCGATCACGCGCGCGACGGTGGAGGATTTCTGCCCGATCGCGACATAGATGCAGACGATGTCGCTGTTGCGCTGATTGATGATCGTATCCACCGCCAGGGCGGTCTTCCCGATGGCCCGATCGCCGATGATCAGTTCCCGTTGGCCGCGGCCAAGGGCGAACAGCGCGTCCACTGCCAGGACGCCGGTCTGGACCGGCTGCACCACCAGGTCGCGTTCGACGATGGTGGGCGCGGGCCGTTCGACGGGGGCGTAGGTCTTCGCGTCTATGGCGCCGCCGCCATCAAGGGGACGTCCAAGCGGATCCACCACGCGGCCGAGCAGATTTGGTCCCACCGGCGTGCGGATCACCTCGCCGAGACCATGCGCGATATCGCCCGCCCGCACGCCCTCATCGGCGTCCAGCAACACGCAGCCGATGCGATCCTCGTCCAGCGTCTGGGCGAACCCCACCTCGCCCCCCGCGAAGCGGACCAGCTCGTTCAGGCGCAGGCGCGGTAGGCCCGACACGATCGCCACGCCATCGCCGATCTGCTCCACGTGCCCGATCTCGGAGATTTCCGGGGCGAGCACGAGCGCGTCGACCTGCCCACGCGTCTGGCCCAGCCAGGCGGCGGAGACGAGCGGCGATGGCCCTGAGGGGATGGAATCAGGCGGCACGCGAGGCTCCAGCCGATGCGCCGAGTTCGCGCGTGACCCGCTCGAGGTCCGCGCGCCAGCTGTTGACGATGAGGGTATGGGGACCATGTAGCTCGAAGCCGGCGATCAGAGCTGGATCATTGCGGAAGCTGATGGTCGGCGTGGAGGGGAGAAGCGCCAGGAGCGCGGCGCGGCGCTTCGCCTGGTCGGTGGGGGGCAGGAGCTCCGCCGTGACGATCTCGAGCGGTTCATCGGTTGTGGCGAGTTGCTCGCGCGCAGCCTCTGGAAGCGCGCCGAGGCTGTCCAGGAGCGCCTGGAACAGGGCGTCCGCGGCAGCCTGAGACGGGATGCGGTGCAGGAGCTTCTCCGCGATGGCCACCGCCAGGCGGGCGGCGTCATGATCCAGCTGCAACGCCGCGGCCGTCCGTTCCACGACGAGGGCGGCCTGGGCCTGCGCCTTGGCCCCGGCGGCCTCCTTTGTGGCTTGATCCAGGAGCGCCTTGCACGCGGCCTGCGCGTCGGCCTCGGCCTTAGCCCTCAGGGTCTCCGCTTCCGCCTGGAGACCTTCGATGCGGCCCTTGAGCGCGGCGGTGTCGGCTGCAGCCTGGTCTTTCGCAGCCTGGGCCTCGGCTAGGAGCTTGCCAGCTTCCGCCTGGCGGGCGGCGATGGCGGCCATGACCGGCCGATAGAGGAACCGGCTCAGGAGCCAGATGAGGACCAGGACATTGATGGCCTGTAGCGCCAACGTCCACCCATCGATGTGCATGGGTTCAGCGCACGAATGGATTGGCGAACAGCAGCAGCAAGGCGATCACCAGGCAGTAGATCGCCATAGTCTCGATCATCGCCAGGCCCACGAACAGGGTGCGTGAGATGGTGTTTGCGGCTTCTGGCTGGCGGGCGATCGCGTCCATGGCCGAGGCCACGGCGCGACCCTCCCCCAGGGCAGGTCCGATGGATCCGAAGGAGACCGCGAGCGCGGCGCCCAGGATGCTGACGATCTGAATCCAGTTCATGCCTTGACCTCGTGGGGGGCGGGGGGAGCTTCGGCCAGCGCGGCGCCGATGAACACCATGGCGAGGGCGGCGAAGATGTAGGCCTGGACGGCGCCGGTCAGCAGATCGAGCGCCATCAGTGGGATGGGGACGAGAAGGCCGGCCAAACTCAGCACCACGCCGACGACAAACACCCCGCTCATCACATTGCCGAACAGGCGCACGATCAGCGAAAAGATGCGGGTGAAGTTTTCCAGGACGTTCAACGGCGCCAGCAGGGCGACGGGCTGGGCGAAGCTCTTCAGATAGCCGCCGACGCCGAGCCGGCTCACGCCGAACCAGATGGTCGCGCCGAACACGATCAACGCCAGGGCGGCGTCGGTCTCGATGTGCGCGGTGGGCGGCTCGACCCCGGGGATCAGGGAAGACCAGTTGGCCGTGAGGATGAACAGGAAGAGGGTGCCGATCACCGGCAAGTAGGGCTCGGGCGATCCGCCCATCGCCTCGCGCACCTGGTTGGACAGGGTCTGGACCAGCAGCTCCAGAGCCCCCTGCGTACGGGAGGGCTTGAGGGCGAGGCGTCGGGTCAGCCGCCAGCTCGCCAACGTCAGCAGGCCCATCAAGGCCCAGGTGGTGGCGACCGGCTGGGTGATCGGGATGACCCCGACTCGAAACAGCACCGTCATTTCAAGGGGGGACCGGATCATGGCGGTGATCCTGTCGCCCGATGAACGGTGACCAGACGCGCGATGGTCACTCCGGCTGCGCAGCAGAGCAGGGGCAGCCAGCCGAAAAGGGCCGCGGCCGCCAACGTCGCGCCAGTGAGGGCCAGTCGCCCGATGTGCAGTCCCAAGCCGGCCCCGAGCGATCCGCCACCGACCAAAAGCTCGGCGCTCCGGCGCAGAAGGGCGAAGTGGACCCAGCCGGCCCCGAAGCCGGCGATCAGGAACAGCAAGGCGACGAGGAAGGTCATGGCCGCCGCACCCACTTCCACGCCGACCAGCAGCCGAGCCCCAGGCCAGCGAGCATCAGCGGCGCGCTCCAGAACACGGCCGAGTGCAGTCGGCCGTCCAGCCATCGCCCCGCGGCCAGGCCGAGCAGGGTGGGAACCACGATGGTCCATCCCAGCACGCCGATCTGGCCGAGAGACCCGACGAAGGACATCGACGCCTCTTTGCGTCGTCGTGCGCTACGCAGGCGCACGGCCTCCAGCAATTGCTGCTCGCCCCTTGGGCGCGGAGGGCGGGTCACTGGCCCAGGCCCGAAGTTCCGCCGCCATGGAGCGCCTCGACGATCCGTCGGATCGCCTGCATCCGCAGCTTGGCGGAGGAGGTCCGGGTGCTCCGCTCGGCCTCGTCCCGGGCGCGATAGCCGGCGAGCACATCGTGGGCTAGTTGGTTCAGATCCTCGCCGGGATGCGCCTCGCGGCTTGCGATCAGCACTTCTTTCCCGCCCTGGACCGCGAAGACGCCGCGCCGCACCGCGCAATAGCCGGTGCGCCCGTCTGCGTGCCGCCAGGAGACGACGGAGAGAGACAGAGTGGTCAACAGATCAGCATGGCCCTCCAGCACGCCGAAGCTTCCACTCTCGTCTTCAGCGCGCACGGCGACCACGTCGGTATGGTCAGCCGCCACCATCACGGGGTCGGTGATCAGGAGCCTCATGCCGCGGCCTTCGCAGGCGGCGGGGCTGTTGCGGCGGCTTGTTTGGCGCGCGCTTCTTCCAGGCTGCCGATCATGTAGAGAGCGCTTTCGGGCCAGGCGTCGGTCTCTCCGGCGAGAATGGCGCGGCACCCGGCCAGGGTGTCTTTCAGCGACACCGAACGGCCGGGCTGGCCGGTGAAGGCTTCGGTCGCCACGAAGGGTTGGGTGAGGAACCGCTGCAGTCGCCGGGCCCGGCCGACCGCCAGCCGATCCTCCGCGCCAAGCTCTTCGACGCCAAGCAGCGCGATGATGTCCTGCAGCTCCGCGTATCGCGCCAACGTCTCGCGCGCCTGGGCGGCCAGCCGATAGTGCTCTTCGCCGACCACCATCGGATCCAGCAGGATGGAGGATGAGGCCAAGGGATCGATGGCTGGATACATGCCCTGGGCGGCCATCCCGCGCGACAGGACCACGGTGCTGTCGAGGTGGCTCGATATGGCGGTCACCGCCGGGTCGGTGAAGTCGTCGGCAGGGACGTAGACCGCTTGGATCGCAGTGATGGCTGCGCCGGCTACCGAGGCGATGCGCTCCTGAAGGGCGGCGACCTCGCTGGCGAGGGTCGGCTGGTAGCCGACCCGTGATGGCGCGCGCCCCAGCAGCCCCGACACTTCGCTGCCCGCCTGAACGAAGCGGAACACGTTGTCCATCAACAGCAGGACATTGCGGTGCTGGGCGTCGCGGAAATATTCCGCGATGGTCAGGGCGCTGAGGCCCACCCGCCAGCGGGCGCCCGGGGGCTCGTTCATCTGGCCGAACACCAGCACGGTACGCCCCAGGACGCCGGAGCTCTCCATGTCGTTCAGGAGTTCGTGCCCCTCGCGGGACCGCTCGCCGATCCCCGCGAAAACGGACACGCCCTGATAACGCGACACCATGGCGTGGATCAGCTCCATCACCAGTACGGTCTTGCCCACCCCCGCGCCCCCGAACATGGCCGCTTTTCCGCCGCGGGCGAGCGGGGCCAGCAGGTCGACGGCCTTCAAACCGGTCTCGAACATCTGTCTCGCTGCGCTCTGGTCTTCCAGACGCGGCGGTGGGCGATGGATCGGCCAACGCGGAGCATCTGGGGGGAGCGGTGGACCCAGATCGCCGATCTGTCCGGCGACGTTCAGCAATCGGCCGAGCGTGACGTCGCCGACGGGAACGGTGAGCGGCCCGTCCATCGGGGCCACCGCCGCGCCCCGCGGCAGGCCGCCGGTGTCTTGAAGCGCGACCGCTCTGACGGTGTGGGCGTCGAGGTGGCTCTGGACTTCCACCACTAGCGTTTCAGGCCGGTCCCAGGCGATGCGCAGGGCGTCGTCGATGGCCGGAAGCGACCCCTCGAAGCGGACGTCCACCACGGCGCCGCGAACAGCCGTGACGATTCCCATCCCGCCCCTCGTCGTCATCCTGCTTCACCCTTTCGCTCTTCAGGCCATGGGTAGCGGTCCCGCGAGCGGATGGCATTGATCAGGATCAAGCGCTTCTGATGGACGCCGGCCGGGGTTGATTTCGATCAAGGCCGAGGACGGCCGGCGGGCCTATCTCGACCGCCAGATCGATCAAGGAGCCTGCAGATGGACGACGGCGGACAGCTTCCACGCCGGACCACGACCCCGCTCGCACCCCTCGGACGGCCGCCGCAGGCGGCGGTGTCCAGCGATCGGGCCATGCCCTTATTCGCCGATCTTGACCGTCGGTTCCACGCGGCGGAGGGACAGCTCACCTCTGGAGGCTCGCCGCTCGCCCTCTGGCTCGCCAGCGTTGACTGGGCGGCGCATATGGCCAACGCGCCTTTTCGGCGTTCCGCTCTGGGTGTGGAAGCCGGCGCCCAGTGGCTGCGCTTCTGGCAGGGGGCGCTCGGCGGCGACAGCGTTCAGCCGAGCCCTGGCGACCATCGATTTGGCGATCCGCAATGGAAGGCTCTGCCGTTCAATCTTTATGAGCAGGCGTTCCTGCTGATGCAGGAATGGATGGAGACGGCCACGAAGGGCGTTCCCGGCGTCAATCCGGAGAACGAGCGGCTGGTGAACTTCGCCGCGCGACAGTGGCTCGATATCTTCTCGCCTTCCAATTCGCCGTGGATCAATCCGGAAGTGCTGCGCGCCACGACCGAGAAGGGCGGCCAGAATTTCGTCGAGGGGCTGGAGAACTTCATGGCGGACCTGGCGAAGGTCTCCAGCAACCCGGAGGGCGAACCGGATAGCGGGTTGAAGGTCGGGCGGGACCTTGCGGTCACGCCGGGGCAGGTGGTATTCTGCAACGACTTGATCGAGTTGATCCAATACTCGCCGCAGACCGGAACGGTGCGCGCGGAGCCCGTACTGATAACGCCCGCCTGGATCATGAAATACTATATCCTAGATTTGTCGCCTCACAATTCGCTCATCCGGTATCTGGTTGAGCAGGGGTATACGGTGTTCTGCATATCCTGGCGGAACCCCGGCGCAGATCTGCGCGACGTCCCGTTCGATGCTTACCGCAGCGACGGACTGATGACGGCGATCGACGCGGTGTCGGCGATCCGGCCGGGGGTGAAGATCCATGCTTGCGGCTACTGCCTTGGCGGCACTTTGCTGGCGATCGGCGCGGCGACGATGGCGCGCGACGGTGACGACCGGCTGGCGGACATCACCCTGTTCTGCGCCCAGACCGACTTCACCGAGGCCGGCGAACTTCAGCTCTTCACGACCGAGGAGCAGGTCTCCTTCCTGGAAGATGTGATGGCTCGCCAGGGCTATCTCGATGGCCGCCAGATGGGTAGCGCGTTCGAGCTGCTGCGCTCGCGCGACCTGATCTGGTCTCGGCTGCTGAAGTCCTATTGGCTGGGGGAAAAAGATCAGCCCAACGATCTGATGACCTGGAACGACGACGCCACCCGCATGCCTGCCCGGATGCATTCTGAATATCTGCGCACCTTGTTCCTGAGAAACGATCTGGCCGAGGGGCGTCTTTTGGCGGGAGGACGCGCCATCTCGATCGGGGACATCCGCGCGCCGCTGTTCGTGGTCTCCACGGAGACCGATCACGTTGCGCCCTGGCGGTCGGTCTACAAGATCAACCTGCTGAACGAGGGCGAGGTCACCTTCGTGCTCACCACGGGGGGGCACAACGCCGGCATCGTCAGCGAGCCGGGCCATCCGCATCGCAGCTTCCACATCCAGACCCGCGCGGCGGACGCGGGTTATGTAGGCCCCGACGAATGGGCGGCCTCGGCCGAGCGACGGGAGGGATCCTGGTGGCTGGCCTGGCAAGCCTGGCTCGACGCCCGATCCGGCGCCCAGGATATGGCGCCGCCGACCATGGGGGCGACGGGGCGCGGCTACGCCCCGCTTCGAGACGCGCCCGGCAAGTATGTTCTGGAGCGATAGGCGGCCATGGACACTCCCGACCTCATGATCGAGAATCGGACGTTCGACGAGTTGAAGGTGGGCGATAGCGCCAGCCTCACCCGCACGCCGAGCGCCCAGGACATTCAGCTCATCGCTACGGTGTCGGGGGACGTCAACCCAGCCCACGTGGATCCGGCCTACGCCAAGTCCGATATCTTCCATCGGGTGATCGTCCATGGCATCTGGGGCGGCGCCCTGATCTCCAGCGTGCTGGGGGTTCGGTTGCCGGGGCCGGGAACCATCTACCTGGACCAGAGCCTCAAGTTCACGCGGCCCGTGGACATAGGCGACGCGGTGACCGCCACGGTGACCGTCGCGGAGAAGCGGGCCGAGCATCACATCGTGATCCTGGACTGCGTCTGCGTGAACCAGCGCGGTGAGACGGTCATCACCGGCCAGGCGGTGGTGAAGGCGCCGACGGAGAAGGTGCGCCGGCCGCGGGCGATCCTGGCCGATGTCCGGCTCTCCCTGCATGACCGCTATCGCGCGTTGCTGGACGCTGCCGCCGGCGGTCCACCGGCGTCGACCGCGGTGGTCCACCCGTGCGACGCCGCCGCTATAGCCGCCGTGGTCGAGGCCGCCGCCGTGGGCTTGATCGCACCGATCCTCGTAGGGCCGGAGGCGAAGATCCGCGCCGCCGCTGATGCCGCCGGGGTCGATATCAGCGCCTTCCGGATCGTTGCGACCCCGCACAGCCATGCGGCGGCGGCCCAGGGAGTGGCGCTGGTGCGTGCGGGCGAGGCGCAACTCCTGATGAAGGGCTCCTTGCACACCGACGAGCTGATGTCGGCCGTGGTGGCGGAAGGCGCTCTGCGCACCGAGCGTCGTATCAGCCACGTCTATCTGATGGACGTTCCAGGCTATCCGCGGCCGCTGCTGATCACCGATGCGGCGATCAACATCGATCCGGACCTCGAGGCCAAGCGCGACATCGTGCAGAACGCCATCGCGCTCGCCCAGGTCATCGGAATCCCGACGCCGAAGGTCGCCATCCTGGCTGCGGTGGAAACGATCAATCCGAAGATGCGCTCGACCCTGGAGGCGGCGGCGCTCTGCAAGATGGCCGACCGCGGCCAGATCATGGGCGGCGTGCTGGATGGGCCGCTGGCGCTCGACAACGCCATCAGTCCCGCCGCCGCCGCGGAGAAGGGTATCGTCTCGCCCGTGGCGGGACAGGCCGACATCCTGCTGGTCCCCGATCTGGAGGCGGGCAATATGCTCGCCAAGCAACTGAGCTTCCTGGGCGGCGCAGACGCGGCGGGGATCGTGCTCGGAGCGCAGGTCCCGATCATCCTGACCAGCCGGGCGGATTCGGCGCGGACGCGGATCGGGTCGTGCGCGCTGGCGGTCCTGGTGGCCCGCGCCAAAACGCCCGCGCAGCCGGAAGCGGCTGTCGTGGCGGCGGCTTGAAATGGCCGACGCCGTCCTGAGCCTGAACGCCGGCTCTTCAAGCCTGAAGTTCGCGCTCTTCGAAGTTGACGCCGCCGGCCCGACGCCGCTCGCCAGGGGGGAGATCGAGGGGATTGGAACCGCGCCGCACCTGATCGCTCGCGGGGAGGACCGTCGTGTGCTGACGGAGCGGCGCTGGCCCAATGGCGCCGCGATGCTTCACGAGGTCTTTTTCCATGAGCTGTTCGACTGGGTGGAGGCCCATCTGGGGGGAGATGCTCTGGTCGGCGTGGGGCACCGCGTGGTGCACGGCGGGCGTGAATTCTGCGTCCCCGTGCGGGCGGATGCGGCGACGCTGGCGAAGCTCGACGCCTTGTCGCCCTTAGCGCCCCTGCACCAACCGCACAATCTGGCCGCCATTCGCGCGGCCCAGGCCGTGCGGCCCGGCCTGCCGCAGGTGGCCTGCTTCGACACGGCGTTCCACTGCACCCAGCCCCTGGTCGCCACGCGGTTCGCCCTGACCCGCGACCTGGAGGCGGAAGGCGTGCGCCGCTATGGTTTTCACGGCCTCTCTTACGAATACGTCGCCCGCCGGCTGGCCGAGCTGGATCCGCCGATGGCGAAGGGGAGGGTGATCGCAGCGCACCTCGGCGCCGGCGCCAGCCTCTGCGCCCTGCAGGGTGGCGTCAGCATCGACACCACCATGGGCTTCACGGCCGTGGATGGCCTGGTGATGGGGACCCGCTGCGGCGCGCTCGATCCGGGCGTGATCCTGTATCTGGTTCAAGCGCACGGCTTCACCGGCGAGCAGATCGAGGATCTGATCTATCGCCGGTCCGGCCTGCTCGGCGTCTCCGGCGTGTCGAGCGACATGCGCAGGTTATTGGAGAGCACCGATCCAGGAGCTCGCGAGGCGGTGGAGCTGTTCGTGTACCGCATTGCGCGCGAGGCCGCCGCCTTGGCGGGGTCGCTTGGCGGTCTGGACGGGTTGGTCTTCACCGCCGGCATAGGGGAGAACGCCGCACAGGTGCGCCAGGCGGTCTGCGACCGGTTGGTCTGGCTTGGCGCGACAATCGATGCGGCGGCCAACACGGCGAACGCCCCGCTGATCAGCCATCCGGATGCGCGGCTGAAGGTCCGGATCATTCCCACCGACGAGGAGGGGATGATTGCGATCCACACCCTCGGCGTCATCGCTTAGCTGAGGAGTCTTCCATGCGGTCTCTGGTCGATCTGACAGGCAAACGGGGCCTGGTCGTAGGCATCGCCAACGCCAGCAGCATCGCGGCGGGTTGCGCCACGTCGTTCCACGATGCCGGCGGGCGGCTGGCGGCCACTTACCTCAACGCCAAGGCGGAGCCCTATGTCCGCGCGGTGACCGACCCGCTGGCGGTCGAGCTGCTGGCCCCATGTGACGTGCGCGCGCCAGGGGAGCTCGAGGCGGTGTTCGATCAGGTTCGCACGACCTGGGGCGGCCTGGATTTTCTTCTGCACGCGATCGCCTTCGCCCCCAAGGAGGATCTGCACGGCCGGGTGACGGACTGTTCGGCCGAAGGCTTCGCCACCGCCATGCAGGTATCCGTTCACTCCTTCATCCGCATGGCGAAGCTCGCTGAGCCGCTGATGCCGAATGGGGGCTGCCTGCTGACCGTTACGTTCTATGGCTCCGAACGCGTGGTGGAGCACTACAACCTGATGGGACCCGTCAAGGCGGCGCTCGAGAGCTCAACGCGCTACCTCGCCGCGGAACTTGGCCCCAAGGGAATCCGCGTCCACGCCATCTCGCCGGGGCCGATCCGGACGCGGGCGGCGAGCGGTATCGATCGCTTCGACGAATTGCTTGACCGCGCCGCAGCGGCCGCGCCCGAGCACCAGTTGGTGGAGATCGGCGACGTGGGCGCGCTCGCGGCCTTTCTGGTCAGCGACGCCGCCCGCCACATCACCGGGACGATTATCCCGGTGGACAGCGGACAGCATCTTCTCGCCTGAAAAGGGCTAGGCGGCGGCCTTTCGTGCAGTGTCAGCCGGGCGCGTGGACCGTGCGGCGGCGGCTTCCGTGTCGGCGCCGGCGGAGGTCGCCGGGACCACGGCCAGCATGGTCTCGAACATACCGCGGCGGAAATTGTCGACCATGCCGCGGGCGACCGACAGCGAGCGGTCGGTCTGTTCCTGGCAGGTCAGGAGTTCCCGCCGCCACGTATCGCCCATGGCGACGGGCGACAGGGCCGAGAGGCTGCCGCGCTGTTCGGAAGACGGCTTGAGAGTCTGAAGACTCTTGTAAGTTGAGTCCAAAGCGTTTTGCCAGAATTGCAGCCCGATGAGCAGCGGGGCGAACGGAAGATCGTCCATGTTATTTCTCCTTTTGGAGCTTTGACTTTTAAGCATGGTGGAAGTCTCCGCCTTGATTTCTGTCAACATCCGGCCGAAGTGCGCGCGCCGGAGCACGAAATTTCAGCGTGAACTGGCTGGCTCCGCGTCGCAGGCTTTCGTGATTGCGCAGAAACGGGCGTGGAAATCCGCCATGATCGCCGGCTGCAACTGCTCGAAGCTGTCCTCCATCGTCGGCGTGAGCACCGTCTGTCGCTTTGTCGCCAGCGCCCGGCCCGCCGGGCTCCGATAAAAAGCAATAATTTGCTTCAGTTCCGCAGGCGTGAAATTGGCGGCGCAGGCTCGCGCGACCGCCTCGAGCGCCCGTGGCCGGGCGTCGTCGAGGGCGGAGGACATCGCCTGTTGATAGGCGTCGATCGCGGCCGGGCTGTTGTCCGGGAACAGGGTGGCGAACTTGGACGAAGCGTTGTCCAGGCGGCGGGCCATTTTGAGGGTCATTTCCTGCTGGATCTCGGCGGCGGCCATGGCGCGTCGGCAGAGCGCCAGTGTCTCGGGGCGCCGGGCCGGGGGCGGGGCCGCCCAGGTTGGGCTGTTGAAGGCGCTGGCGAGGATCGCCGCCCCTAGAAAAGCGATATGTCGGTTCATCGCTGCATACTTTCGCGCAGGGAGGGATGGATATTCCGAGATGATGGACGAGGTCCGACCTTCAGGCCATGTACTTGCCGCCGTTGATCGACAGCGTGGCTCCGGTGATGAAGGCGGACTCGTCGGCGGCCAGGAATAGGACGCCGCGGGCGATTTCGTCGGGCCTGGCGAGCCGCCCGACCGGGACCGACTTCACGATGGCGTCCAAGGTATCGGCCGGGACGGCCCGCACCATGCCGGTGTCGGTGTAGCCTGGCGCTATTGCGTTGACGGTGACGCCACGGGACGCGCTTTCCAGCGCCAACGCCTTGGTGAAGCCGATGACGCCTGCCTTGGCGGCGGCGTAGTTTGTCTGTCCGAACTGGCCCGTTTGGCCGTTTATCGAACTGATGTTGACGATGCGGCCAAAGCGGCGCTCGCGCATGCCTTCGATCACGGCGCGGCAGGTGTTGAAGCAGCCGCCCAGGTCGACGTCGATGACCGTGCGCCACTGGTCCGGGGTCATTTTATGCAGGGTGCCGTCGCGGGTGACGCCGGCGTTGTTGACGAGGACGTCGATGGCGCCGAACTGCGCCGTGATCGCGGCGACGCCGGCCTGGGTCGCCGCGAAGTCCGCGACATTCCATTCAGGGGTGATGATGCCGGATTCAGCGTGGAAGGCTTCGGCCTCGGCCGGGTTGCCGAAGTAGTTGGAGACCACCGTATAGCCTGCTTCCTTGAGCATTCTGGCGGTGGCGGCGCCGATACCGCTGACCCCGCCGGTTACCAATGCGACTCGAGACATTTCACTCTCCGATCGATCCGCCCGAGGAGTGCTATACGCTGGCTCCTGACGCCTTGATCTTGATCATGAACGGCGCTCGGAGGCGTCGGAGGCTGGGTGTCCGGACCCCGCGTCAGGCGCCGCCAAGCGTCTGCTTGACCAGTGCATAGCCTCCGGCCTGGTTCAGGCGGATCGCGGTGTCGGAGAAGTCGTAATCGCGCGATGACGGTTCGGCGGCCGAACCGGCGCGGACGAACCGCGTGATGCTGGTCGGGGCTCCATCGCCCATGAGTTCGATGTACAGGGGACGCTGTTTGATCTTGGTGAGCAACGCCGGCTCGACATAGCCGAGAATGGCGTCGATCAGGGTGCGATAACCACTGGCCATCTCGCGCAGGCGTAGATCGCTCCGGACCCGTTCGGAATAGACGATCTCATCGCGTCGAGCCATGACCTCCATGATGTTCTCTGGAAGCGCCCGCTCTCCCGCAAACAGATCAACGATGAAGACCCGTTTTCCATCGGGTCCACATCGGTCGATGACGAGATCGAGAGGCGAGTTGCTGACAATGCCGCCGTCCCAGTAGGGTTTTCCGTCCACCATTGTCCAAGGAAAGCCTGGTGGAAGGCTCCCGCTGGCCAGAACGTGATCCGGCGTCAGATCATCGACATAGCTGTCGAAGACCTCGAGTTCGGCGGTGGTCACATTGACCGCCCCGATCAAGAGGCGAACCGGGCTCGCCTTGAGTCTCGAAAAATCGACGTATTTCGAGATGAGCGCCTTCATCGGCGCGGTATTGTAATAGCTGGTCCAGTTGGTCGAAAGCGCCATCGGATTGAGGAAGCTGTCGTACCACCGGGGCCGGAAGAAGTTCGGCACGCCGAACATCAGGATCTCCGCCGAGGTGATGGCGCGGCCCGCTTCTCCAGATGAAAAGAAGGGCGCCTTCACAGCAAGGTCCGACCAGAATGCTTCCAGCGCCTCCGTTGCATGGCCGGGGTGGGCGGCGACGATCGCGCCATTCAGGGCGCCGATTGACACGCCGGCGACGATGTCCGGGAAGATCTTTTTCTCTTCAAGCGCCTTGACCACCCCACATTCAAATGCGCCCAGGGCGCCCCCGCCTTGCAGGATCAGCACGGTCTGGGTGGGGATCTGATCGAGGCGGTAGGCGGGATCGCCAAGGTGCGGCTTGGCGCTGCGCAGGTTGACGCGATAGCGGATCAAACCTTCGACCTCGCGCGTCTCGTCCGCAGGGCGCCCGACCGAAAACAGGCCTCGCGGGACGTCATCCTTCAAATAGAACAAAGCGAGGGAGCCGGCCTCAAGCGCGCCGCGCGCAAGCCGCTCATCCCCCTCCTCAGGCGCGCCCAGGACGCTGAAGCTGATGTCCCCAACATCGCAGAAGAAATAGGACACCTCGTCATACCGTAACCGGCGCCCGAGCATGTTCTTGCCGGCCAAACGGCCTTGCTTGACGGCGTTGTCCCAGTGCTCGATGTGGCGCCGCCGCGCGAAGACGGGATCGTAGAAGTTCGTGACGTCGCCGGCGGCGAAGACGTTGGGCGCGCTGGCCCGCAGTAGTTCGTCCACGATGACAAGCCCGTCCTCGAGCGCGACGCCGCTGCTTTGGAGAAAGTCGGAGTTGGGGCTCACCCCGACGCTGACGACCACGAAATCGCAGGGAACGCGCCGCCCTGACGCGGTCTCCACCTCGCGCACCCGCCCGTCGCCGTGAAAAGCGATCGCGGTGTCGCCGAGCAGCACCGAAGCTCCTTTGTCCTCGGCATGGTGTCGAAAATATTCGGAGACGGTGGGGGCTTCCAAGTGGAGGAGCACCCTATCGACGGCTTCAATGATCGTGACCTCTAGGCCCGCGGCGATCAACGACATGGCGATCTCCATGCCGAGGAAGCTGGCGCCGATCACCACGGCGGCCTTGGCGCCGGAGGCGAGTCTCTGCCGTATGGCGTCGCAATCCGTCTTCAGGCGCAGGTAGTGGATGCCGCCCAGGGCGACGCCTGGAACCTCAAGCGTTTTTGGCTTCGCGCCTGTCGCGATCAGCAGGCGGCCATAATGAGTGCGCTCCCCCTGCGCTGTTGTTACGACCTGCTCGCCGGTGTCGACGGCCGTCACCACCGTATTCAGCTCAAGGTCGATCCTCTGCTCGCGATAGAAGGCCTCCGGATGAACGTAGAGTTGCGCTTCGTCGGCGGTTCCCAGCAGGAACTGCTTGGAGAGCGGGGGCCTATAGTATGGGAGCAACGGCTCGGCCGATAAGATCAGGATTGATCCTGTGGCCCCCTCAAGACGTAGCGTCGCGGCGGCTGTCGCGCTGGCTAGGCCGCCGCCCACCAGCAGATAATCAACCTGTCGGAGCGTCATGGAAGTCCTTTTGGGCTTGGGCTGGAAAGGCGGAACGTCTGGCGGTGGAGACGGAGTGCTCGTCAGGCGGTCTCGCCTGCGCCGCCGTCAGAAACGCATGGATCCCGTCTCGATGAACCGCTGATGCCAGGAGAGGGCTTCGCCCGGGAGAGAGGGCGACTGTTGCCCGTAGGCGAATTGCTGCGCCCGACGGAAGTAGTCCGACAGGGCTGGTCGGTAGTCGGGATGGGCGCAGGTTTCGATGATGAGCTTGGCGCGCTGCTTGGGCGACAGGCCGCGCAGATCGGCCAGGCCCTGTTCCGTCACCAGGACCTGCACATCCTGGCTGATGTGGTCGACGTGGGACGCCTGGGGCACGATGGCGGAAATCCGCCCCCCTTTGGCGGTGGACGGGGTCATGAAGATCGACACATAGGCGTTGCGCGCGAAGTCGCCCGATCCGCCGATGCCGTTCTGGATTCGCGAGCCCATGATGTGCGTGGAATTGACGGCGCCATAGATATCGGCCTCGATCAGGCCGTTCATGGCCAGACAGCCCAGCCGCCGAATAAGCTCAGGGTGGTTGCTGATCTCCTGGGGGCGCAGGATCATCTTGTCCTGGAAGCGCGGCATGTCAGCGTTCAGGCTCGCAGCAGCTTCGGGACTCAGAGAGAAGGCTGTCGCTGACGCCATCCTGAGTTTGCCGCAGGCCAGCAGGTCCAGCATTCCGTCCTGAATCACCTCCGTGTAGGCGGTCATGTTGTCGAAGGGACCATCCACAAGCCCGGCAAGCACCGCATTGGCGATATTGCCGACCCCGGATTGCAGGGGCAGCAGCGACGCGGGAAGACGGCCCTTGGCCACCTCATGGCGGAAGAATTCCAACAGATGCCCGGCGATCGCACGCGCGGCGGCGTCCGGGGCGGCGAACGGCAGGTTACGGTCAGGTGCGTCGGTTTCGACTACGGCGACGATCTTGTCGGGATCGCAGCGGAAGCCCGTCTCCCCGATCCGATCATCGGGGCGCACCAGGGGGATCGGCACGCGGTGCGGCGGCAGGGCGGCGCCATAGTAGATGTCGTGCATCCCCTCCAGCGCTGGGTTCTGCCAGCGGTTGACCTCCACGATGACCTGCCGCGCCCGCTCCAGCCAGGTCTTGTTGTTGCCGACGGAAGAGGAGGGAATGAGCGTCCCGTCCGGCCGAACGCCGCAAACTTCGATGATCGCGGTGTCGAGGGGCCCCAGAAAGCCCTGCCACGCCATGGGCGCGACCTGGCTGAGATGCATGTCGAAGTATTCCATTTCGCCCCGGTTGATCTTCTCCCGGGCGATGGGGTCGGAATTGTAGGGGAGGCGGAACTCGATGCCGTCCGCCTGCGCCAGGGCGCCGTCGAGTTCCGGGCCGGTGGAGGCTCCCGTCCAGACCCGGAGCCGAAAGGGCCTGCCTGCAGCGTGCTCCGCCTTGATCCGGGCGGCCAGCGCAAGCGGGACCGCCTTGGGGTAGCCCGATCCCGTGAAGCCGCTCATCCCAACCGTGCTGCCGGCTGTGATTAGGGCGGCGGCGTCCGCCGCATCCATCCGCTTGCCGCGGAGCTTGTCGCTACGGATCGGATCCCAGTGGGCCATGTTGCTTTTCCGCCTGAATTCGAGAGATCAGAATGGCGCCGGGAAAGTCGCCCCGGATGTCCAGACTGACCTTGGACCGACCATATCGTAGATGGCTCCGGGGAATGTGAGGGCGACGCGCCGGGGAAGCCGAAAGTTCGATTGGTTCAAACCAGCCGCAGGGCGTCGCCCAAGGTCGCCAAATTCTTCAACGCCTTGCGATCGAGAAGATTGATGTGGCGCGCGTTGGCCAGCGCAATGATCTTCACCCGTTCGAGTTGGCTGAGGGAGCGCGAGACGGTTTCGATGGTGAGCCCGAGATAATCAGCGACGTCGCTTCTGGACATGGACAGGTCGATCGCGCGGACAGGCGCGCAGCCGTCGCCCTGCTTGGCGTCGATCAGGGAGAGGAGGAAGCTGGCCACGCGCTCGAGGGCGCTTTTTCGCCCGAGCAGCATGATGTGCTGTTCCATCCGCTCCAGGGTCAGGGCGGTCAGGTTCCACAGTTCCTGCGCCACGAGGCCATTCCGTTCAGCCTGGCGTTCCAGGGTGCTCCGCCGGATTAGGGCGACGTTCGCTTCCGTCACAGCCTCCGCTGCACAGCGATGGACATCGCCGCGTTCAAGGCCAAAGACGTCGCCAGCGAGATAGAAGGCGTTGAGCTGGCGGCGCCCATCGGCAAGCAGACGTCCTGTGCGAACGACCCCGGAGATCACCTTGTAGACGAACTCGGCCGGCTCCTCCTCGGCGAAGATCTCCTCGTTGCGGGCGAACGGCATGGACAGCCCCGGCAGAGCGAGATCGGCGGTGAGTTGGATCATCTTTCCTGATGGGGGAACGCCCTGAGCGCCACACGTTTTGAAGGATTGAAGTTCCATAGCCGCCTCTCCTGTCGCCGATGAGAGAGGTCTAGGGGGGCGTCGGGAGCGCTGAAATTCAGGTCCACCGCCTAAGGGCTAGCCCCTATGTTGCAATCCCGGTCCATGGCGCGCGATATCAAGGATCGCTTGCCGGCTGAGAGACGAGATGCGTAGGCTCTGGGACGCCCTTGAGGGCGGGCGCCCAAAGGGGGCGCGTAACGTTTATACGATCGCCGTATATGGCGCCGCCGGCGGAGCCGCCTTCGTCGCCGCCGCGATCCACTGGGTCCTCGGTGCTGCGGTCGGACAGCCATCATCCTTCCTCTTCGCCATCACGGCGGTGATGTTGAGTGCGCTGGTGGGCGGCCTTGGGCCCGGGCTGGTTTGCACCGTGCTCGGGGCGGCGTTGGGCGTGACGCTCGACCGGGCCGCCGGTCTTGGCGGCCCTGGGGAATGGTTGAGCGCCGCCGTCTTCCTTCTGCTTGGGATCGGAGCGTCGGTCGGCGGCGAGGGCTTCAGCCGCACGCGCCGCGCCGCCGGGACGGCGATCGGCCATTTGTCGGAGCGGGAAGCCCATCTCCAATCGATCCTGGACACCGTCCCGGACGCGATGATCGTGATCGACGATGGTGGCGTCGTTCATTCCTTCAGTTCAGCTGCCGAGCGGACGTTTGGATGGACAGCAGAGGAGATGATCGGGCGCAACGTCAGCGATCTGATGCCTTCGCCGGATCAGGAGGCGCATGACGGCTATCTGCTTCGCTATATCGCCACTGGAGAAGCTCGCATCATCGGCCGGGGCCGGGTGGTGCGGGGCAAACGCAAGGACGGGTCGGTTTTCCCGATGGAACTCAGCGTCGGCGAGACGCCATCGCTGGTGGGCCGGTTCTTCACCGGTTTCGTGCGAGACATAAGCGACCGCTACGAGGCGGATGCGCGAATGCGGGAGCTGCAGGCTGAGATCCTGCATATGTCGCGCCTGACCGCCATGGGCGAGATGGCGACCACGCTGGCGCACGAGTTGAACCAACCCCTCTCGGCGGCGGCTAATTTCCTGAAGGCCGGACGGAGATTGCTCGAAGCGGAAACGCCCGATCCGGCGCGCGCCGCGGAATTGATGGACAAGGCGGCCGACCAGATGCTGCGCGGCGGTCAGATCATCCGCCGGCTGCGGGATTTCGTCTCCAGAGGGGAAAGCCAGCGGCAACTCGAAAGTCTGGTCGCTCTCCTGGATGAAGCCTGCACCCTGGCCTTTGTGGGGGGGCAGGAAGCGGGCGTTGAGATCCGGTTCGATTGCGAACCCGGCGTGGATATGGTGCTGGTGGACAAGGTCCAGATTCAACAGGTGATCCTCAATTTGATCCGGAACGCCGTCGACGCCATGCGGGGCCGCGCCGCACGTAAACTCGACCTGATCGTCGCGGATCGGGCGGGCGAGGCGTTGGTGCAGATCGCCGACAGCGGGCCCGGCGTCGATGAAGAGGTGGTGGCGAGGTTGTTCCAGCCGTTCACGACGACGAAGTCGGAGGGGATGGGGGTGGGCCTGTCGATCTCCAAGACCATCATCGAGGCGCATGGCGGGCGCATCTGGGCCGAGGGCAACGCCCTTGGCGGAGCGACCTTCTGCTTTACGCTGCCGAGATCCTTGCCGGAGGCGATATCAAACCAGGAGTTTGTATGACCAGCAGCGCCGATGTTGTCTATGTGGTCGACGATGACGACGCTGTCCGGGAATCGATCGCGGTTCTGCTCGAGATCTCGGGATTCGCCGTCCAAAGCTTCGCGTCGGGCAAACAGGTGCTCGACCGGGCGGCGGAGCTTGGGTTCGGCTGTATCGTGACCGACGTGCGGATGCCGGGCATCGATGGGCTTGAGCTTCTCGAGCGGTTGCGTGAGCTCGACATCCGGTTTCCGGTCATCGTGATCACCGGCCACGGCGATGTTCCGCTGGCGGTTCGGGCCATCCGGGCGGGCGCGGCCGATTTCATCGAGAAGCCGTTCGAGGAAGAGGTTCTGCTGAGGTCGGTCCGCATGGCCCTGGCCAAGGCGCGCGAAACCGAACGCCCGGATCCTTTACGCCTGGACATCCAGGAGCGGCTGGCCAAGCTGTCGGTGCGCGAGGAGCAGGTTCTGCAACGGCTGGTGGCCGGGCAGCAGAACAAGACGATCGCCCGCGATCTCGACATCAGCCCCAGGACGGTCGAGATCTACCGCGCCCATGTGATGACCAAGATGCAGGCGTCCAGCCTGTCGGATCTCGTGCGGATGACCCTCATCGTCGAGCTGAGCCGCTGATGCGGGCCTTTGCGTTCGATCAAGGCGGCGGCTCGGGTTTCTGCGCAGTGTCCTGAAAAGGATCGCTTTTCCATATGATGTCCTCCCCTTCGTCTCAGAGCCTGCCGTTGACCGTGGCCGTCGTGGACGACGACGCGGCGCTTCGAAGCGCCCTGGCGTATTCGTTGGAGGGAGAGGGGTTCCAGGTGTCGGTGTTCGAGAGCGGGGAGGCGGTCTTGGACCTGCCGGAGCTCCCCGCCGTGGATTGCTGGATCGTCGATGTGCGATTGAGCGGCGTCGACGGGATCGATTTCTTGGACCGGCTGCGGGCGCGGCGCCTGGGCTCGGTCGCGATCCTGATCACGACGCCGACCCCCGCCATCGCCAAGCGCGCTCAGTCCGCGGGCTTATTCATTGTCGAGAAGCCGCTCTTGTCGGACCAGCTCGCGCGGGAAATCCGCGCGCGTGTGGCGCAGGGGCCCATGGGGGATGACGCCCGCGCCGGGCTCTAAGGCGGTCGCTTACTCCAAGGGGCGTGGGGCCGGCGCGGCCTGCATGATCGGCAGAGTGAAATGGAACGTGGCGCCGGGAACGGCGGCCGGATCGAGCCAGAGTTGGCCGCCATGCGCTTCGACAATGGTCCTGGAGATCGCCAGGCCGACGCCCATGCCATCGGCTTTACTGGTGACGAAGGGTTCGAACAGGCGATGCGCGATTTCGCTGGGTACGCCAGGGCCGCTATCGGTCACACTGATCAAGACCCGATCTTCCTGTTTCCGGCCTGAGATTTGGAGTTTTCTGCGCGGTGCGTTCGCCATGGCGTCTATGGCGTTCCTGATGAGGTTGAGGAAAACCTGTTGAATCTGGATGTGGTCAACGACGATGTCCTGGTCTGCATCCAGATGGAAATGGAGCTCGACGCTCGCCTGGTGCGCGTTGACCTGCGCGAGGTTTTCGACATCGATGAACGTTTGGCGCAAGGATGCGGGCTGACGAGCTTCCCGCTGCGGCGAGGCGAAATCGCGAAGGTGGCGGACGATGTCTGCGGCGCGTTTCGCTTGCTCCCGCGCCCGTTCGAGGGTCGACAACAACAAGGTCGAGTCCGGGCTGCTCCATCCGGCTGCGAGTCGGCGTGCAGCGGCCAGGAACGTCGAGATCGCCACCAGGGGCTGGTTGAGTTCGTGCGCCAGCCCAGCCGCGATCTGTCCTGCGCTGCTCCAGCCGGGCGATGGTGCAATGGCGAAGACGGGGATCGGGCGGATGATCTCGGACATCCCGATTAGCTGTCCCCTCCCGTCGAGAACGGGTGAGGCCGAGATAGAGACGGCTAAGCTTGCGCCGTCCTTGCGGGATCGGCGCGCTTCGTAGAGGGGAGGCCGCTCGCCCAGTCGGACCCGCCGGCGCAGACTGGCGGACTGTTCCTCGCTACCTGGGGCTTCGAGCAAGGCGGTCGTGGCGCCGAGCGCTTCAGCGGCCGTATAGCCGAACAGGCGTTCGGCGCCGACGTTCCAACTCGTGATCCCGCCGTCAAGGGTTTGGCCGATAATGGCGTCCTCGGCGCCTTGGACGATCATCGTGAGATCCGACCAAGGGTCGGGAGCTTGCGCCATCTCAATAACCCTTGCGCCAGATCAAAGCCGACCGGCGAGGGGTAGGTAAGCTGAACGGTAGTCGCCCTGACGAAAGTCAGCGCCGGCTCTCCTTTTCCCTGCAAGATGGGCTCCATGACCACTTTCGCGCCATGCGTCGCCTAGTCGGCCGCAGCCCGCCCAATATCCACATCAACGCCGTGAGGAGCTGGCCGCGCGGCCAGGGCGATGATGTCTATCGGCTCAATCTCACGGCGGGCGATCGGGCTGAGTTGGGGCGGCTCGCGCAGGTCATCGAATTCAAGACGGCTGGCTCGCTGATCTTTGCGCAGGGTGAAGATGCCGGGTTTCTTTACCTGCTCGCCGATGGACTCGTCCGCACCTGCCATACGCTGCACAACGGCGAACGCCAGGTGTTGGCGTTCCATTGGCCAGGCGACCTCTTCGGTCTGGCGGAAAAAGCGAAATACACCACCGCGGCCGAAACAATCATCTCATCGAAAGTGTATCGGTTTCCTATCCAGACGCTGGAGCAGTTCATCAGCTCCCGCCCCACCATCTTGGATGGCCTCCTTGTCAAGGCGGTACATGATCTAAGGGCGTCACAGCGGCAGATCATCGTCATGGGACGATACGATATTCCCGAGCGTGTCGCGGCCTTCCTTTTGGATTGCTCGGCCCATGAGGCGTATTTCGACGCCGCTCAGAACGTCTTGGATTTACCGATGAGCCGATATGATATCGCCGATTATCTTGGCACGTCCGCTGAGACGGTCACGCGGGCGATGGCGCGGCTTGAACGGGACGGCATGCTCCGCCGCCTCGCGCCCCGAAAACTGGAGCTTCGGCTCGATCGCTTGCGGCAGCGGATCGGTTTGGTGGACTAGCGTGTGAGGCCGAACCGGCGCCGGGCATGTCCTCAAGACAGCCGGCGGGCGCGCCCTTTCGTCTGGGCAGGTTCCACAGACGAAAGGGCCGTCTTGGGTTAGACGATGGCAAGGGCGTTCTCGACATCGGTTACGCCCGGCGCCGCCCAGGCGGTTGCGGCGGCGATGCGCCGATCATGCGGCGAGCGCACAGTTCCGGTCAGCTTCACCCGACCCCCTTCGACCTGGACCGAGATCGTCTTGGGGTCGAAGAACCAGGAGCGATGGAGCGCATGGACGATATCGTCGCTGATGTTCGACGCGTTCGCCCGGGGCTTGATTGTGATCTGATTGAAGAGACCCACGACGCCGAGCAGTCGGCGGATGTCTTGTGTTGCGGCCTCCTTCTGGAAAAAATGATCCACTTGTCCGGTTAGGGTGACCCATCCGTCGGCCACCAATACTTTCACGGCGTCTTTGGGCAGGGACACATTCCAGGCGAGGCGATCGATCGCCGCCGCTGCGATCTCTTCGTCCGTCCGTTTGGTTTCGAGGGGCAGACGGACCTCGATTTCTTCCGCCACACCCTTGACGCCCTTGACGCGCCAGGCGGCGGTCTCGGCGGCGCGCTTCTCGGCAAAGCTGTTGACGTGGCCAGTAAGGGTGACGACGCCATGGTCCGCCGCAACACCGATATGTCCGGCGGTCAGGCTCGGCTCCCATTGGAACTCGGCAAGAACATCCTTTTGCAATTGCATGTCTGTGGTCATGGCTCTCTCTCGGTCTAAAGGTTTGGAGGCGGTGATCGGCCCGGCAACCGCGTGCCGGAAGCGTGAACGGCGGGCGCGCTGACGGCTTTGACGCGGATCAAGCCGCGGAGGGATGGGACGGGAGAGACGAGGCGCGCCGCTCCGGACAGCAACGCGCCGCTGTGCTGGCGATATCGCCCGCGATTTCAGACGCGCCGAGACATACGGGTCATCAGGCGCGTCTTTTAAGTGCGGATTTCAGCTGTTCGGGACGTAGTGAAGGCTGAGTTCCGCAACGCCGGCCGCTACGTTGAGGCCGGTCGTTCCTTCGATACTCAGCGGTTGCAAGGCGATGGAGCGGGTCGAGCCGCCGATGAGAACGTTTGCGCCCGCGCCAACGCCCACAGCCGCGCCGGCCGTCACGCCGCCATAGTGGCCGTGGAGCGCCGCGGAACCGATGGCGTTGGTGGGAGCGAACACCGTCCAGAGCAGAACACCGCCCTGCTGGTAGCCGATGTCGACGCCGAATTTGGAGATGTCGCCGATATAATGCGCGACGTGATGATCGTCGGTCGAGAAGGTGCAGCGGATGCCATGGGAGGATCCGAAGATGAAGCCCCATCCGCTGCGCTCGTGGCAGGACAGAACGCCGACCTCTACGCCGGCCGGCCGGGATGGATGCTGGGCGAGGGCGGGCTCGGCGGCGAGCGCGCCGCCGAAAAGGATTGCGCCCACTGTCAGGCCCCGCAGGCTGCGACGACCAACGCGCAGCGCTGTCCGCAGCGGTTTAAATTCGGGCTTCATAGATGATCTCCTCGGGGAGGGGCGCGACGCCCCAACACCTGCAGAGCTTGAACCGCATCTCGCGCGGACTTGTTGATTTGAATCATATTGCAGACCGATCGGCGTGGCGTCAGTGGCGGCCGGCGCTTGCGGATGCCGGAGATTATCCTTGAGGCGTACGGTCGGCGGCGTTCAATCTGGCGGTCAAGACTTGTGGCCTGACGACTGACCAAGACTGCCTTTAGTCGGTATGCGCGACTTCATCGCCGGCAATGACGGTCCAAGGCTGTTTCCGATGTTCGTACACCGAGCGCCATGGCGTTGGGAAATTTGAGGCTGCAAAGACGCCGACCGGAACGGCGGTGAAGCCCGGCGGGCTCTCGGTCTCATCGGCGATGGTCGAGCCGCACTTAGGGCGGAACCGATAGGTAGCGGTTCTGCCCCTGTTGGCCCGCCGGACGAAGGTGCTTCATTCGCTGGTGATCGCGACGTCCTCGCTTGGGAAGCGTGCCTGGGCGGCGGAGGTGCTGCCGGTTCTGCGTCGGCGGGCGGGGCCGTGGCAGACGGAAACCCTGACCGCTTCGCCCGCACAGTTGGCCTTAAGCTGGCCGTATCGACATTCCGCGCCTGATCATTCCCAGCGGCTTAGCTCCGGGTCGTCACGGCGTCCAACAGGAAGGGGCGGACTCGAACATGCGGCGAACGAGGGGGGCGAATGGGTCAGATGCGGGACGCTTCTGGGGCGGGGCGCGCTAATCGGCTCGCTGCCGCATAACGCGCCGCGGCATAGAGCGCGACGTTGGACCGCCGGGAACGCTGATCGCGCGCGAGCTGATGAATCTCGTCAGCGAGCTGACGCAATTCCTCGACATCGAGGCGTTGGCATCCCGCAAGCACGTATAGCCGAAATGCCGCCCCTTTGTCTGACGCAAAGGGTCTCCGTATAGCGAGCGCTTGGTCCATTTGTTCATCCTCCAGAGCCTTGAACTTGGGGGAGGTGCTTTTGTTGCGAAGAGAGATGATCGGTCGTTTTGTGCGAGGCTGAAATCGTCTCAATGGCGGGCCCGCGCCTCTAGCGGGGCATCGTCTGGCGCATTTGATTTTCTTGCTCTGCTCGAAGCCTCGAGGAGGGCGAGGTGATGATGGCCGATCGGGCGCCCTAATGGGCAAGGACCTGACGGTGCCTATTCGGCGCGCGCTGCGATCAGGAGGCGGTTGTCGCTCCAGAATTCGTCGGTCAGGGCGAGGACGCCGAGGCCCCCCCCGGCGAGAGCGTGCTGGAAGGGATTCCAGCCTGGCCCGTCGTGGAGCATGGAGGTGATATTGACCACCACCTTGCCAGGGGGGCGAACTGCGCGGTTGACGTCGCGCCAAAAGGGGGCCGACGAATACTCGACGGGTATCGCATCTGAATCCTCGAAGTCGACGAACGCTGCGTCAAACGATGCGACGGGAGACCGACGGACGAAGGACGCCGCGTCGCTGGTTATGACGTTGAGGTGCACCGGGGCGTGGAAGTATCGGCGAGCGAGATCGGCGGCGCCAGGATCGATGTCGACGGCGACGACATCGATTCCCTCCTGATGGAGTAAGGTCGATACAGCGCCGCCCCCGTGACCGAGTACGAGCGCCCGCTGCACGCGGTCTTGTTTCATGAGCTGAGCGGCGGCCTCGATGTATGGCGCCAGATTCCGGCCCGTCATGTCGATCAGGGTCTGAAGATGTCCATCCTTGTAATAGCCGATGGTTCCATCATGCCGATGCAAGATGATCGCGACTTCTCCTCGCTCAGTTTTGGTGCGATGGAGTTCGATCATCGGGGAGCATCTGGATCACATCTGTGGTCGCCTGCGGATTTGAGACGACACACGACTTATCGGGACGAAGGCGCATCGGTTCGCGCCTCCGACGCCTGATTGTGAAATTGCAGCGCGATCAGGGTCGCCTTGAACGGCGGCAGAGCCGCCATTGTCATGACGCCAGTCAACGGAAGCCACACCAGCAACTCCAACCAGATCGGCAGGTGGAGCGCGGCCTCGGTGAACAGCAGACCGAAGCATCCGATGGCCCCCACGATGAGCAGGATGAAGACGACAGGACCATCGCCAGAATCGGCTTTAGACAAGTCGAACCCGCACGTTTCGCAATGATCGACCACTTGGAGATAGCGTCCGAACAGCGGTCCCTTTCCGCACTTTGGGCACCGGCAGGTCAAGCCGGCGAGGAATGGGTTGACCTTGCTCATGAGCATTTCCTGAATCGCGGCGGCGCTTCACAATGCGCCTATCGTGGGTCGAGCGAGGATTGCCATCTCACACCTGTGAAGTGATGTGTCAAGCATCACAAAGTGTGTTGAAGCTATCGGGATCGTTATTGGATGCGGCGGCGCTTGGCGCGCATTGGTCTGGCGCGTTGGCGCCCTGAAGGCGGCCGGTGACTCTCTAGGTTGATGCTTGCGTTCCTAGATGCGATGACGGCTTGCTGATGCTCAAGCCATCATTATAGATGGATGAATGATCACCGGTGCTCAAATGAAGGCCGCGCGCGCCCTGCTTGGGATCGACCAGAAGACGCTGGCCAGCCTGTCGGGCGTTTCTCTGCCGACCATCCAACGGATGGAGGCGAGCGATGGGATCGTACGTGCGGTTGTAGATAGCCTGGAGAAGGTGGTCAACGCGCTGAACGAGGCTGGTGTGGAGCTCATCGGTAGCGGCGCGCGCAGTGAGGGGACGGGGCGGGGCGTCCGGCTGCTGGAACGGAAATAGGACCAGACGGCTCTTGGCTAGGTGCGACCGTCGGTGTCGATCTGCTCAAGGTTTGGCGGTTTGCGGCAAACCACGAGCGTGTTGCCCACGTCCTCGCTCAGAACCGGGAATGCGGTCGGCTTCAGTCCCGCGGACCGGAGCCCCTTGATGAGCCGGTGCACCGTCCAGGACAGTGCGCTATCGGCGACATTCCAGACAATCAAGCCATGCGGCTTGAGGGCCTGAAGCAACGTTGCAGCGACGCCTTCCGCAAAAAATGCGGCGGGGATCTCAACCCCGTCGAAGACGTCGATCGCGATGGCCGACCAGCGGCTGGGCGTAGTCTTCAGGAAGGCCAGCCCGTCGGCGTGGACACACTCTACTTCGGGCGGCAGATGGAACCACTCACGTGCGATCCTAAACGCCGCTGGCCAGTTGTCGACCGCGGTGACAGACACGCCTCGCCGGCTTAGTCGGGTCGCTAGGGCGCCGCCAGCGGTTCCAAGCAGCAGGACGTCCGCTTCGCCGGCCAGAAGCGTTTCCATCGCGGTGACGTAGTCGAGCTGATTATTCCCCTCGGCGTCGACGTGGGTGTAGAGCGAGGGGCCCTCGAAGTAGAGGCGTGAGCGATCGAGCTTGTATTCGATAACGCGAACGGTTCGGCCGTCTTCGCTGCAATGGGCGAGGAGCTTCATCGCGCAGATAATCCCACTCAAAGGGAACAGACTTGGACGCGGACCAGACCGTGCGGCCAAGGCGCGGATCGTGGCGGCATGCCGTACAGGCTGCCAAAGCCGATAGTCAAGACGTTATCAGTGATATTTTAGATGTCACCGCTGCGGGTGGTGACGAGACGCTCTGGGGCCGTTGCAGCACAGGTCATGCTTCAACCCATTACTCGGGAGACGCGGGTAGGTCGCCGACCCGCGGCACGACCTTGTTCCAATCGCCTGCCTCAGTAGGGAGGATATGTGATAAGCGGAAAGTGATGGTTTTGATATCACAATAGCTGAAAATATGATCGCATCTGGGGGCTGAAACGGGGGCTGGGGTGGGAAGTGCGACGACCCTGATCGTGCTCGTGGCGATGGGCCTTACCGTTGCTACCTTGTGTGCGTGTCTTTTCCTCAGGCGCATCGGCGCC
This sequence comes from Caulobacteraceae bacterium, assembly GCA_049791955.1. GTDB lineage: Bacteria > Pseudomonadota > Alphaproteobacteria > Caulobacterales > Caulobacteraceae > CAHJWH01. The sequence goes on from JBARAK010000455.1 coordinate 35,406, forward strand.
CCGGGCCCCGACCTGCTCGCCCCTGCCATAGCGTGTGCGATCGCGGCGTGCGTCGGCATCTGGCTGAGCGGATCCGCATCGCCGGGCGCGCGGGACCGCCTTTTATTCATGAGCGGGGTTTCGGCGGTCGTGGCGATTGCGGGCTTGCTCTCTTCACGACGGTCATCGTGAGGGATGGCGTGCGTCTTTCAGAGATGGCGCCAGGCCCACGTCGATCTCCGGATTTGAGCGTGACGCGCTGCCACGGAACCTCGATCGCCCAGCCCGGGCCGGGCGATCGAGGCGCGGCTCAGGACGCGGCGGCCAGTTTGGGTTCTTCGTTCGCCAGCACCTCCTGCAGCACGGCGAAGCCTTCGAACTCGGGATGACCCCGGGTGAGCGGGCGTCCGGCGCCAGCGCCGGCGTGAGCGGCGCGGAACTGCTCGGAGCGCGTCCAGCCTTCGAAGTCCGCCAGCGAACGCCAGACGGTGTGGGAGGCATAGAGGACGTGGTCTTCCCGTTCGGGTCCCTTCAGCAGGTGAAAGGCGACAAAGCCCGGGACGGTGTTCAGGTAGACCTCTCGCTCAAGCCAGCGATTGATGAACGTGGGCTGCTCCTCTGGGCGGACCTTGAAGCGGTTCATGGCGATGTACATGGGTCTCTCCTGGGGGGTGATGAGGTGGGAGCGCGGACCGCGACGCGGCGACGGCCAACTGCGGCAGAACGAACGGGCTTCCGGCGGGGGGCGTGGCGCCGGGCTGAAGGTTGATCGCGAACACGTCCGCCAGCATGGTCTGGGTGAGTACACCTGCAGGGGGACCGTCCGCGTAGACGCTTCCGCGGTTCAGGACGATCAGGCGATCGGCGATCCGGGCCGCCCAGTTGAGGTCGTGCAACACAACGATCACGCCGCCGCCGCTTGTGGCGTGTTCATGGGCGATCTCCAGGACCTCCAACTGATGGGCGAGATCCTGGGCGGCGATCGGCTCATCCAGCAGCAGCAGGCCCGGTCCGTGGAGGCTGGCGCCAGCCCAGAGCTGTGTCAGCACCCGCGCGAGGTGGGCGCGTTGACGTTCCCCGCCAGACAGGCGGCCGAGGGGCCGGTCGGCGAGGGGAGCGAGCCCGACGGTATGAAGGGCGCGCTCGACGAGATTGGCTCTCTGCGCCGCAGTGAAGCGGAGGTCCAGGAGCCGGAGCCCGAGCGCCGCCAACTCGCTTACGGTGAAGCCGAACGCCGTCTCATTGGCCTGTGCGAGCACGGCGCGCCGCGCCGCAAGATGGCGAGGATCCATCGTGTGGAGTGGCGCGCCGTTGAAGGCGATGGTTCCTGAAGATGGCTCCAACTCACCGCTGAGAAGCCTGACCAGGGTCGACTTACCCGCGCCATTGGGACCGATGATCACGGTGGTTTGGCCCAGCGCCAAGGCTAGGCTGACGTGTTTGATGAGGGCGCGACCGTTCCGCAGCAGACTGACGGCGTCCAGGGTGATCATCGGCCTATCCCACCTGATCGCGATGGCGCAGCAGCAGCCAGAAGAAGCACGGCGCGCCGACTGCGGCGGTGATGACGCCCACCGGCATTTCCGCGGGGGCGGCGATGGTGCGGGCGAGGGTGTCTGACAGCAACAGCAGCGCCCCGCCGAGAAGCGCGGCGCCCGGCAACACCACCCGATGGTCGGGACCACCGATCAACCGGATCAGATGCGGCGTGAGCACGCCGATGAACCCGATGACGCCCACGGCGGAGACGGAGACGCCGACCAGGCACGCCACCGCCAGCAGAGCGAGCCGTTTGGCCCATTCCACCCTGACGCCGGTGTGGAAGGCGTCCGCTTCGCCCAGGAGGAGGGCGTTCAGACTGTGAATGAGGCCGGGAAGGCAGGCCGCGCCGACCGCGAGGAAGGGCAGTTCGGCGAGGAGCCTGGGCCAAGACGCTCCGGAAAGGCTTCCCAGGGTCCAGAAGGTGAGGTCGCGAAGCTGCCGGTCGTTGGCGAGGAAGACCAGAATTCCGGTCAGGGCGGCGGCGAAGGCGCTGAGCGCGACGCCGCCGAGCAGCACGGTGGCGATGGAGGTGGCGCCTTGATGGGTGGCGAACGCGTAGAGGATCAGGGTGGCGATGAACCCGCCCGTCAGGCCGGCGAGGGGCTGGGCCCAGGGATCCAGCGACGCGATCAGCGGCGCAAGCGCGCCGTCCCCCAGCACGATGACCAATGCGGTCGCCAACGCGGCTCCCGACGACACGCCGATCAGACCCGGATCAGCGAGGGGATTGCGAAACAGGCCCTGCATCACCGCGCCGGCGGCGCCGAGCGCCCCCCCGGTCAAAAGTCCGAGCAGCGCCCTGGGCAAGCGGATATCGAGCAGCACCAGTCGCGCCGTCGCCATGGCGGAGGAATCCGCCCGGTCCCTAGCGCCGTGAAACAACGCCCGCGGAAGATCGCCAAGACCGATCCCGGTCGCGCCGATGTTCAACGACATCAGCACCGTCAGGCCCAACAGGGCCGTGAGGACGCATAGCAGCAGCGCCTGCGGCGGCCGACGGATAAGACCTGGAACCCGGCCAGGAAGAGCCGATGCGACGTTCACGTCAGGCTGCCGGAAGCGCGCTAAGACGCTTGGCGAGCCCCAGGGCCGCTTCCGGCGTGCGCGGTCCGAAGCCGAGCAGGAACTCCCCGTCCATGCGGATGAGCGCGCCGGTCCGGCCCGCCGGCGTCAGGCGGAAACCGCCCCGGCCCAAAGCGCCGGCGTCAAAGCTGGGGCCGGCATGATCCATGGCCAAAACGACGTCGGGGGCAAGGGCGCTCAGGGCCTCGTCGCTGACCGGTTTGTAGCCCTGCAGCGCGCCGGCCGCGTTGATCCCGCCGGCCAGGGCGATGATGGCGTCGGCTGCGGTGCCTGCGCCCGCGACCATGGGCCGGTCGTTCTGCATCGAGAGCACGAACAGCACGCGTCGATGGCCGGTGTGGGCGGACCGCCAGGCGGTCAAGGCGGCGAATTCATTCTGGATGGTCTTGGAGAGGTCTTCGCCGCGCGCCGGAACTCCGAAGACGCTGGCGACGAACCGCACGCGGCCAAGCACGGCTTGAGGGGAGGGCGTGGCGTCGACGAACGCCACGGGAACGGGTGAAGCCGCCAGGACATCGATCGCCTGAGGCGGGCCGGCGTCCTGCATCACCAGGATCAGGCTCGGGTTCAGCGCCAGAACCCCCTCCGGCGAGAGGCCTCGCATATAGCCGACGTTGCGTTTCTCATGGAGCGCCGCCGGAGGGAACTGGCTGGTGGAGTCCACCGCGATGACATGGTCAGAAACGCCCAGCGCATAGACGATCTCGGTGATCGCCCCGCCGATGCAGACCACGCGTGACAGATCAGGCGCACCGAGGCGACGCCCGCGAGCGTCGGTGATCGCCGCCCCCGCGCCAGGGGCGGCTCGGGCCGCAGCCGGCAGCAGAACGGCCAGTCCCAACCCCAGAACCCCGCGACGAGGAAAGCCGGGCCGGTCCCGCACGATCGTTTCGGTCATCACAGCACTCCTCGCCAGCTTCCTCACGATAGAGCGTGCGTCATGGATTGTAAATGATATTGCGAGTCACTCGCATTTAAGCCTAAGGAGAGATGTCGAAGGTGCAGTGAAGGAAAGATGCAGATGTCGAAGCTGGGGGGCCGCTTAGGACTGGTGATGACAACGTGCCTGGCGGCAGGCGCGATCGTGGGAGGCTCGGCGGCGCATGCGCAGGCCGGGGCCGATCCTGGATCGACATCGCCTGCCAATGGTCAGACGATCAATCTGTCGCCTGTGAAGGTTCAGGGAACCACAGGTTCGGATGGAACGCCCCCGGCTGCGTCGAGCACCGTCTCCAGGGCGCAGCTTCAACAGATTCCACCGACCGAGCCGACCGACATCCTGGCCGGCATCCCGGGCGTGTTCTCGCAATATGACGGCACGCCGGGGCTCGCGATCAGCGTGCGCGGCATGCAGGACTTTGGTCGGGTCAACGTCATGATCGACGGCGCGCGCCAGGACTTCCAGGAAAGCGGTCACGCCGCCAACGGGACTGTCTATGTTGATCCGGCTCTGCTTGGCGGGGTCGACGTTACGCGGGGCACGACGAGCACGGCGGATGGGGCGGGCGCGATCGGCGGCGTGGTGAACCTGCGCACCATCGGCATCGACGACGTGCTGGCGCCCAATTGGCGCTACGGGTTCACCACCACCGACATGTATGGGACCAACCATTACGACGGATCGGGGATGGTCGCCGCCGGCGCGCGGGTGAACGACCGAATCGACGTGGTCGGCGCCTTCAGCCTTCGCAACTCCGGCAATTACGAGGATGGGGATGGGGATGTTCAGCCAGGGACCTATCAGCGGCTGCGGTCAGGCTTGATCAAGACCGATATCGTGACCGGCGCGGATCAGACTCTGCAGCTTGGAGCGATCTTCTACAGCAACGACTTCGCCAACGGATCCGAGGGGATCATCTCCAAGGACTCGGTGGACTCCACGACCGTCACGGCCAAGTACCATTGGGCGCCGAGCGGCAATTCCCTGGTCGACTTCCACATCAATGGGTTCTACGCCGGCACGCGGCTCAGCGAGGATACGCCCTCGTTCCAGGCGGTGACCACCGCGCCGGCGAACACCACCCACTACCATCTGACCACTCTGGGGATCGACGCCGACAACATCTCTCGGTTCCCACTCGGCCCGGTGAGCACGACCCTCGACTACGGCGGCGAATATTATCACGACAAAGTCACGACGACGGATCTGACCGGAGACACCGGCGAGACGCCGAGTGGCGGTCGGGGCCTTGGCGGGCTGTTTGTGCAGGCCGATCTCGCCTGGCGGATCTTCCAACTCACCGGCGGCTTGCGTTACGACACCTATAGCTTGGATGGATCAGGTGTGAACCAGACCGGCGGCTTCACCAACGCGCCGGTCGGCGCCTTCGACATCCACAAGTCTTCCAGCGCCGTCAGTCCGAAGGTGACGTTCGCGGCGACGCCGCTCAAAGGTCTGCAAGTCTACAGCAGCTATGGTCTGGGATTCCGCCCGCCAGCGACGACGGAGACCCTGTTCTCCGGCGCGCACCCGGGGCTCGACTTCCTGCGTTTCATTCCTAACCCGGATCTTGCGCCCGAGCGCACGCACGGTTGGGAGGTGGGCGCCAAGCTCGACTATCACAACGTCCTTAGGGCCAACGACGCCTTCAGCTTACAGGGCGATGTGTTCGATACACAGATCCGGGACTATATCGCCCAGACCCTGGTGGTCGGCGCGCCGGATCCGGCGTCGCCGATTCCGATCCCGCTCGAAGGGTTCTTCTACCAGAACATGCCGGGCACGACGAAGACGGAAGGGTTCGAGCTTCAGGGCAGCTATGACGCGAAGATCGTCTTTGCCAATCTGTCCTACGCCAACATCCGTACCAAGCTGCCGGCGCCGGACTACACTGGATTTGATCAGATCCTCACCACGCCGCCGCGCTCGGTGTTGGCTGCAACCGTTGGCGTGAGACTGTTCTCCGATCGATTGACGCTCGGCGAGCGGACCCGCGCCGCCTCCGCCACCCAGGGGCAGCTTTCCGCCGACACTGGGATAGCGACTGCGGTTCCGTCCTATGTGGTCGAAGATGTGTTCGGTTCCTATCAGATCACCCCGGCGCTGAAGGCGTTCGCTTCGGTCGATAACATCGGCGACAAGCAATACTTGACTGACGCCCTGGCCTCGGCGGCGTCTCCGGGGCTCACGGCCAAGTTCGGGTTCACGCTAGCCCTTGGACGATGACGCGGCAGGCCGTGGACTCGGCGTCCCCTGGAGCGGTGAGATCTGCGCCCGTCAGCACCGCGGCGGGCGGAAGGCCCCTCAATCGGATCTCGCTGGCGCCCGCACCGTCGTCCCCGGCTTCGAGGCTTAGTGGCGCAACGCCCCTAAGGTATGGGGCGCGTCGCGTCCGGCGGGGCGCCCAACGCCGATGGGTCATCTGTTTTACGGCTGTGCTGGCGCTGCATGCGGCGCCCATGTTTTGGGCCCGCTCGTGGCGTGGCAGCCCGGCGGGCGAAACGGCGCCGTCCCTGGCCGCGCCACCGGTCGCCGCCATCCTGATCTATCTGACCCCAACGGCGTCTGAAGCGTCCGAGCCGAAGGCGTCTCGGCGGCCGGAGGTTCGCCGTCATCGCGTCCCGACGGCATCGGTCGTTACACCCGTCCAACCTCTGCCCGCTGAGGCGATCGAGCCGGTTGAATCGCGAACCGATCTTGGAGCGCCCGCTTCTATGGCGCTAGCAGGACTGTTCGCCGCTGGCGGTGGGGCGACGAATGCGGCCGATCCTGTCCGCGCTGTAAAAGTCTCGACGGCGGCGGCTCCAGCGTCGAAGGGACCGGCTACCTGGCAAGGCGCGGTGCTCGCCCGGCTGGAGCGGTTCAAGCGTTATCCGGCGCTAGCGCGCGTGGGACGCCAAGCGGGCGTGGCCTATCTTCATGTCGCGATGGATCGCCAGGGCGGAGTGTTGTCGGCAAGGATCGATCGCAGCTCCGGCTCCGTAGTGCTTGACGATGAGGCGATGGCTCTGGTCCGTCGCGCCGCGCCGCTGCCAGCGCCGCCGCCTGAGGTGGTGGGGGATCCGCTCGAACTCACCGTTCCGATCGAGTTCTCTCTCGCGGGCCGATGACAAACGTGCGGGCGGTTCGCGCCGCGACATCGAAGGTCGGATCGTCGCCGCTCCGACCGAAAATCAACCGGCGGCCCGCATGCTCGCCAAAGTTGCACAACGGGTCTAAGAACAGATCTCCCTTTTGACCGCCACAATCCAGCGCGCGTTTGCGCGGTCAAGGTTGGCGCAGACGTCGATCAACCGCTCTTCAAGGTAGAGCGGTTGGCCCCATTTCACGGCGGCGCGCCTTGATGACGACGACACGGATGACGTTCCTTCGTTTTTTTGGGGGCAAGGCGTCAGGCCAGGAAGGACCTGCTCCTGATTTGGTGGCCGCGCAGCTCAGAGCGCTAGCGCTTCGACGGCGCTATTGGCCCTCGGGACCACATTCGCGGCGAGCGGCGGGACGTTGGTGCCCTCGGCGCGAACCGTCACCACGTCTATGATGCCGATGAAGCCGAGGACATGGCGCAAGTAGGGTTCGACGAAATCGAACGGCCGCCACGGGCCATCCGAGAAGACGCCGCCCGACGCCAGGACAAGGATAGCCTTCTTGCCCGCAGCCAAGCCGTCGACGCCAGCGCCGGCATACTGGAAGGTCCGGCCAGGCCGGACCACGAGATCGATCCAGGCTTTGAGGGCTGACGGAATGCCGAAGTTCCACATGGGAGTCGAGATCACCAGGAGATCAGACGCGAGGAGCTCGTCGGTCAGCGCGTTCGACAGGGTGGCTGCCGCCTTCAAACGCTCGACTTCGGCGGGGTCCCTGGAGGTGATCGCCCGCAGGGTGGTGTGATCCAGGTGCGGCAGCTGTTCGGCGGTGATGTCGCGACGAATGAGCTTGGCTTCCGGATGGAGCGAGAAGAGGCGCGCCGCGAGCGTTTCGGTCACGGCGCGGCTGGCGGAGTCCTTGCCGCGCGGGCTAACTTCGATCATCAATATTTGCTGCATGGTAGGACTTCCTAGGCTGAGGTTATTGGCGCGCAATTACTGGCGCGGGGTCAGGGCGTTCCACGCAGCGAGAGAATCCATGTAGTCTCGCCAGTGGGAAATCTTGCGGTTCTCGATCTTGATGATCGAGGCGAAGCGGTTGTTGTATTCAGCGCCGGTCGCCAGAACGGTCCCGTGGACTTCGTATTCGATCACGACCACCTGGCCATTGTCGGCCTTGTGGACGATCAGGTTGTCCGCAGCATGCAGCTTGATGTAGTCGCCATAGCCGCTGAACTGCGCCATTAGGTCGGCGCGCCCGTGCAGGGCGCGGGGCCAGCCGGGGAAGTCGTAGAGGACCTCGTAGATCACCGTGTCGGCGACGACGTCGAAGAAGTGCTCGCCGTCGACAAGGTCGCCGAGCGAGCCGCGTACCAGGTCGAAATAGGGCGTTGAGGCCGAGAAGGCGTCGTATTGGTGATTGCGCATGTCAGTCTCTCATTTCACCAGTCACCGAAAGCCGGGGCGCGGGAATGGAAGTATAAAAGTTTCTGCTCCACTCCACTTTGAGCGCATCATCGCGCGCACTCCACCCAATTACTCCGGAGCGAAGCGATTTGACTTCTTTTCTCAAGATGTCGGTGTTGGTTGCGCCTTGCGCTTTAGCGAGTTCTTTGATGATAATCACAAGATGATTTTAGACCGTCACCCCAGGCCGACTAGCTGACGACTTCGTTCAGCAGGCCGATACAGGGGGACAATTTCGCTCAGCCGGTGGGATGTGCCTGGGCCGGCTCGGTCTGCGGGCCAACCTGATGAGGAATTGCGCGCGCGAGGAGGCCCGCCTCGCCTTCGCGGTTGGCGGTCGCTCCGCGGATGGCTCTGGGCAGGCAGAGGGTGAACCTCGATCCGCGCCCGGGGAAGGTGTCGACCTCAATCGAGCCCCCCAGGACCTCCGCCGCGTGGCGTGCGATGGCGAGGCCAAGACCAAGTCCGCCCCTGGAGCTGTCGCCTTGGTGGAACGGCTCCATGATCTGGCGCAACTGCCCCACATCGATGCCCGGCCCGCTGTCCCAAACCTCGATCCGGACCGTGGTTCGACGGCGGCGGCAGCAGACGAAGACCGAGCCGGAGTCGGTGTATTTGATCGCGTTGCCGATGAGATTACGCAGCACGGTCGCGACCAGGGCCGGATCGCTGTAGATTGTCCCGTTGCTTGCGGCTGAACGCAGGGGCAGTCCCTTGATCGCAGCATGAAATTGCCAGGACGCGACCACGGGTTCGATGACCTCTCCGAGCGCAAAGGTGGTCGGGCGCGCGCAGGGACCCGCCGCCTCCGGCGCGAACTGAGCTGCGACTGCGAGTTCGCTCAGCCCCTTCCCCAGCTGCCCGATTTCGGCAAGGGCGATCTCGGCATAACGCAGGTCCTTGGGGGGCAACTGCGGCATCAGCCGGTTCATCACCATGAGGATGACCTGCAGCGGCTGCTTCAGGTCATGCCCGGCCGAGGCCATCAGATAGCTCTGCTGGCGCTGCATCCGGGTCAAGTTTGCTAGTCGGTTCGACTCCGTCATGGTTCACCTAGATTGACGCGGCTAGACGTGGCGCTGGTGACCGTCCTTGCCGGACGACCACGCCGAGCGTCGGCACTGTGTTTCGCGGATCAGCGCGACTGGATCTGCACGGGCGCGCCCATGCTGTCGGGTCGGCCGGGCGCAATCACGAGGTAGCGCTGCTGGCTTGAGCTGGCTCCGACCACGAGTTGGCGGATGGGGCCATCCACGTTGACAATGGCGCTGCCGGCGGGGTTGGTCATGAACCCCGCCAGGGGCTGCAACGGCCCACTTCCATCAGAGGCGGGCGCCAAGGCCAGAACGTAGGGGGTCTTCGGCTCCAATCCCGTGACGGCGGCCTGAACGACCTGCACGAGACCTTGATCGAACAGGCTGACGCTGGTGGTCGGCGCATGGCCGGGCGCCCCAAGCTCAAGATGAGCGGCCTCGCCGGCCAAGCCGAGCGCTTGGAGGTTCTCCCGCCCGCCATCGGCCGCCGCCGCTCCAGGGACATAGGTCACCGCCTGCGGCGCCTGGCCGATCGGGATGGTCGCGATTAGGCGGTTTTCCAGGGTGTCGATGGCGGCCATGGCGTCCTGGTTCTCCAGGCCGACATAGACACGGGTCCCGTCGCCCGATGGCCAGATGCCATGCGGCAGCTTACCGACCGGGATGGCGGCCACCTGCGAGAAGTCGTCTCGCCGGAAAGCCAGGACCTCATTCAGGCCGCCGACCGTCACATAGGCGAAGTGGCCCTTTGCATTGTCGACGAAATTGACGTGGTTGGAGATCGGCCCGGTGTCGAGGATCTTCAGCGTATTGAACGGCGGCCGCGCGTTGATCACGACCGTCTTGCCAACATCCTTCAGCGTGTACCAGACCTGCTCGCCATCCGGGCTGGCCGCGATGTTGGGGCAGAAGGGGCTCGGCTGGGGAACCCGCCCGACCTCGGCGTGGGTCTTGACGTCGAACACCACCAGCTGCGGGGTGAAGGACGAGCAGACGTAGCCGTATTTTCCGTCCGGCGAGAAGATCGTCATGCCAGGCCCGTTGGGCGTGTGGATGCGACCGATCTCCCTGTAGGTCTGGCCGTCCAGAACCGCGAGGTAGTCTTCGCCGCGCACCGTGACCCAGACTTCACGGCCGTCGGGGGTGAAGAACGCCTCATGCGGCGAACGCCCGACATAGGTGGTTGCCTTCACCGCGTTGGTTCGGGTGTCGATGAACGTCACCGAATTGGAGCCGATCGAGACGACGGCGATGGTGCGACGGTCCGGCGAGAAGCCCATACCGTGGACCAGGACCTGGCCCCGATAGAGCGGGCTGAAGTTCCCGGGTTGGGGGTCGCCCAGGCGAATGACGCCAAGGAGCTGGTTGGACGCCGGGTCGATCACCGACACCGTATTGGAGAACTGCTCGGCCGCGTAGACCCGGTCAGTGTGGCTGACCGGCAGATTCGGCGCGGCAGACGAAAACGGGGCCTGGCCTGCGTCGGCGGTGCCGACGGCGAAGGCCAGACTGGAGGCGGCAGCCAGCAGGAGTTTCGGCAAAGTCATTTCGGGGTCTCCATCATGGTGTGGCTAGCCGCAGGGGCGGAGCCGTCGTGGGGCATGGGCATGGACATCGCGCCGCCCTGGGTAGGGGCTGGCGCGGACGGCGGCAGCGGCTGGCCGAGGGCCAGCCGCATGGCGGCGATCTCCTGCTGCTGGTCGACGATGATTTCCTGCGCGATCCGGCGCAGCTGCTCATTGCGCCCGTAGCGCAGTTCGAGCACCGCCATGTCGATGGCGCCCTGGTGATGCGGGATCATCATGGCCGCGAAGTCGGCGTCGACATCGCCGGTCGGCCGAACCGCCATCCCGGCCATCATGGTGTCCATCGCCTGCTGGTTCTGGGTGAGGAAGGGCTGTTCGCTTGCCGGGGGTTCGGCGGCGCGAAGCGGCGTGGCGATGAGGGCCGCCAAAAACGAGACCCCGATCGCCGAGAGGTGAAGTCTGTTGAGGATCATCGATTGATTCCTTGATATCGCTTCCGCCGCAGGGGGGAGCGAACGGCTGATCTAGGCGACCTTGACTGCTTCGCGGACCCTGTCGGCCGTTCCGGGATCGATGTTGGTCCAGTACCAGAGGAAGCGGTCCTTCACCGCTTGCCGCCGGAGCTGCCGAAACTGCCCGGCCAGGGTCTGGACGAGACGCGCCCTTTGGGCGTCGTCGTAGACCAGCCGGACCAGCACGCCGGCTTGGCTGAAATCGTCGTCGTCCGCCCTTAGGGTGTAGGCCGCACGGACGAGTTCACCGTCAGCGCGCCAGCCGCCGTATTCCTGGGCGGCGCCGGGATCGGCCTGCAACCCGCCGAGTGAGTTCGGCGCGTAGACAGGACACGAGCCGGGCTTGAAGTAGTGTCGCAGGCGCCCGTCCTTGGCGTAGCTGTGGACCTCGCTATGCGGCCGATTGACTGGAAGCTCATTGTAGTTCGAACCGATCCGATAGCGGTGCGCATCGGCGTAGGCGAAGACGCGCGCCAGCAGCATCTTGTCCGGGCTCAGGTCGATCCCCGGGACAAGGTTCGACGGCTCGAACGCCGCCTGCTCGATTTCGGCGAAGTAGTTTTCCGGATTGCTGTCGAGGACGAACTCACCGACCTTGTGGAGTGGGTAGTCGGCGTGCGGCCAAACCTTCGTCAGATCGAACGGGTTGATGCGGCAGGTCCTGGCGTCCTCGTAGGGCATGATCTGCACCGACACCGTCCACTTCGGGCAGTCGCCGCGGGCAATGGCCTCGAACAGATCCCGCACGTGATGGTCTGTATCTTTGGCCGCCAGGGCGGCGGCCTCGTCGTTGGTGAGGTTCCGCACGCCCTGCTGGCTGTGGAAGTGATACTTGACCCAGAACCGCTCCTCGGCGGCGTTGATCCATTGGTAGGTGTGTGAGCCGTAGCCGTTCATGGTCCGCCAGCTGGCAGGCAGCCCCCGGTCGCCCATGAGATAGGCCACCTGGTGCGCGCTCTCTGGCGAGAGCGTCCAGAAATCCCATTGCATATCCGCGTCGCGGAGATTGCGATCAGGCAGGCGCTTCTGGGAGCGAATGAAGTCCGGAAACTTCATCCCATCGCGGATGAAGAACACCGGCGTGTCATTGCCGACGATGTCGTAATTACCCTCGGTCGTGTAAAACTTGAGCGCAAAGCCGCGCAGGTCGCGCCAGGTGTCGGGCGAGCCGATTTCCCCCGCTACGGTTGAAAACCGCGCCAGCATCGGCGTCTTGACCCCGGGCTGGAACAGGGCGGCGCGGGTGAAGGCGCTGACATCGTCGGTGACGCTCAGGCGCCCGAAGGCGCCGCCGCCCTTGGCGTGGACCACCCGCTCGGGGGTCCGCTCCCGATTAAACTGGGCCAGCTTCTCGAGCAGATACACGTCATGGAGAACGACCGGGCCGTCCGGTCCAACTGTTCGCGAATGATCGTCGCTCATCACCGGCGCGCCCGCCGTCGTGGTCGTTGGCGCGGGCTTTTGGCTGTCAAAGGACATGGTCGTACTCCTGAGTGCCAAGGATTTGGGCAAGCGCTCGCCATCGGCGGCCGGAACGGCGGACGATGAGGGTGGGGCGGTCTGCGGTCGGAAAGCGCCAACGGTCGTCTGCCGACCGGCGGCCCGTGGGGGCGGGAGAAGGCAGCGGGGGGCGCCTTCTCCCGCGGTCGCCAAGCGGAGCGTCTGGGGGGCTGGTGCGCTCCGCCTACGAGGCGACTAGGCTCTGATGAAGGCCAGCAGGTCCGGGTTGATGACGTCTGCGTGCGTCGTCAGCATCCCGTGCGGATAGCCGGGGTAGATCTTGAGGGTGGCGTTTGGGATCAGCTTCGCCTGCAGGAGCGCCGCGTCCTTGTAGGGGACGACCTGATCGTCATCGCCCTGGATCACCAGAGTGGGCACAGTAATCGCCTTCAGGTCCTCGGTCTGATCGGTCTCCGAGAAGGCCTTGATGCCGAGGTAGTGGGCGTTGGCCCCGCCCATCATGCCCTGGCGCCACCAGTTGTCGATGACCCCTTGGGAAACCTGCGCGCCCGATCGGTTGAAGCCGTAGAAGGGGCCCGAGGCGACGTCGAGGAAGAACTGGGCCCTGTTCGCGGCCAGGGCGGATCGGAAGCCGTCGAACACCGCTATAGGCGTTCCACCGGAGTTGGCGTCGGTCTTCAGCATCAGCGGGGGGACGGCGCTCACCAGAACCGCCTTCGCCACACGACCCTTGCCGTAGCGCGCCACATAGCGGGCCACTTCGCCGCCGCCGGTGGAGTGGCCGATGTGGATCGCGTTCCGCAGGTCGAGCGCATCGGCGACAGCCGCGGCGTCCTGGGCGTAGGTATCCATGTCGTGACCGTTCGAGGTCTGAGTGGACCGCCCGTGGCCGCGGCGATCGTGGGCGATCACCCGGTAGCCGTGCTCAAGGAAGTACAGCATTTGGGCATCCCAGTCGTCGGACGACAGCGGCCAGCCATGGTGAAAGACGATGGGCTGCCCTTGGCCCCAGTCCTTGTAGAAGATTTCGGTTCCGTCCTTGGTCTTGATGAACGACATATTGTTCACTCCTGCTGAATGGGGGGTCTTGGGGCCGGCGGACTTCGCACCCGTGGCCAGGGCCGGCACGCCAACAGCCGAGGCCGTGATCAAACCAGCCGCGCCGACCAGCATATCGCGCCGGGACGCGGTGGAAATTTCTCGATCAGAGTGTGTCGACATGGTTTTGCTCAAAGGTTGCGATGTTTGTTCAAATGCACAAAAAATAATCGAGACCTTAGTGCTCGACTGTTCCTGCGGTCTTAGCCCTGCAGCCCTTCCGCAGTGCGACGGGTCGTTTGGTCAAGACCCGCAAAATTTATCGAGGATCCAAAAGCGGACAAGCTGACGACTTCGCTCAAGCTCGGACGTTGGGGGAACAGTTTCGCTCAGACGCTCAGTCGCGTCGCGATGTCCATGATGCGCGCAAGAACCTCGGGCTGTTGGGTCCGCAGGTTCGACACCACGGCTTCGCTGCGGAGCTGATCAGGGGTCAGGCCAGTGGCGCCTTTGATGAACCGCCGGAAGCTTCGCACGTCGGCATAGCCCAGATGGGCCGCGATCGAGGTGACGCTGCGCGTTTCATCTGCCAGCAGCCCGAGGCTCGCTTCCACGAGGGTCTCTTCACGGAAGCGGCGGAAATTTTGCCCTGATGCCGTGTTTCTGCGCCTGAACGTGGCGGGGCTGATGCCGAGTTCGGCGCAAAGAGCATCAGTGTTGAGCAGCCGCGTCGAGATGGGAGGCCGGCTGTTTCCGGGCGTCAAAACCCGATCGATGGAGAGGCGTTGCTCAAGGGTGACCCAGCAGATGTCGTCAGCCACATTCCCCTGGCGCTCCTCGGCAAGCAGCGACGTTGGGAAATGCAGCGCGGCGAAACCGCCTAGCCGAATAGGAACCTCCAGAGACCAGTGACGGTCCCCTTGGTTCAAGCCGCGATTGCGACTGGTCACCATGGTGGCGGGGAACCGGCGGCCGAGGAAGTAGGTGAGGGCGCCGTTGAGCGTGCTGAGGTAGTAGTCTTCAATGAGCGGCGCGCGCTCGAACCCGAAGTCATCGTCACAGCTGACGATCAAGGACACGCCCAAATTGTCGCGACGTAACTCAAGCCCGATCGGACCCTCCATCTTGTGGAATCGGACCAGGCTCTCCAGGGCCCGTTCGAGTGTATTGCAGCCGATCATGATCCTGAGCATCAGCGGCAAATGACTTGGAGCGAGTGGGCGCTTCCCTAGACCCAACAAGAAATCGTCGGTGTCCAAGATCGTCGTTATGTTGAGCAGCACGATCTGGGCGAGGGATATTCGCTCCTGGGTGCGCTCGTCGATGTAGCTGCTTTTGAAGAGCTGCCTTTGAGATATCCCGCGCTCCACGGCGCCGAGCGAGTAGTTGTAGGCTTCTTTGATGGGAACGGGGCGGCCTCCCGCCTCCACTCGGCCAAGTTGGACGGGCCAAAGGTCCGCGGGCGTTGTCGAACTTCCTTGCGCCCGGAGATCGCCCTGATTGCCGGTGGAGGCTTTGGTGGTCGGCTCGTGAACCTCTGACGCTCGCACATTCATCCCCTGAAGCTCACTCGCGTTGGCGCTGCGGCCTGGACCCCACACAAACCGGTCCGACGGCCAAGCTACCACGTAACGTGTACAGACAGATGATAGCTGTAGTTTCAGAAAGGCGACGCAGCGGGTCCGACCGCCGGTTAGTGATCGCGACAGGAGAAAATGTTCATCGCCGAGAATCTAGACCTGAAGCGGCGGTTGACGCCCAATTTACGGAGTCGTGGATCAGAAGCTGCCAAGGTTCAGGCTATGTCCGGCAGCCCGTCCACTACGCGCCGCTCTCACCAGACTAGGCGGACGTGAGCGGAGGGGTCAGCCGCCGATCAGAGAGGGGACCAGAAGCGATGAACGCCGACCTTCGCTGACGGACTTCGATGGGGTGGGGTAAACAGCATGGATTTGAGTGGGCGGTGATGAGAAGAGCTAAAGCGCTTCTGCCGTCCGAGGAGGGATCATGGTCCGTATAGTTCGTTTCCACCGCGTCGGTGGGCCTGAGGTCCTTCAATTCGATGAGCTTGACATCGGCGGGCCGCAGCCGGGTGAAGTCCGTATTCGGGTGCGGGCGCTGGGGCTCAACCGGGCCGAGTCTATGTTTCGTCGCGGGATCTATCCGGAAACGCCGGTCCTGCCCGCCAGGTTGGGCTACGAGGCCGCGGGCGAGGTGGACGCGGTCGGGGAGGGAGTGACCGGTTTCAAGCCTGGCGACATCGTCAGCACGATCCCAGCCTTCTCCCTGAACCAATATGGGGTCTATGGCGAGGTCGCCATCGTCCCGGCCGACGCCGTCGTGAAACATCCGGAATCGCTTTCCCTGCCGGAGGCGGCGTCCATCTGGATGCAGTACCTGACCGCCTATGGCGGCCTGGTCGAATATGGCAGGCTCTCCGCCGGCGAAGCGGTCATCGTTACGGCCGCCTCGAGCAGCGTCGGGCTCGGCGCGATCCAGATCGCCAAAAGCCTGGGCGCCATACCCATCGCCGCGACGCGCAAGGCATCCAAGCGGGCCGCCTTGCTGGCGGCGGGCGCGGCCCATGTCGTCGTGACTGAAGAGCAGGACCTCGCGACCGAGGTGAGGCGGCTGACTGGGGGCGAAGGCGCGCGGCTCGCCTTCGATCCGATCGGTGGCCCCGGCGTGGAGACCCTGGTGGACGCGCTGGGAGAGAACAGCGTGCTGGTGCCCTACGGTATCATGACGGCCGACCCGACCCCGTACCCGCTCGAAAAGGCGCTGGCTCGCAACCTGGAGATCCATGCCTTCACCCTGCCCTTCATGACCCGTGACCCCGCCAGGCTGGCGAAGGGCAAACAGTTCGTGCTTAAGGAAATCGAAGCGGGACACTTCAAGCCGGTGATCGACCGGACGTTCGACTTCGAAGACATAGTTGAGGCCCATCGATACATGGAGTCCAACCAGCAGGTCGGGAAGATCGTGGTGACGGTTCAGGGATAGCGGCGGGCGACATCGCCGGGGGGGGGATCGCGGCCCCTCGGCAATCATCTGTGAGTGCGTTTTGGGTCGCGGTCGCGGCCGAAGACCCAAACCAGGGCCGCCGTGGCCAGGGCGGCGCTTCCAGAACCGATTAGGGTGGCGGCCAGGCCAAGGTGGTCGACCACGACGCCGCCCAGGAAGGCCCCGGAGGCGAGCCCGATCTGCAGCACTGAGATGAATATGGCGCTGGCGCTTTCCATCTCGTCGGGCGCGGCCTTTAGCATCCAGCCCTGCATGGCGATCGGCAACGCTCCGAAGGCAAAGCCCCACAAGATGATCAGGATCGCCGCGAACGCCGCCAGCTGACCGATGACAGGCAGGAGGATGACAGCGCCGCCAAGCAGCAGGGCCGCTCCAGCCAGGGTCCAGCGCGCATTCCGCTGCACCGCCGCGCCGCCGATGAAGTTGCCGATGAAGCCCGCGACGCCGTACCCCAGCAAGAGGGCGGAGAGGAGCGCCGGAGAGGTATGGGTCACATGCTCCAGAAAGGCTCCCATGTAGGTGTAGGCGCCGAACTGACCGGTGATCACCAGGAGGATCGCCAATAGCCCGAGGCGGGCCTTGGGGATGGCGAACAGCGCAATCAGGTGCCGGACGCTGACCACCTCGCTGGGCGGCAGGCGCTGGAGGAAGATCAGCTGCGCGGCCAGAACCACGGCGCCGAAGCTGGCCACGCCGCCGAACGCAGCCCTCCAGCCGAACGCATCGCCGATGAGCGCCCCGGCCGGAACCCCGATCACCGTGCCGACGGAAATCCCGGCGAAGATGATCGCGTTCGCGCGGCCGACGGAGGCCTGCGGCACCATCTTCACCGCGATCACGCTACTGATCGCCCAGAATGCGCCGACGTCGATGCCGAGCAGGACCCGGCCCGCCAACAGGACTGGGAGGTTCGGCGCCAAGGCGACGGTGGCGTTGGACGCGATGAGGATCGCGCTCAGGATCCACAGGATGATCCGGCGGTCGAGCCGCCCGGCCCCCAGCATCACACCCGGCGCGGCGATGGCGGCGACCATGCCCGGCGTGGTGACCATCAGCCCGGTTAAGCCTTCGGAGGAGTGGAGATCCGCCGCGACCTTGGTCAGCAGGCCAACCGGCAGGAACTCGCTGGTGACGAGCGCGAAGGTGCCGAGCGCGACCGAGGCGACCGCCAGCCATTCGCGCCCGGACGTCTGGATCGGCAGGCTGCCGCTGGATGTGACAGAAGTCATGGAGCGGTCCTGGGAAAGGGAGCGGGGCGCCGGCGGATGGCTCGGCGAGGTGGAAACGGATTGCGCGCCAGAGACCCCGGATCGAGGCGTCTAGGCGCGCCGTCAAGGATCAGCTGGTGCGGTAGCGCGCGAGCCAGTGGGCATAGGGCGGTGGCAAGGTGGCCCAGGCAGGATTCTCCAGGCCGAGCGCCTTCGCCGCTGCGTACGGCCAGTGCGGATCGGCCAGCAGCGGCCGCGCCAGCATCACTAGGTCCACTTGGCCGCTTTCGATCAGCCCGTTGGCCTGTGCGGGCTCGCTGATGAACCAGCTGGTGGAGCCGGGCAGGCCGGTCTCAGTGCGGACCCGCGCCGCGGTCTCTGCCATGAAGCTGGGGCCCCACGGGATCTGCGCGGATGGGGTCGAGAAGCCAATGCTCACGTCGATGAAGTCGAGACCTTCGGTCTTGAGGCGCCCGACCAGGGCGATCGATTCCGCCAGGGTCTCCTCGTCGCGGCCGTCGAACTCGATCACACCGAAGCGGGCGGTGAGGGGCCTGTCCTCTGGCCACACCTCGCGCACGGCGGCCAGTGTCTCGATCAGGAAGCTGCCACGGTTCTCGGCGCTTCCGCCGTATTCGTCCTCCCGCTGGTTGGAGTGGGCGGAGAAGAAGCTCTGGGCGAGATAGCCGTGGGCGAAGTGCAGCACGAGCCATTCGAAGCCGACGTCACGGGCCCGCTCGGCCGCGGCGACGAAGTCCTGCTGTATTCGGAGGATGTCGGCCTTGGTCATGACCGCCGGGACCTTTGGCAGGTCACCGCCGAAGGCGATTGCGGAGGGGGCGAGCGTGGGCCAACCGCGCGGATCGCCATCGGGAATGTGGTCGTCCCCTTCCCAGGGCCGGTTGGCGCTGGCCTTGCGGCCGGCATGGCCGATCTGGATGCCCGGCGTCGCGCCTGCGGCCTTGATGGACTGGACGATCGGACGGAGAGCCTCGGCCTGGGCGTCGCTCCAGATGCCGACGTCGGCCGGCGTGATTCGGCCTTCTTCGGAAACCGCGCAGACTTCCAGGATCACCAGGCCCACCCCGCCCCGCGCCAGCCCGGCGTAGTGTGGCCCATGCCAGTCCGTGACGATCCCGTCCTTGGCCATGTACTGGCACATGGGCGAGGCCGCGATGCGGTTGCGCAGGGTCACGCCCTTGAGGCTGAAGGGGTCGAAGAGGGTCGGCATTCGTAGGCTCCTGAAGGCGATGACGGCCCCTCTATATCTTCGTAAGTTCGAATACAATAGAACGATGGCGAAACGGCTTCCGGGCTGCTACATCGTGGGAGTGCGAGCTATAAAACACCCCGCCATGACCGAGGTCAGCGTTGAACAGCTGTTCTACGCGCTGAGCGACCCGGTGCGCCTGGAGATCGTGCAGAGGCTCGGCCAAACGGATGAGGCCAGTTGTAACGCGCTCGATGGCGGGCGACCCAAGTCCAGCGTCTCTCACCACTTCCGCGTCCTGCGAGAGGCGGGGCTGGTGTGGACCCGAACCGAGGGTGTCGCGCACATGAACGCGCTGCGACGCGCGGAACTCGACAAGCGCTTTCCTGGGCTGCTCGACGCAGTCCTTTCGGCGCTCGAAGCGGCGCCTGGCGACACGTCGGCCTGAATTCGTCAGCGAGCTCTGCCCAAAGCGGTGAGCGCCTTGCGACGCTGTCACGCCGAGCGCCAGGGTGACGACTCAAACTCGAATCCCTGAGTGGGCGTCCAGCATCCTGAATGTCGCGCTCCGCGTGGGCCCACCTAGCTGCTCAAGAACGCGTTGATCGAGTGAGCGCCACGAGGCGTGGCCTCGGGCGCACCAGCGGGAGATGGAGGGCCGGATCAAACGGCCAGGGGAGGCCAGCGAAGCGTTCCTACCAACGATCGAGGGTAGTGCGTTTGCTGTGTTTTAGCGGCCACAGGGAGACCGTCCGCGTCCACAGAAATCCATCCCGAGCCCGCTCCACTTTGAGGGCGCGCGCCCTCCAAATTTGAGGGCGCGAGGGGCGATTTTCCCAAAACCCTTTGAAAACAAAGGGCGCTGGCTCCGCGGGTAGGATTCGAACCTACGACCAATCGGTTAACAGCCGATTGCTCTACCGCTGAGCTACCGCGGATCAGCGAGGGAAGGCGGGGGCTATAGCCTTGGTCGGAGAGGTGCGCAAGGGGTAGTTGGGCGCGGGAGGCGGATGATCGACGGAGCGTGGCCGGGATGGGTCACGCGACCAGGGCCGCACCCTGGCAGCGCAGCCCGTCCGCCCAGACGTCGGCCTGCCCAAGCTGCACGCCGAGCAGGCCAGTGAGTTCGTTGACCACCACATCCAACGCCGCCGCCACGGGTGAGAGAAGGGCCAGCAGCGCCTGCTGCAGGCCGCTGGATCCGAACGACAGGCCGAGGGGAAGGCCCAGTACATTGGCGGTGATCGACGTGTTGGTGAGGAGCGAGGCGACGGTGGCTTGGGCCAGGTTGTTGGTGGAGACGCTCTTCATCGCGTTGTTCTGGATGTCGGTCCCGGTGAAGCTGACCGTCTGCCATCCGGTGCTGCCGCCGCCGAGGGTGACGTCGGCGAACACGGTCGCGGATATCAGGCCTTCCAGCAGGCTCAGAAGCGAGGCTGGCGTGAGGGATACCGGGCTGGCGAAGTTCTGGAGGGTGCTGCCGGGATTGCTGACCTGGGCGATGGCCAGAGTGCCCAGGCTCGGCATTACCGAAAGGGTCATCGACTGCTGGGTCGGGTCGCTGGAGCACTGCATCGACGCCAGCTTGGCCTCGGCCGAGGCGAGCTCGACGAACACCGGCAGATTGATCTGGGCCAAGCCTAGATTGCCCAGGAGCGAACCCGAGGGCAGGACGCTGGCCACAAGGTAGAGGCGCATCTGGGCCGTGCTCACGATGACGCTGTTGCTCTGGGTTATGGTGAGCCAGGACGAGTTGCTCGGGCGCTGGCCGATGGCGAGATAGGCCTGGACGCTGAGCACGCCGGGGACGCTGACCCCAAGGTTGAGCTGAAGCTGCCGCTGGCCGTTGGCGGCGGTCAGCAGGGCGCTGACCATCGACATCGCGTTGAGGGATACCGCCGCCCCGCCGGTGGAGAAGCTGCCATGGTCCTGGTTGCCGTAGGGACCTAGGTTGAACAGGGCGGAGAGCTGGACGCCCGGCGCCGAGGCGCTGATCCCCACCAACTGGTTCGCCGCCGTGGCGGCGGCTGTCTGGCCCTGGGCCCCCAGCGCGTCGCCCAGCGCGGCCAGGGCGGTGGGCATGGAGACCGTACCCGCCAGCAGGCTGTTGTAGCTGCCCCCCGTCAGGTTCAGCCGGGTGGAGAGGGCGTTCAGATAGGTGAACAGGTCCACCTGGGCCCCGACCAGGGAATTGTAGTTCATCACCGAGAGCTGGACGCTGCTCCCTGTCAGGGCTTGCAGCAGCGAGTTGGCCAGTCCGCCGTCAACCGACGCCAGGCCGGAGCCGATGGAGAAGGCGGCCAACTGGGTCGAGGCGGCCGTGGCGGTCCGGGTGATGTGGAAGGTGGGGTTGCCGAGAAAGCCGCCGATGAACAGCAGGCGGACAGGCGCGGTCAGGGTCACCCGGGCCGCGTTCGGGGCGGTGGTGTTGGCGGTGAAGCGCTGGCTGGCCGCTTCCGTGGGGGTGGGATTGTAGACGCCTGGGGTGACGGTGGTGGCCACGACGGGGGTTCCGCTCGCCGTCCCCGGATTGGTGAAGGGCCACGGGTTGAGCGCCACGGTGTTCACCGCGGCGGTCTGGGCGTTCTGGATATCCTGGGCTTCGGTGGTGGAACTGGTCAGGCCCTGGGCGGCCGCCATGGCGGCCAGGTCGGCGACGCCCTGCAACTGGCGCGCATTGAGGAAGATCGACCCGAGGTCGATCGACAACGCCCCGGCCATGACCAAGGCGAAGAAGGACAGGGCGACGACGGTGGCGGTGACGCCACGTTTATCCCCCGACCAGGCTCGCAGCGCCCGCCCCCCCCCCGGCCACGGCATCAATATCCCCCGATCTGCACTGAGGCGCTGCTCACCAGGGTGGAGGAGGGCATCGGGACCAGGCCGCTGAGCGCCCAGAACGGACTGTTCGAGGCGTTGTAGGTGAGCTTGATGGTCAGGACCTGGTTCTGGTCGGTGAAGTTGACCTGGAGAAGCGCGGGCTGGAAGTAGTTGTAGGTCTGGACATCGTTGTTCACCGCGGTCTGGGCCAGCGATGAGCGCTCCGTATCGGTCAAGCCGGCGATGGAGGCGCGGGCCGCGTCGTCGGCCATCTGCTGCAGCGAATGCGACAGCATGAAATAGCCCCCGTACACGATGATCCCGAATAGCAGCATGATCAGGATCGGGCTGACGATGGCGAACTCCACCGCCGTCGAGCCGCGCTGGTTGGCCCAGGCTGCGCCGGGCGACGGGAAACCCATGGCCAAAGGCTTCCGTCGGGCTGGCCATCGGCGGCGCAGCCTTGAAAGACCCCTGTGGACGACGGCCAGAAGCATCTTGCTCGGTCCTGTCGAGAGTGCGGTGTGGTCAAAAACCGCGCCTTCCGAAGAGAGCCTCGTCAGCGCGGACGCGAAACACCCCGTAGAAACACTATAGGGTGATTAGGCTCTCGCTTGGATTGCGAAACCGTTAAATGTACGGAGTGGGCGTGATGATAGTAAAGATGCGCGCCCGGCGAGGGGGCGGAATGAATTTTGACCGGGTGTTTCCAGGGGTATGCCCGTAATGAGAGAGACAGCCTGAGTTTGAAAGCGTAGCTGGCCGCCTTGTCAGTCCTGAAAATGGAAAGTGCTCTGCGTAATCCAATTTTTGTAGAAGAATCCGCTGAGATTGATTATGAATTTTGGAATCATATTCCCCCCTTATAAAATAAATTGATTTTAGTAAAATCAAGCCCGCATGGGGAGCCTTGCCCCTCACAGGTGCGCTCGCTGCGTGGGATTGTCGTGTCTCGGGCGGGCGACCCGGGCGTGCCTGGGCCCTTTTGGTCGCGCTTTCGGCCTGCTCCCGAATCGGAGTTGAATAGGTGGCAACCCTGTGACGTCGCCAGGCGGCGTTTGTGCATGAAGGGGCGGCTCAAGGGCGGGCGAGGCTTACCACCCCATGGCATTGGTCGGCGCGCAAAGCCCTGCTTCCAATGCGTTATCCGCAGGCGGGGCCGGCACCAACGGATCAACGGGTCCTGAGCCGCCGCTGAGCGGCCTGTTCTCGCTGCGCGACGTCTTCGTCCAGGGCTTCTACAACATCCGCATCGTGGCGGCGTGCGTGGCCGCCGGCCTGGCGCTGGGCGTCGTAGGCGCGCTGCTCAGCCCGCCCCAGTACACCGCCGACAGCCTGCTGCTGGCGCTGCCCGATCCCGTTGACGTGCTGACGCCCCAGGGGCCGGCCGGCCCCGCCGGCAACGACCAAATCCTGCGGATCGTGCAGTCGGACGTGCAGATCCTGCAAAGCGAGCCGGTCATCGAGGACGCGGTGCGGCGGGTGGGGGCGGACAAGCTGGCTGATCTCGGCGGCCTGCCTTTCATCCACCATCATGGCGCCCGGCCGCTGTCCGATACGGTCGATCGGTTCAAGAAGGCGCTCAGGGTCAGCTCGGAAACCACCTCCAATGTCATCAAGGTCAGCTTCACCGCCCCCAACCGGGAGCTGTCGGCCCAGGCGCTGCAGGCCCTGATCACCGCGTTCGGCGAGCGGCGCGCGGCCATGTTCCTGGACCCGGCCTATGGCTCGCAGGACCAGCAGCTGCGCCGCTACGCCGACCAGCTCCAGGACATCGACCGGCGCATCCAGCAGGTCGGGGCCCGCAACGGCGTGATCGACATCGGCCAGGACACCCAGCTGGCCAACAACCGGCTCGACAACCTGACCCAGCGGATGAGCCAGGCCCGCGAGCGCATGAGCGCCGCCGACGCCGAGCTGGCCGCGACCAGCAAGGGGGTCGCCTCGACTCCGGCCCAGGTGTTCCAGAGCCGCGACACCACCAACGCCATCGCCAACGACGATTCCCGCAACACCCTGCTGCGCCTGCGCCAGGACCGCGCCCACATGGCGGCGCAGTACACCGAGAAGTGGCCGGGCCTGAAGGAGCTGGACACCAAGATCGCCGCCGCCCAGGCCCAGGTCGACCAGAACACCAAGGACAAGTTCTACACCGACCGTTCCCAGCGCAACCCGGTGCTTGACCAGCTCGACAGCCGCCTGTCCAACCTGAAGATCGAGCGTCAGTCCCTGGTCCAGGAGATCGCCGAGTTGGGCCGCCAGATCGCCGACGCCCAGGCCCGCATCGCCCAGCTCCGCGACGTCTCCGGCCAGATCCGCGACCTTCAGCGCCAGCGCGACGTGGTGGACGGCATCTATCGCCAGCTTTCGGTCAGCCAGGCCGGGGCGGCGCTGCGGGACCAGGCCCAGGGCCTGCGCGACAGCGGTTTCCGGGTGATCCAGCCGCCGGAGCCGCCCGCAAAGGCCCATAGCCTGCGCTCCACCGTCCTGATCGGTGGGCTGATGCTCGGGATCATCATGGCCGCCGTCGCCAGCGGGGTGGCCACGCTTGGCCGCCAGGTGTTCATTACGCCCGGCGAGGCCGGCCGGGCGCTGCGCCTTCCCAATCTCGCCCACTTCGACGTCAAGCAGTCCAACTTCCGCAGCCCCGAGGGCCGCGCGGCGGTGGGCCGCTTCGCCACCCTGCTGGTGGACACGGTGGTGGACGGGCGGCTGCTGAAGGTGATCCAGATCGCTTCCACCGAGCTGGAGGGCAAGTCCGACTTCGCCCTGGAGCTTGGCCGCGCCATCGCCGCGGAACAGAGCCAGCGCACCTTGCTGGTCGATTTCGACGCCGAGGACCGCTACGGCAAGCTGTCGGACAAGTCGCCGGCCGTGCGCACCCTGCCGGCCGCCAGCACCACCCTGACCGTGGCTCGCAGCGCCACGCCCAAGCTCTGGCTGACCCTGGACGCGGGCAAGTCCCCGTTCGGCGACCCGCGCCTGCCGCTGACCGAGGTGCAGGCGAGCCTGGACGCCATCGCCCCCCACTTCGACCGCATCCTGATCGTGGCGCGCCGGGACTTCAGCCAGTACGCGGCCCGGCGGCTCTACGCCCTGGCCGACGCCAATGTGCTGATGGTGCGGGGCGAGAAGACCCGCGCGCTGGCCGCCCGCCAGCTCAAGGAGACCGTGCTGGCCGCCGGCGGGGACGTTCTGGGCTTCGTCTTCACCTTCCGCGGCTACTACATCCCGGAGGCGCTCTACAGATGGCTCTGACCCGCAGAGGCGTGCTGGCGTTCGGAAGCCTCGCGGTCGGGGCGGGCCTGACCGGCGTGGGCCTGGGCGCGTGCAGCACCACCCAGTCGATCCGCCCGCGTGAGAACCGCGCCCACGCCTTCTCGCCCTGGACCGACGCGCCGCCGCCTTACCGGCTGGGCGCGGGAGACCGGGTGAAGGTCGATTTCCTGCTCACGCCCGAACTGGGCGAGGAGACCGTGGTGGGGCCGGACGGCTACATCAGCCTTCGGGTCGCCGGCCGCGTGCTGGCCCAGAACCTGTCGCCGGCCCAGTTGCAGGCCGCCATCGCCCAGGCCGCCTCGGCCTATCTGCGCCAGCCCATCGTCAACGTCTCGGTCACCGACGCCAAGTCGGCGCGGGTGATGGTCGGCGGATCGGTGCAGAAGCCGGGGGTCTATCCCCTGCCGCCACGCGCGACCCCGATGGAGGCGGTGCTGCTGGCAGGCGGCTTCCTGCCCGAGGCGCGGATGGACCAGGTGATCATCCTGCGTCCCCCACCTGGCGGCGGCGGCGCCATGCTGCGCACGGTCGACCTGCGCCGCTTCGTCTCCGAGGGCGACGCCGACGACCGGGTGGCGCTGGCGGCGGAGGACATCGTGTTCGTCCCCCGCAGCCGCATCGCCGAGCTCGACCTGTGGATCGACGAGAACGTCAACAAGCTGCTGCCGTTCAACCGCGACATCGGCTTCAGCTATTCGGCCGGAAGCGGGGTCATCTTTTGATGCTCGGGGCCCCTTCCGCGTCCGGCGATCCCGCCGACCGGCTGGAGCGCCGCTGGTTCCTTGGCCTGCGCTTCACGCCCGCGCCGCTGGCGGAGGCGGTCGCCATGATCGCCGGGCGTCCGGCGGACAGCCCCTTCGCCTATGTGGTCACGCCCAACGCCCAGTGGATCGTGGGGGCCGACCAGGGCGATCCCCGCTACGTCCAGGCGATGGAGAAGGCCTGGCTGGTGTTGAACGACAGCCGCATCCTGCGCCTGCTGTCGCTTCGCCTGTTCAAGCGGGAGTTCCCGGTCGCGGCGGGCAGCGACCTGACGGCCGCCCTGTTCGGGG
>JBARAK010000456.1:0-3326 GCA_049791955.1 Caulobacteraceae bacterium
GCGCTATCCATATCAGTTCGCCGAGAACTACGCGAAGTACGGGGGCTTCCCGGATAAAGCACCGATGGACGCCAACATGCTCATCGCACTTGTTGCTCCGCGTCCTTTGCTCCTGCAGACCGGGAACACAGACAACTGGTCCGATCCGAAGGGCGAGTTTCTTGCAGCCGTGGCTGCTGGACCGGTCTACAAGCTCCTCGGCAAGTCTGACCTCGGCACTGATGTCTGGCCGGCGGCAAAGCAGCCCATATTCCATGACCTCAGCTACTACATGCACGACGGGGGTCACGGCATGGTGCCGTCGGACTGGGAGATCTACTTACAGTTCCTGAAGATGCATCTGCACCCTGAACAGTAAGCGAACAGCTCAGCACTCCTGGAGAACAGCAATGCGCAGGTCGAAGGTACTGGCAATGGCTGCGGTGAGCATCGCCGCAGCATCCATGGCATGGGCTCAAAACCCGAGCGATGCACTCTCGCAGGGATTTCTTACGCCCCCGGCGAGCGCTCTTCCCCGCACCTGGTGGCACTGGACGAACGGCAATGTCACGGAAGAGGGCATCACCAAGGATCTTGAGTGGATGAAGCGCGTCGGCATCGGCGGCTTTCAGTTAATTGATGTTGCCTCAGGCGGCGGCCAGACCGTCGATAAGAAGATCAACTTCGGCACACCGGAGTGGTACCACGCTGTTCACCACACCGCCGAAGAGGCAAAGCGCCTCGGTCTTGAGATGGACATCTTCAGTTCGCCTGGCTGGAGCGAGGCTGGAGGTCCGTGGGTTAAACCCGAAGAGGCGATGAAGAAGCTTGTCTGGAGCGAGACGGATATCGAAGGCCCGCGCGACTACAGCGAGAAGCTGCCTGAGCCGCCCTCGAACGAAGGCCCGGTCCGCGATCTCGCGGTAGGCCCGCGTACAGGCGATGCTCCGCACTTCTATCGCGACAGCGTCCTCATCGCCTATCGCACACCCGCTGATGAAGTTCCCTTGGCCAGCCTTCATCCAAAGGTCACGACCAGTGCAGGTCCTATCGACGCAACCGCGCTGCTGGACGGCAGCCTCAACACCTCCGTCAACATCGCTGCACCGAGCGGTCCGGCGTGGCTGCAGTTTGAGTTCCCTACTCCGTACACCGCACGCGCTCTCACCATTGGGAGCCGCGGAGGTATCCCCGTCGGCCGTATTCTCGCCAGTGACGACGGTACAAACTTTCGCACCATCGAGGTCACGCCCGGACCTCAGGGATATCATGGCGCGCCCGTACGCACCTTCGCCTTCCCTGCCGCTACGGCAAAGTTCTTCCGCATCGAGCTCGACGGTGCGGGCCTGCGTCCCGCTGCTGTCATTGCGGGTGGCACCGCCGTTCCTGCGACCGAGTACACCCTCACCGAAGCCATTCTCTACTCCGACGCACGCGTCAATCGCTGGGAGGATCAGGGAGCCTTTGGCAGCCTGATGAACCGCTACGATCTCACCCCGACTCCAGAGGCCTCTAAAGCCTCGGAGATCGCGCGCGGCGATGTCATCGACCTCAGCAGCAAGCTCGACAAGGACGGCACTCTCCACTGGCAGGCTCCCTCCGGCAAGTGGACCATCCTGCGCATGGGCTACTCGCTCACCGGAGCGAAGAATCGTCCCGCAACCGCAGCCGGCCTCGGCTATGAGGTTGACAAGCTCTCTGCGAAGTATGTGGAAGGCTACTTCCACGGTTATATGGATCCCATTCAGGAGCACCTCGGCGATCTCAGTTCAACCCTCCGCTATATGACCATGGATAGCTGGGAGGCAGGCATGCAGAACTGGACCGACGAGATGATCGCCCAGTTCCGCCAGCGCCGCGGCTACGACCCCACACCTTATATGCCTGTGCTCGCCGGACACGTCGTCGAAAGCGCCGACGTCAGCGACCGCTTTCTTTGGGATTTTCGCCGTACTCTCGCCGACATGTTCGCCGACAACTTCTACGGCGTGATGGACAGCGAGCTGAAGAAGAAAGGCATGCAGGCCTACTCCGAGGCCTCCGGCGTCGCTCTCGAAATCCCTGAAGATACGCTGCTCAACAAGAGCAAGGTCGACATTCCCATGGCCGAGTTCTGGGTTCACGCCCTGCATCCCGAGTCGATGTACTTCGTCGATGTCCGTGGTGCGGCTTCAGCGGCTCATATCTATGGCAAGCCTCTCGTCGCGACCGAGTCCTTTACCGGCGGCGGATATGAGTCTCCTTATACGCTCAAAAAAGTAGCCGACTACTGGTTTGCGCAGGGCGTCAACCGCCTTGTCTTTCACACCTCGGCGCAGCAACCGCTCGATACCAAGCCCGGCAACACCATGGTCGGTACTCACATCAATCGCAACATCACGTGGGCCGAGCAGGCCAAGCCCTTCATGACCTACGTCTCACGCATCTCGTGGATGATGCAGCAGGGCAGCCCCGTTATGGATCTCGCCTATCTGCTTCCTGAAGGTGCGCCGTCCACCATGCCTTTTTGGGGAGCTGGTCTTCTGCCCGCACCACCCAAAGGATATGACTACGACTACCTCAACACCGACGCGCTTCTGCATAAGACCAGCGTAAGTGCTGACGGCCGCCTCACGCTTGCCGACGGCATGAGCTACCGCGTTCTGGTGCTGCCGCCCACAAAGCTGATGACACCGGAGGTTCTGCATAAGATCCAGGAGCTTGTCGCTGCCGGAGTTACCATCGTCGGCCCTCGTCCCACACGCTCCCCCAGTCTTCGGGACTATCCAAAATCCGACAACGAAATTCAGGCGATGGCCACCGCCGTCTGGGGAGATATGGACGGCATCACCAACATCCAGCATGTCTACGGGAAGGGCATGGCTTACTGGGGCCTTACTCTCGACGATGTCCTCACCCGTCTCAAATACCCGCAGGACTTCGCCTCCGGCACCACGCTTGAAGCTGCTCCGGTCTGGGCGCACCGTCGCACCTCGGACGCCGACATCTACTATATTGCCAACCAGGCTGACGCTCCGCAGACTGTCGACGCACGCTTTCGCGTAAGCGGCAAGGATGTTCAGCTATGGCGTCCGATGACCGGCAAGGAAGAAGAGATCTCCTCAACCTCAGCCAACGGCTTCACTACTGTGCCGCTGAAGCTCGACGAGCGCGAGTCCGTCTTCATCATCTTCCGCCACACGTCTTCAGCTTCGTCGCGCTCTGAGCCTGTTGTCGTCGCGACAAAGACTGAGCCCGTCACCGGCCCATGGGAGCTGACCTTTCCGGCAAAGTCCGGTGCACCGGCCAGCGTGCATTCTGAGAAGCTCACCTCCTGGACCGACAGCTCCGACGCCGGTGTCAAATAC
>JBARAK010000457.1:0-10887 GCA_049791955.1 Caulobacteraceae bacterium
GACGTCGCCCGCCATCCGCCGCCGCGCCCGCGAAGCCAAGATCGACCTGGGTGCGGTGAAGGGCACCGGTCCGGAAGGGCGCATCACCCGCGAGGACTGGGACGCCTATGTCGCCGGGGCCAAGGCGGGCTCCGCTCCATCGCGGCCGATCCTGCGCGACGAAATCGAGGAGATCAAGGTCATCGGCCTTCGCCGCAAGATCGCGGAGAAGATGTCGGAGGCCAAGCGGCGCATTCCGCACTTCGCCTATATCGAAGAGTGCGACGTCACCGAGCTGGAGGATCTGCGCGTCCACCTCAACGCCACGCGGCGGATGGACCAGCCCAAGCTGACCCTGCTGCCGTTCCTGATCACCGCCCTGGCCAAGGCGCTGCCGCGTTTCCCGCAGATCAACGCCCGCTTCGACGACGAGGCGGGGATCGTGCGCCGCTATCGTGCGATCCACCTGGGCATGGCCACCCAGACCCCCAATGGGCTGATCGTGCCGGTGATCCGCCACGCCGAGGCGCTGGACGTCTGGGCGCTGGCGAGCGAGATCACCCGCCTGGCCGAGGCGACCCGCAAGGGGACCGCGACCAAGGATGAGCTGTCGGGCTCGACCATCACCCTGACCAGCCTCGGGCCGCTGGGCGGGCTAGCCCACACCCCGGTGATCAACCATCCCGAGGTGGCCATCGTCGGCCCGAACAAGATCATCGAGCGCCCCGTGGTCCGGAGCGGCCAGATTGTCGTGCGCAAGATGATGAACCTGTCCTCGTCCTTCGATCACCGCGTGGTCGATGGCTACGACGCGGCGGAGTTCATCCAGGCGGTCAGGGCCCTGCTGGAACATCCGGCGACGCTGTTCATGCCCTGAAGGGGCTGAAGACCGAACGGCTGTCTGGAACAGATCGGGCGCGATCCTCGCCGGGACGCGTCCCTACCTTTGAAGCATGCGGTCTGGACGTGGAGCGGAACTTCGTTCCGTCCGCACCGTTCAGTAACGGGAGATAACAGATCCCCGTCGCTCGCAGCGGCGCAAGAAAAGGCGACCGTCATGCTTGGAACCATCCTGATTATCATCTTGATTCTGGCCTTGCTCGGTGCGTTGCCGAGTTGGGGACATAGCCGCTCTTGGGGTTACTATCCCAGTGGTGGCATTGGCATTGTTTTGGTTATCGTGATCGTGCTGCTTTTAATGCGCGTGATCTGACGTGTACCGCGCTGAGGACCTCCGGCCTGAAATAGGCGTGGAGGTCCTGGCGTCCTGTTCCTGCGGACCTTTCAGATGCGCGCGGCCCTTCCGGCCCCACAACTCCCAAACACCTGACATGGCGCCAAGGTTGCTGCTTGCAGCGGTCCTTTGACAGCGGGGCCGGCGACGGGCACGACCCGTCGCATGTCGCTGTGGCCCTATCTCTGTCTGTTCACCTCCGGCTTCTGCTGGGGGCTGGGATTGCCGTTCGGCAAGATGGCCCTGGCGGCGACCGACCCCGCCCACATGATCCTGCTGCGCTTCCTGGTGGCCGCCGCAGTCGCTGCGCCGGTGACGCTGCGCCGGCCGGAGACGCGCCGCCTGCTCCGGCATCCGGCGGCCCTGACGGCGGGTCTCTGCTACGCCATCGGCTTCCTGGTCCAGTTCGAGGGCCTGTCGCGAAGCAGCGTGACCGTCACCGCCCTGCTCGTCGGCGCCATGCCCGCGCTGATCGCGGTGAGCGCGGCTGTGACCGGCGAACGGGTGGGACCGCTGGCGTGGCTGGGCGTGGCGGGAGCGACGCTGGGCGCCATGCTGATCGCCGGCAAGCCCGGCCAGGCCTCGGTGCTGGGCGTATTCCTCTGTTTGGTATCGCTGCCGGTGTTCCTGGGGTGGCTGTTCGCCACCCGCAGGATACCGGCCGGTCCGGTCGACGCCGCCTGTGTATCGGTGGTGCTGGCGGCGGTGATCCTGGTCCCGCTGGTGGTGGGCCTGCACGGACTGCCCCGGTTGGACCTGGGCGTGACGGCCTGGATCGGACTGGTGGGGCAGGGGATCCTGTCCACCGTCGCGGCGACGGTGTGCTGGCAACTCGGCGCCCCCAGGGTCTCCACGGCGGCGGCCGGGGTGTTCATCAACGTCGAGCCGCTGGTCGGATCGGCATTGGGCCTGCTGGCCTTTCATGACCGGCCGACATGGATAGCGGCCCTCGGCGGGGTGCTGATCCTGGCCGGCAGCCTGACCGTGGTGCTTGGCGAACGGCGCACGCCCGGCCGTGCCGGCGCGGCGGAGGATGCGCCGACTCCAGCCTAGAGCGGGCTTTCAGGCCGCGGCTTCGATCCGTTCGGCGGCGCGGGTGATCTCATCCAGGGCCAGGTCCAGCACCTCCAGCCCCGCGCCGGGCTTCACCGCCCCCGTGGTCAGGGTGCGCCGCCATGCCCGCGCTCCGGGACGGCCGGCGAACAGGCCCAGCATGTGGCGGGTCATGGCCGCCATCGGGACGCCCTCGGCCAGCCGCGCGATCAGATAAGGCCGATAGGCTTCCACCGCCGAAGCCGAATCCATGGACCGACCCTCGCCGAACAGCCGCGCGTCCACCTCGCCGAGCAGGCCGGGGTCATGGTAGGCGGCGCGGCCGAGCATCACCCCGTCGACATGCTCCAGATGCGCTGCGGCCTGATCCAGGTCGGCGATCCCCCCGTTGATCAGGATAGTCAGCTCCGGCCGCTCGCGTTTCAGGCGGTAGACCAGGGGATAGTCCAGGGGTGGGATGTCCCGGTTCTCCTTGGGACTCAGGCCCTGCAGCCACGCCTTGCGGGCATGGACCGCCACCGTCGTCATCCCCGCCGTGGCGCAGGCGTCCACCAGCGCGAACAGGCTCTGCTCGGGGTCCTGGTCGTCCACCCCGATCCGGCACTTCAGGGTCACCGGGACCGAGACCGCAGCGATCATCTCCGCCATGCACTCGGCCACCAACTGCGGCTCCAGCATCAGGCAGGCGCCGAAGCGGCCGCTCTGCACCCGGTCGGAGGGACAGCCGACGTTCAGGTTGATCTCGTCGTACCCGCAATCTTCGCCGATCCGCGCGGCCCGGGCGAGCATGGCGGGATCGCTGCCGCCAAGCTGCAGGGCGACCGGATGCTCGACCGGATCGAAGCCCAGCAGGCGCGTGCGGTCGCCATGGAGCACCGCCTGGGCGGTGACCATCTCGGTGTAGAGGAGCGCCCTTCGCGTCAGGGTGCGGTGGAACGCCCGGCAATGCCGGTCGGTCCAGTCCATCATCGGCGCAATGGAAAATCTATGTGACTGAAATATATTCACTTTTTGGTAAGCTCAATGCGTTGGGTCGCGGTGTCCGCACTCATTTTTACGCCATTCCACGACGTTTTTCGCTGCCTTTCGATCGCTAGGTGCACACGGAGCGCGCACGAAAATGGCGACCTTCACCAAGCTCAGTTCGGACTCCTGGCGGGCGCAGGTTCGCCGCAAGAAATCCTACGCCGGCGAGACTTTTCCTTGACGCGAAGACCGGCCTGATCCCCTCGCGTCGGCGGCGACCCAGACTGTGCTGGGGCCGCCGCCGCTGGGCGCGCGCGACATCGCGGGCGCGAGCCGGTGGCCAGTCTCTCTCGCAACTTCTGAGCCCGCTACAGGGGTATCGCGCCGCTCTCTCCCTTTCCGATGGCGGTCCCGCTGATGGATGGCGAGGGAAGGCGGGAGCGAGGGGAAGAACTCGGAGTGGTTGCCGTCCGATGCGCTGCGTGAACAATTCGCCGTGCGGCTCTCAAGGACGATATGGCTGGGGAAGATATGGAACGAACTTGGGAGAATAACGCCGAAAAGAGCGGGCGACGACCTGCCGCGGAGCCGGAACCACATCAGTCGAAGGCCCGGGCGGCCGTCGATCTCAGCCCTCGGGCTTTGGCCCTCGCGCCGCTGATTCAGGGCATGCGGGGGAATGGTTCGCTCGCGGCCCAGTTCAAAGGGGGTCCGGAGGACGAAAAACTCCAGATGCTTCGAGCCCCCGAGATAGCCCAGTTGGAGGGCGCCCAGGAAGATGAGCCGCTGCAGGCCAAATCCAGGTCTGCGCAAGGCCAGGGCCCAGAGAACGTGGCGTTGCAGATGAGGTCCGACGGCGCCAAACCCACGCGAAACGACAGCGGCCTGCCCGACGCGCTCAAGTCCGGGGTGGAAACGCTGTCGGGCCTCTCCCTCGACGACGTGAGGGTTCACTACAATTCCGACCAGCCGGCGCAACTCAACGCCCTGGCCTACGCGCAGGGTCGCGACATCCACATCGCTCCAGGACAGGAACGGCATCTACCCCATGAAGCCTGGCACGTCGTGCAGCAGGCGCAGGGGAGGGTGCAGCCGACGATGCAGATGAAGGATGGGGTGCGGGTCAATGATGACGCAGGGCTGGAGCACGAGGCGGATGTGATGGGCGCGAAGGCGCTGGCGCCAGGGCTCCAGTCCATGGGGCCGGGAAGCGGTGGGTGATGCGGGCGATCTTCAAGGAGCGGCGTGGCAAAGGCGCTCGGCGGGGACCTCTGAGGGAAGCAGGGCCTTCGTCGACGCCTGGAAGCCGAAGCCTGCAAAGCTGGATCGCTGTTCTCGCCCTCGAACCCTGCGCCCCTTGCCACCAAGGCCGCCGGGACGGAGATGGTGTTCGTGTGAAATTCCTGGCAGGTTTTGCAGCCGGGCACATGGTGTCGCCTGATGGGGCTCCATGAAGCACGTGAGAACGCCGCTTTCCGGGGGAGAGCGTGCGCCAGCTGCAGAGCGTAATGTTTCGCGCGAACCGAAGGTGGCGGCCAGTTCCGCGAACGTCGACCTCAGCGGCCGTGGAGAGCGGCTTCGCGCCCTGACCGGCGTGGCCCAGCTTCACCCTTTCCCGGCTGCGCCCGTCCAGTTCGTCGGCGCCAAGGAACGCCGCGCCAAGCAACGCGCCAAGGACGTCCGCGCGGAGTGGGTCGCCCTGCTCGCGGAGGCTAACCTGCTGCAAACCCGGATCGGCAACGTCGCGGCCGCTTTTAATTATGTCCCGGTGGTCCCGGCGGCTTTTCGAGCATTTTGGCCAATTGTTCCTGAACTTGAGACGGGATTAAACGATATTGGAGGGGATCTTTATCAGACACGCGTCGGAGTGGGCGCGGCCAATATTACAAACTTCGGTAACAACCCGTTGGGGGCTCAACTCACTCCCGAAGACGCCGCAGACCACCGCGCCTCGCTGCAGAGCTTCCGCGACCGGCTAGCGGGGATCGGAAGGCGTGTCGACCTCATGGAGAACCAGTCGCAGACCTGGCTGCTCGTCGCCGGCAACCTCCTGGGCCAAATCAATGGCCTGCTTGGAGTTTACACCAGCATCCAAAACGTCACCGCCGCCATTGGCGCGGCGTCGGCCCAAGCCACCGCGGCGGGCCAGCCGGCCGCAAACATCCGCGATAGTGTCGCAGACGTTGATGCTAACCGGCTTCCGCTTGCCGCCCTGTTCCTGAAGCCCGTGCTGAACGAGGGAGTACTGCGGGCCAGGTTAGTCAATCTGACTAGCGCATATTATCAAGCCCTGGGTCTGAATTCCGGCAAAATGATCGCGCTGAACGCCAATGCTGGAGCCGTGGCGACTAGTGTCGTCCAATCGTTGATGAATGGCGGAAAGGTGGGGACCGATGCGATCGCATCAGTGTACCGTAGCGAGCCGTTCGACAACACGGCTGATCACTTCAGCATCGCCTGGAATCTTTTGTTTAACAATTGTACGCCTAAGGAAAAACAGGCGCTGCAGTGGGTTTCCAGTTGGGAATTGCATGCGCATTGCACCCTCGTCCGCGGGGTGGGCGGAGGCATTACCGGGTTTATCGCCAATCCAGCCGCCACGCACGTCAAGCCGAGCCTGCGTCAGCGTGCGGTTGGGGTCTCGATCACTGTTCCGGCCGCCTTCGTCGGCCTGGTTCAGGCCGCTCACCAAGCCGGGTTCCTCTCCTGGCTGCATGACAACGCCCGTGACGTGCAGGTGAGGTTGATGAACTTCGCCCTGAAGGTTTAGAGCGTGGCGGCTGGGCGGCTCCACGCCGGGGCCGCGCGGCGGATGGCGGCTGCGCAATCACCGACTTCAACGCTGTTTCCCTCTCGCCGCTGTTGCATTGTCGACCGGATTTGACGACCTTGCGGCGTGCGCGGTCGAGGGGGCGTAGGCGTCGCAATGCGGGCGTTATCCAGCAGCGTACTTCTTTGTACGCTCATGCTTTGCGCCTGCGCGCACAGGCCGGCGCCGCTTCCGCCCGACGGCTCTGCCTTATCCTGGGCCGAGGCGGGCATGGAGACCGCCACCGCGGCGCGCAAAGAGGCCAAGCCGAGTTCGCGCGCCAGGAACCTGATCATTTTCGTCGGCGAGGGGATGGACACGACCACCGTCACCGCCGCGCGCATCCTGCAGGCGCAACTCGCCGCTGGGCCAGCCTCCGCTCAACCGGTCGGTGAGAGCAACCTTCTGCCGTTTGAACTGTTTCCGGCGACCGCCCTGACCAAGACCTATACCGTCGACCTGCAGACGACCGAGACCGCGGGCGCCATGTCGGCCCTGATGACTGGGGTCAAGACCAATGGCGCGTCGGTTTCCGTCGACCCTTCGCTGAAAAAGGGGGATTGCAAGGTCGCCGCGCCCCCGGCGCCCGGAGCGGTGGGCAATCCGTTCGGGCGGCTGCCGACCCTGCTGGAGCAGGCGAAGGACGCCGGCCTGTCGGCCGGCTTGGTCACCACCGGTCGCGTGACTCAGTCGGCGCCGGCCGCCGCTTATGCGCACGCCAGCGACAGGGACTGGGAGTCCGACGCCTTCGAGCCGCAGGCCGCGCTGGCCGCCGGCTGCGTCGACATAGCCCGCCAGCTTGCCGAATTCGACCATCACGGCGGATTGGACCTAGTGTTCGGCGGAGGGCGCCTCAAGTTCCTTCCCGTCAGCGCGATGGACCCGTTCGGGGGGGGGGCAGGAGAGCGTAAGGACAGCCGCAATCTGGTCGAGGCCTGGCTCGTCCGTCATCCGGACGGGCTGTATCTGCAGACGCTCAAGCAATTCGAGACCACCGACTGGAGCCGTAGGCGGCCAGTGCTTGGGCTGTTCGCGCCCGACCGGATGGCGTTCAGTCAGGATCCCGTCGCTCTGAAGCAGCCGGGCGGCGAGCCCTCGCTGACGCAGATGACCCGCGCGGCGATAATGTCGTTGCGGAGCAACAAGCGGGGCTATGTGCTGGTGGTCGATGCGGCAGGGATCGATGCAGGACATCAGGCGGGAAACGCTTTTCGCGCCCTGACTGAAACCATCGAGTTCGCCAACGCCGTCCGGGCCGCGCGGTCGCTGGTGAATCCCGGGGATACGCTCATCGTGGTTACGGCCACGGGGGGCAGCACCCTGACCATCGGCGGTTATTCCCAGCGCGGCAACGGCATCCTCAACGAGGCGGTGGGGCTTGGAGGTCAGCCGGAGCAGGACTGGCGCGGCCTGACTTATCCGACCCTGATCTACGCCAACGGTCCGGGAGCCTGGACGGCGAGCGCGACCCAGCCTTGGGGCCCGAAGCATTATCCGCATCGCGGCTTCGAGGTGTCCCGAGCCGAGACCCAGGGCGATGCGCCGGAGCTGGCGGGTGCGCCCGTCGCCGCCGCTTCCGCGGTTCTGACCGAGCTGTCCGAGGGGCCAGCGGAGCTGAACGACTCGGCGCCGGCCTCCACCGTGGATCAGCTCCCGCTGCTAAGCGAAATCGGCCCCCAGGATCCGCGCTACCTGCAGCCTGCGTCGATACCCCTGCCGGCGCAGACCCATGGCGGCGACGATGTTCCGGTCTATGCGCGCGGGCCTGGCGCGCAATGGATACACGGGGTGCTGGAGCAGAACGCGCTCTATTGGATCATGCGGCAGGCGGTCCCGGCGCTGGCCAAGACCGCCAAGCCTCAGTGAGGCTTAGAGTGTGACAGCCGTAGGTGGATGCCGGTTGCGGCGGCCGTCACGTTCTGGGTTTCTGATCTAGAGCCTTTTTGTCCGGTCCGAATGAATCCATTTGAACCAGAAAGGCGCTAGGCCGCCTTGGATTTCTTCAGCTTGCTGGAAAGCGCCTTGGCTGCGTCCTGGTTTCGCGATTGCTGGCGGGCGGGGCGTTCGGCCAGCTTGAGATCCAGCGCACACTGGCAGTCGATAACAGCCTTCTCCGCCTGGGCGACTGTGTTCAAGGCGGCGAGCCATGCGTCGGAGATGGCGCTCCAGTCCGATTGCCGATCGGCGCTCTGTTCGTCGAGAAGCCAGCTGCGGCGCGAGGCGTAATCGGCATAGCCCACCATGGCCTGGGGGAGCGTGGCGCTGTCTTCGCTGGCCTTCAGGGCGGTGTCATAGCCTGCGCGGGTCATCTTGAACGTATTGCCTATGGCGGAGGCGTCGGCGCCCACCGCAGCAATGAGATCGTTCGCCCGCGTCTCAGCGTCGGCGAGGGCCTGCTGCTTGGCCTCAAGGTCCGCCTTGGCCGTCGCCAGGGCCTCCTTCTCCGCCTCGCCCAGGGTGTCGATGCCCTGGTCGACGTCGTTGACCGCGCTTACGACCGTTGTGGCGAGATCGTTGGCCGCGCCGGCGTCGTCGATGTTATTGGCCTTGGCGATCGCTGTCTTGAGCGTATCGGCGGCCTTGTCCGACAGCACCTGACCATCGGCCCGCTGGGCCTCGACGATCGCCAGGGCTTGGGCACGGGCTTTCAGACCGTCATCGAACTTGCGGCCCTGACTCTCGATCGCCTTCAGGGCTTGATCGATGCGGGAGGCGAGCGATTGCAGCGCGGCGGCCGCTGTCCGGTTCGCCGAAGCCATGGCGGCCGAGGAAAGGCTCTGGGCGGCCCCGCTGGCGCCCGCGCCGCGTATATCATCCAGGCTTTGCGAAAGGGCGTCACGGGGGCTGGCTTGCGCTGGCATCGGTTGCTCCAGGAGTTGGCGTTGGCGCCCGATCTGGTGATCGGGATGGCTATTCGATCAAGCGGTTATTCGATCAAAAGGTCAGGGCGAGGGCGCAGGGAGGGCGATGGTCATGCGCTTCTCTGTGGAACGGCCTCAAGCAGGTCCATCTGGCGGCGAATTGATGATGAATGCAAGTCTTGCCCTGCGGGGTCTTTCTCGCTCACGGCCTGGGAACCTTCGGCTTCAGGGCGAACCACACGACCACCAGGAACGCCGCCGCGATGACGACGCCTAGGATGACATTGCCCTTTCGCAAGGCCGTCAGCGCGGGGTCGTCGACAAGCAGGAAGCCGCCAAGGATCAAGGTCAGCATGGCGAGCCCAAGGATGATGGCAAGATAGATGTTGGAGATGAGCGATGACTGGCCAAGCCAGACATAGAGGATGATGCCGAACAAGAGCATGAGCATCATCGCTTGCCAGACCAGGCGCAGGCTGACGCTGCAGATGGGTCGCAAGACGTGCCTTTGGAAGTTGTGCTGAAGCCGTGCGTAGATGTAGTCGCCGGCCCCCGCGCTCCGCATGGGCATAGGCCAGAAGCCCACGCCCCCGAAGTTCTGCTTGAAGTAGACGATGTCGTCATCGAGCTGTTGCGCGGCAGTCTGCGACAGGGATACGGGCTTCTGGGGGGCGGTCGTATCCTGTCCGGCCGGATTGAACAGGATCGGGATGATGCTTTGCAGCACCGCGACCCGGTCGGTGCCGGTGATGCTCGGGACCTTTTCGATATTCAGCCGCAGAGACTTCTGCGTGAGCTTGGTGGACTCCGGCATCGGCGTCATGAGGCGCACGGCGATGTCGGTTCTGCCGAGGTACTGGGTGGCCTGGGGACCGCTAAGTTCCGGGTGGCGGCGAGCCGGTTCCGCCAGCTTCTTGTAGATCATGAAGCGGTTCCAGAATTGAAGCTGCTCGTCGCTGGCCGAGCTGTCCGGCGAACCTGTCGTCAGCCAGTCCGGGGCGACGATGTTGAGGGTGTACGGCCTTCCGTCGCGCTGCATTCCCCGGATCAGTTCGAGCATGAACTCGTCGCGGAACTGCGCGGCGGCGGCGGGCTCCCTGACGTCCTTGTCCTGGGATGCATAGGGAAACACCACCGTCACGCCGTCAAAGACGTAGCCGGGCGCTCTCCACCACGGCGCCAGCAGGCTGCGGGCGAAGGCGCCGGGGCCGACCAGGGGCGTATCCGTCAGGGCGAGCGCCCTGCGCGCGGCGGTATCCGCGACGCTCTTGATCTGACTCGCCGGTATTCCGCTGACATTGCTCCAGTCGTCGATCTCCAGCATCAGGTCCAGGCGCGAACCATGGGACTGGGCGAGCTGGGCGAAGCCGTTGGTCTGTCCCCACCAGTCTTTCTGACCATCCCTGGGACGGGGCATCGTCCACGTCCCGTTAGAGCCGAGCTGCACGCCCTGAAGACTGATGCGGTTGAAACGGCTGAAGTCGATTGGGCCGGAAAGCTTGGCGCGCCAGAACGGAAACACGGCGTAGACCTGCTCGGCCTGAGTGTCCGGGTCAGGCACGCAGCCGCAGCCCGGCGTGCTGGTCCATTTCAGGTCTGGCGCGTCGGTCCAGTCGATCTCCTGGACAGCCAGCGCCTGGGCCCGATCATGCACGGCTTGCGACCATTCGGGACCGTAGCGGCAACGCAGGGCCTGGTTGAACAGGGGCCGGGTTGGATATTCGACGTCCGTAAGGGCGGCGATGTCCGCAACGCCGGGCGGAAACGATAGACAGCTGGCGGTGTCGATTTCCGTGGCGTCCGCCATTGGGTCGGAGCTGGGCGCCGCGAGGCAGTCTGGGGCGGGGGGCGCGGGGGCAGGGGCGCCCGACGCCAGGGCCGCGAGTTGGACCTTGCCCAGGACAAAGATGCAGGAGTGGGCCGGAATGGCCCCTGTGGGCAGAAGCGGCGGAGGCGGCGACGGCAAGGGCGCTGGCGCCGGGGCG
>JBARAK010000458.1:0-1664 GCA_049791955.1 Caulobacteraceae bacterium
CGGTCGGACCGACCGGGCGCGACGATGCAGGTGTTGCGCGTCACCTGCCCGGGGCCCTGGAATGGTTCGGCGAACTGGACGATGGACACGCCGCGGATGTCCGGGTTCTCCGGGTGGACGACGTCGAGCTGGGCGCGGGCGGCCAGCCGGATCTTCTCGCCGAGCTCGGCCAGCCGCCGCGCTTCCGACGGCTGCACGGCGAACCCCAGCGCATGGGCGTCGACGATGGCGAAGAACATGCCGCCATAGGCGACATCCAGCTTGATCCGTCCCACGCCCTCCACCTCGATCTCCGCGTCCAGGCGGTCAACGAAGCAGGGGACGTTCTCGAACTCCACCGACAGGCACTTGCCGTCGCGGCAGGCGGCGCGGGCGCGCACCACCCCGCCCGGCATGTCGAGGGTGACCAGGGTTTCCGGTTCCCGCATCGGGATGACGCCGGTCTCCAGCAGCACCGTGACGATACAGATGGTGTTGGAGCCGGACATCGGGACGTACTCGGTCGGCTCCATCACGATGGCCCCGGCGTCGCAGTCGGGCCGGGTCGGGGGGAGCAGCAGGTTGACGTGGCGCGCCACGCTTCCGCGCGGCTCGCACAGCAGGATGCGGCGGATGTGGTCATGGTCGCGCTCCATGGTCCGCATCTTCTCGAACATGGTGCCGCCGGCCGGCGGCAGCACGCCGCCGATGATGACGTCGCCGATCTCGCCTTCGGCGTGGCAACCGACCACCGAGATCATCCGCGCGCCCATGGTTGCCTCCCGTTTCGTATACGATCCGGGCTTAGCGCCGGAGCGCGCGTGTGGCCAGGGGTGTCAGGCGCGAAGCTGGGCTGTCGCCCAGGTGAGGCGCGGGCTTTCGAAAGCGTGGGCCGCCTCCTTCAGGAAGGCGCAGGCGAAGCGGGCCCTGCCGGCCTGGGTGGCCATCGACGCCGCCTCGCCGCGGATTTCGGAGAAGCGGGGCGTGCGGAGGTCTTCCGCCGTCAGCTTCAGCTCGGGCTGGACCGCGACGGCGGCGTTGAGCAGCATGGCGGAATAG
Organism: Caulobacteraceae bacterium; assembly: GCA_049791955.1. GTDB lineage: Bacteria > Pseudomonadota > Alphaproteobacteria > Caulobacterales > Caulobacteraceae > CAHJWH01. The sequence goes on from JBARAK010000458.1 coordinate 1,039, forward strand.
AACAGCCGGTTGACCTGCTGCATCAGGAACAGCCGGGCGCGACGGTGGTCGTCCAACGCCTGGCCGAAATAGGTCTGCAGGATCAGCTCCTCGTCCGCCGCGTCCGCCGCGAAGAAGTTGGCGACCGCGGCGAGGTCCATGAAGCGGTCGGCGGCGAAGGCGGATTCCCAGTCCACGATCCACGCCCGCTCCCCTTCGAACAGCACGTTGCCAGGATTGAGGTCGTTGTGGCTGGAGACGAGGTCCGACGCCGAGCGCGGATAGCGCCGGGTGAATTCGCCGAACAGGCCGGTCAGCAGCTCCATCCCCGCCGCCGGCATCGCCTGGGTGAGGCGGGTTTGTTCGATCACTGCGCTCACGCCGTCGAATATATCGACCAGCTCCGGAAAGCGGGGGGCCGCGTGCAGGGTGGCGACGCTGCGGATGAGCGTGCGCAGCCGGTGGTCGCGCGTCAGGTTCGCCGCTGGCGATGGGGAGATGAAGTCGGTGATCGCGACGCCCGCCTCGGCGTCGGCGTGGATCAGGCGCGGCGCCACCCCGGCTTCGGCGGCGATGCGCATGCAGGCGTACTGGCGGGCGGGATTGCGCAGCGCGTCGCTGGGGCCTTCGATCCGCAGCAGCCGGTC
>JBARAK010000459.1:0-2271 GCA_049791955.1 Caulobacteraceae bacterium
GCCGATGGCCAGGGCGTCCCGCGCCTGACCGCGCCGGCTCCCGACCTGCCGCCGGACCCGGCCGCCTCCGCCCCGATCCGGTCCGACTTCGACCGGCCCGACCTGCCGATCGACTTCCAGTGGCTCCGCTCGCCCGAGCCGTCGGAGCTGTTCAGCCTGACCGAGCGGCGCGGCTGGTTGCGGCTGTTCGGGCGCGAGAGCATCGGCAGCACGTTCCGCCAGGCTCTGGTCGCGCGCCGGCAGCAGGCCTTCTGCTACGGGGCCGCCACGCGGATGGAATTCGCGCCGGAACACTTCCAGCAGGCGGCGGGGCTGGTCTGCTACTACAACGCCTCCAAGTTCCATTACCTGTTCCTGTCACATGACGCCGAAATCGGGCGACATGTCGCTGTCATGTCCGCCCTGCCCGACCAGCCCTCCGCGGACGCCTTCACCCGCCCGCTTCCGATCCCCGACGGGCCGGTCGAGCTGAGGGTCGAGGTCGACTATGAGCGGCTGCGTTTCGCTTACCGGGTAAGGGGTGGCGCGTGGATCTGGCTGCCGGAACGCTTCGACGCCAGCATCCTGTCCGACGAGGCCAGCGCCCCCGGCCTGCCCAATTTCACCGGCGCTTTCGTGGGCGTGACATGTCAGGACCTGTCAGGCGCCGCATGCCACGCGGACTTCGACTGGTTCGACTACCGCGAGCGCGACTACCGCCCCGACCCCACGGCTGCGGACTGAGGCGGCTTTGCAGGAGGGCCCGGCTCGTTCAGGATCGCCTCCCGCTAGGGAGTCATTCCGCAGGCCATGAGCAAGCCCCGCATCGAAGTCCTGCTGGATCGGGGGCTGTTCGCCACCCGCTGGCTGCTGGCGCCCATCTATGTGGGGCTGGCGATCGCGCTGCTGGTGCTGCTGGCCGTGTTCGGCGTGGAGCTGTGGCGCGAGACCACCCACCTACTGCACGTTCCGCCCGAGCGGCTGGGCGAGGCGGGCATCCTGATGGCGCTGGGGCTGATCGACCTGTCGCTGTCGGCCAACCTGCTGCTGATCGTGATCTTCTCCGGCTATGAGAACTTCGTCTCCCGTATCGTGGTCGCCGACGGCGAGCGGCGGCCGGACTGGATGGGCACGGTCGATTTCTCCGGCCTGAAGATCAAGCTCATCGCCTCCATCGTGGCGATCTCAGCCATCAGCCTGCTGCGCACCTTCCTGAGCATCGGCGACGACCGCCTGCAGCCGCAGGTCCTGCTGTGGCAGGTCACGCTGCACCTGACCTTCGTGGCGTCGGGAATCGGCATGGCGGTGATGGACTGGATCGTTTCGAAGACGGACAAGCACGCGCCGTCCGCCGCGTCGGACCATTGAGCGCCGGCTAGAGAGGCTCTGTAGAAATGTCGAGTTTTCGACCGCATATCGTGGGCCTGGGCGGTACGTCGCGGCCACAGTCCTCCACCGAGCACGCCGTGCGCGCCGCGCTGGCCGCTGCCGAGCGCCTGGGGGCCGAGACCAGCTTCCTCGGGGGCGAGGACCTCGACTTCCCGATGTACGCGCCCCATCGCCCGGACCGCTCCGAGGCCGCAGCGCGCATGGTGCAGGTGCTGGCCGGCGCGCACGGAGTGATCCTGGCCTCGCCCGGCTATCATGGCGGCGTGTCCGGGCTGATGAAGAACGCGCTCGACCACATCGAGGAGCTCCGCACCGCAGAGGAGCCCTATCTGGAAGGCCGGGCGGTGGGCTGTATCGTCACCGCCGGCGGCTGGCAGGCGGGGGGCGGGACGCTGACCGCGCTCCGCAGCATCGTCCACGCCCTGCGCGGCTGGCCGACGCCGCTCGGGGTCATCATCAACACCAGCGAACCGGCGTTCGGGGCGGACGGCGCTTGCCTGCAGTCTCGCGTGCAGTCGCACATCGAGACCATGGCCGCCCAGGTGGTCGCCTTCGCCCGCCAGCGGCAGGCGTGGGAAGCCGCGGGTCGCGACTAGTCCTGGAGGTCCCGGGGGCGCTCAGGACCGTAGCGCAGCCGGCCCAGGCCCGCGGCGGCGGCGTAGAGCAGCGCGATCGGCGGCGGCGCCTTGGCCTTCCATTTCTCGAAGGCCATCACATTGGCGATGCGGGCGTCCAGGTGCAGGCCGGCGGCGTCGCGTCCCCGCGCCAGCCGCACCGCCAGGGTGCTGGCCAGCACGGCCGAGAGGATGACGCGCTTGGTGTAGTGGTTTTCGTCGGTGGCGGTGTCGCCGGCCCAGCGCCACAGCCCGTCGGCGGTGTCCCAGCCGAGCCGCAGGGCGGTGG
>JBARAK010000460.1:0-1847 GCA_049791955.1 Caulobacteraceae bacterium
GGCGGCCGACACCCAGGCTAACGCCGCCCCGATCGTCACCGTCGCCAAGGTCCGCCAAAGCCCCGCGGTCGAGGAGATCGTGCTGCCCGGCCAGGTGCGGGCCCGCTACGAGACCCCGATCTACGCCCGCACCAACGGCTATGTCCGGCGCTGGCTGACCGACATCGGCGCCCATGTGAAGGCCGGCCAGCTGCTGGCCGAGATCGAGACGCCGGAAGTCGACCAGCAGCTCCACCAGGCCGAGGCCGACCTGAAGACCGCCCAGGCCAACGACGTGGTCGCCCAGGCCACCGCCAAGCGGGTGCGCGCCCTGCTGCCGACCCAGTCGGTCTCCAAGGAACAGGACGACCAGGCCTCCAGCGACGCCGCCGCCCGCGCCTCGTCGGTGGTCTCCAACCAGGCCAATGTCGAGCGGCTGAAGCGGCTGGTCGGGTTCGAGCGGGTGGTCGCCCCCTACGACGGGGTGGTCACCGCCCGGGCCACCGACATCGGCGACCTGATCAACTCCGGCAGCGGCCAGGGGGCGGAGCTGTTCCGCCTCGCCGACGAGAAGACCCTACGCATCTATGTCCAGGCCCCGCAGACCTACGCCGCCCTGATCCGGGCGGGTGCGGAGGCCTCGCTCAAGTTCCCGGAGTATCCGGGCCGCGAGTTCAAGGCCGTGCTGGTGCGCACGGCCCAGGCCATCGACCCCACCGACCAGACCCTGCTGGTCGAGCTTGAGGCCGACAACGCCAATGGCGAGCTGTTCCCGGGCGGCTACACCGAGGTCCACTTCAAGCTGCCGGTGGCGCGCCGCGCCAGCGTGGTCTCGGCCAACGCCCTGCTGTTCCGCTCCGAAGGGCTGCGGGTCGCCACCGTGGGCGCGGACGGCCGGGCGGTGCTGAAGGCGGTGCAGATCGGCCACGACCTGGGGACCGACGTGGAGATCGTCGACGGGCTCGGCCCGCAGGAACAGGTGATCCTGAGCCCGCCCGCCTCGATCGAGACCGGCGACCGGGTGCGGATCGCCACCGCGACCCGGCAGGCGCCGCGATGAACCGTCGTCCCCTCCCCCTGCTGGCCTGCGTCGCCACCCTGGCGCTGGCCGGCTGCGACCTTGCCCCGCCCAACGTCACCCCGCCGGTCGACCAGCCGCCCGCGTTCAAGGAGGCCGACGGATGGGCGCAGGCCCAGCCGCAGGACACCGCCCCCAGGGGCGCGTGGTGGGCGGTGTTCGCCGACCCCGACCTCGACCGGCTGGAAGAGCAGACCACTACCGCCAACCAGGACCTGCAGGCCGCCGTCGCCAACTACGATACGGCCCGCGCCCAGGCCCGCATCGCCAAGGCCGGCCTGTTCCCGACCCTGGACGCCGACGGCTCGGTCTCGCGGGTCCGGCTGTCGCGCGACGTGGCCAATCCGCTGCCCGACAAGGACTACACGAGCTACGGCCTGGGGCTGGACCTGCAGTACGAGATCGACGTCTGGGGCCGGGTGCGCAACCAGACGCGCGCTGGCCGCGCCCGGGCCCAGGCCGCAGCCGGCGACCTGGCCGAGGTCAGCCTCAGCCTGCACGAGGAGGTGGCGGTCGACTACTTCACCCTGCGCGGCGACGACGCCCAGCAGCAGGTGCTGGACGACACGGTGAAGAGCTACGCCAAGGCGTTCGAGCTGACCCGCGCCCGCTTCGACGCGGGCTACGCCGGCGAGCCGGAGGTGGCCGCGGCCGAGGCGCAGTACAAGCTGGCCCAGACCCAGGCCGAGGACATCCGGCTGCAGCGCGCCCAGCTGGAACACGGCCTGGCGATCCTGACCGGCCAGCCCCCAGCCCGCTTCAGCCTGGCCCCGCGGGCGATCCCGCAGAC
>JBARAK010000461.1:0-24948 GCA_049791955.1 Caulobacteraceae bacterium
GACCTTGCGGGCGCGGATCGGGCCCCGCGAGGTCTCGACGCCCACGACCGCGCCGGCGACGTTGCGGATGAATCCGGTCACCTCGCAGTTCTGGATGATGTCTACACCGCGGTCGGAGGCGGCGCGCGCATAACCCCACACCACCGCGTCGTGGCGCGCCGTGCCGCCGCGCCGCTGCAGCAGCCCGCCGGTGATCGGGAACCGCGCGTGATCGAAGTTCAGGAAGGGTGCCATGGCGCGCACACCGTCGCGGTCCAACAGCTCGGCATCGACGCCGTTTAGCCGCATGGTGTTGCCGCGGCGGGCGAAGGCGTCGCGCTGGGCGTCGGTGTGGCAGAGGTTCAGCACGCCGCGCTGCGAGATCATCGCATTGTAGTTGAGGTCCTGCTCGAGCCCCTCCCAGAGCTTCATGCCGAGCTCGTAAAAGGCGGTGTTGTCGTCCAGGACGTAGTTCGAGCGGATGATGGTGGTGTTGCGGCCGGCGTTGCCACCGCCGATCCAGCCGCGCTCGAGCACCGCCACATTGCGCACCCCGTGCGTCTTGGCGAGATAGTAGGCGGTGGCCAAGCCGTGGCCGCCGCCGCCGATGATCACGACATCGTAGTCCGGCCGGGGCGAAGCATCGCGCCAGGTGGGCTTCCAGTGCGCGTGGCCAGCCATGGCGTGCCGGGCGAGACTGAAAATCGAGAAGCGGGTCATTACGGTCCGTCGAACAGGACGAGGCATCGTCCGCCGAGAAACCTATCGCCGCTTCACGGCGCTCGTTTTCCTCCAGGCGACAGTTTTGTGCAGCTGAGGATCGCGCGCGTACTACGAAGGGTGAATATCGCGACAGCAACTGAGCCGAGAGGCCGTTGCGGCCGCGGGACCGGGCCAGGAGGGTTCGGCGCCGCCCCACAAGACACGTGCGCGCTGCTGCGCCGCCCATGGCGGCGGCGCTGTCCGCCCACGCCATCGGAACGTCGGCGTGGGGAAACTTGGATTGCGGCTTTCAGGTCAATCATCGCCGCATCGACGACGCCATGACACCCGACGCCAGCGTCACAAGGCCGCCTTGCCCGTCGGCGCCTGTCGGCTGTGATGGTTGGAACGGAAAGCCCCGAGCGCGAGCTCGCCTGGAGGGCCGATAGGGTCGTCGTCCACGATCCGGCCGGCTCAAGCCGGATCGCCGAGCTCCGAGCTCATGAGCAGGGCGTGGAACGCGGCCTGCCTCGCCGCTGCGGAGAAATCTCCACAGGTCGATGAGGAAGGTCCGGTCCAGGGCCAAATCACAAAACGGGCGCGAGCAACGCGCCGCGAAAAGGGACGAGATGGACGGGGAGGAGTTTGTGGAGGATCACCGCCTGGCGGAGCCGGATCGCAACCGCGGCATTGGACAGGCTCCGCCGACTCCGCCCGCTGGACGGCGCGCCCGGACGATCCTGGGCGAGCCGATGGGTCTGATCTACCTGGCCCTGACCGAGGCGTGGGAGCGGTTCTCGCTCTACGGCATGACCTCGCTGCTGGTCCTCTATATGGTCGAGGCGGTGCTGATGCCCGGCCGAAGCGAGCACGTCGTTGGCCTCGAGGCCCTCCGCCTCGGCTTGCAGTCCGTGACCGGTCCCCTGACGGCCCAGGCTTTGAGCTCCTGGATCTTCGGCTGGTTCATGGCGCTCACCTATTTCATGCCCCTCGTCGGCGGGGTGGTGGCGGACCGTTGGTTGGGGCCGCGTCTGACCGTCTCCATCGGCGCCCTGCTGCTCTGCGCTGGCTATGTCGCCATGGCCTTCGACGCCAGCTTCCTCATCGCGCTCGGCGTCATCGTCACCGGCTGCGGTTTCATCAAGGGCAATATCGCCGGCCAGGTCGGCCGGCTCTACAGCGAGAGCGCCCGCGAGGCGCGCTCGCGCGGGTACGCCCTGTTCCAGGTCGCCATCAACCTCGGCGCCTTCGTAGGCCCGCTCGTCTGCGGCGCCCTCGCCCAGGTCTACGGCTGGCATGTCGGCTTCGCGATCGCCGCCGCCCTGATGCTGGTCGGCTTCATCACCTATCGGGCCGGCCTGCGCCATATTCCGCCGGAGCCCGAGCGGCGGCGAGGGCGGCGGGAGGCGACGCTGACCCGCGATGACCGCCGCACGATCCGCATCCTGCTCGTCGTTTTGGTCCTGTCGGTGTTCGAGCAGGTCGCCTACCACCAGACCTTCAACGTCGGCCTGATCTGGATCCGCGACCATGTCCAGCTGCAGACCGCCTTCGGCACCATCCCCACCTCCTGGTATGTGGCCCTCGACGGCCTCCTGTACATGCTGGCCACTCCGGTCCTCCTGGCGTTCTGGCGTTGGCAGGCCCGTGGCGGCGGCGGCGGGCCTTCCGAAATGACCAAGCTCGCCCTCGGCGCCGTGATCGCGGCGGGGGCGGCGGGGCTCTTCGCCCTCGCCTCGCTCACCGACCACGGCGCGAGGGTCAGCGTCGCCTGGCCGATCGCCGCCAACATCGGCATGACCCTAGCCACCGTCTACATCTGGCCGACCCTGCTGGCGCTGTTCTCGCGCAAGGCCCCCGCCCCTGTGAATACAGTGATGATCTCCACCGTCTTCCTCGCCCTGTTCGCAGCCAATGTGATCGTGGGCTGGATGGGGGCCAGCTACGGCAAGATGGCGCCGGCGACTTTCTGGGCCGCCGACGCCGGTGCGTCGCTCATTGGCGCGGTCCTGCTGTTCGCCCTGCGCGGCTGGCTCACACGTCAGCTGGCGTGACGCCGGCGCTTGGCGCCGCGTTGACCCCAAGGGACAACTGGACGTCTTTCTCGCGCGCCCGCTCCTGGAGCGCGGCCTTAGAGTGCCCGGCGGGCGCGGATCGGCCCGGACGCACGCTTCCATCGACTGATCGTCAAGGACTCCAATGTCTCGCCGAGACTCCATGCTCGCCTTGAGTGTCGCGGACCTGTTTACGATCGGGATCGGGCCGTCGAGTTCGCACACCGTGGGGCCGATGCGGGCGGCGGCCGCCTTCGCCGAGCTCGCGGTCGGCCTCGGCCGGCCGTCGGCGGTGACCTGCGAACTGTTCGGCTCCCTGGCTTTGACCGGCCACGGCCACGCCACTGACACCGCCGTGCTGCTGGGGCTGTCGGGCTGGCGCCCAGAGCTCGTCGATCCCGCCAGAACCCCCGGCTTGCTGGCGGCGATCCGCGCGACCCGACGAGTCCGCTTGGCCGGTCGCGACGAGGTCGCGTTCGACGAGGCGGCCCACCTCCTGTTCCGCCGCGGCGAATTCCTCGCCGGCCATCCTAACGCCCTTCGCTTCGTCGCCGACTACAGCGACGGCGCGACCCTCGAGCGCACCTATTTCTCGATCGGCGGCGGCGCGGTGCGCGAGGAGGGGGCGCCGCCGATGGGCGGCTCGAACGCGACCGTACGCTATCCCTTCGGCGCCGCCGGCGAGCTACTCGAGCTCGGCCGCGCCCACGCGCTGTCGATCGCGGAGATCGTCTGGGCCAACGAGGAGGCCTGGCGTCCGCGGGCCGAGACCGCCGCCTTCATCGACGCCGTCCGCCAGGCCATGCTCGACTGCATCGATGCGGGGTGCCGGCACGACGGGGTCCTGCCCGGCGGACTGAAGGTGCGCCGTCGCGCCAAGGCCCTGCACCAGGCCCTGCTGGCCCGGGGCCCGAGCATCGGTCCCTCGCATGTCCTCGAATGGGTCAGCCTCTACGCGCTCAGCGTCAACGAGGAGAACGCCGCCGGCGGACGGGTGGTCACCGCCCCGACCAACGGCGCCGCCGGCATCCTGCCCGCGGTGCTCAAATACTACGAGGTCTTCACGCCGGGGGCGACGCCCGAGGGCAGCCGCACCTTGCTGCTCACCGCCGCAGCTATCGGCTTCCTCTACAAGATGCGGGCCTCGATCTCGGCCGCCGAGATGGGCTGCCAGGGCGAGGTCGGCGTGGCCTGCTCGATGGCGGCCGCGGGCCTGGCGGCGGCGCTCGGCGGCGCCAACGCCCAGGTCGAGAACGCCGCCGAGATCGGCATGGAGCACAACCTGGGCCTCACCTGCGATCCGATCGGCGGCCTGGTGCAGATCCCCTGCATCGAGCGCAACGCCATGGGCGCGGTGAAGGCGATCAACGCCGCCCACCTCGCCCTGCACGGTGACGGCGAACACGTCGTCACCCTCGACGCGGTCATCGAGACCATGCGCCAGACCGGCCAGGACATGGCCACCAAGTACAAAGAGACGAGCCTCGGCGGCCTCGCCGTCAACGTCGTCGAATGCTGAAACGGAGAAGTTGATGTCGGACCTGTTCGCGCGCCGCCTGGGCGACGACGAGATCATCGCCAAGGCGCTGGGCTCTGAGGCGCTTCGCCAGAACGATCAGATCGAGCTCATCGCCAGCGAGAACATTGTGTCTCCGGCGGTGCTCGAGGCCCAAGGCTCAGTGCTGACCAATAAGTACGCCGAAGGCTATCCGGGCAAGCGCTACTACGGCGGCTGCGAGTTCGCAGACGTAGTGGAATCCGTCGCGATCGAGCGGGCGCTGCGCCTGTTCGGCTGCCGCTTCGCCAATGTCCAGCCGCACTCGGGCGCCCAGGCCAATGCGGCGGTGCTGATGGCCCTGCTCAAGCCCGGCGACACCCTGCTCGGCATGTCCCTCGACGCGGGCGGCCACCTGACCCATGGCGCCAAACCGACGCTCTCCGGCAAATGGTTCAACGCCGTCCAGTACGGCGTACGGGATGCGGACGGCAGCATCGACTATGACGCAGTCCAAGCGCTCGCCGAGACGCACCGCCCGCACCTGATCATCGCCGGCGGCTCGGCGATCCCGCGCCAGATCGACTTCGCCCGCTTCCGGACGATCGCCGACAGCGTCGGCGCCAAGCTGATGGTGGACATGGCCCACTTCGCTGGCCTGGTCGCCGGCGACGCCCACCCCTCGCCCGTTCCGCACGCCGATGTGGTCACCACCACCACCCACAAGACCCTGCGCGGTCCGCGCGGCGGCATGGTGCTCACCAACGACGAGGTCTTGGCCAAGAAGATCAACTCGGCGGTGTTCCCGGGCCTGCAGGGCGGTCCCCTGATGCATGTGATCGCCGCCAAAGCGGTCGCCTTCGGCGAGGCTCTCGAGCCGAGCTTCAAGCTCTATGCAGAGCAGACCGTGGCGAACGCCCGGACGCTCGCGGCGACCCTCTTGGTGCGCGGATACGAGCTGGTGACCGGGGGCACCGACACTCACCTCGTCTTGGTCGACCTCCGGGCGAAGGGACTGACCGGGCGGGCTGCGGAGCTCAGCCTCGAACGGGCCCGGCTGACCTGCAACAAGAACGGCATCCCCTTCGACCCGCTGCCGCCCGCTCAGACCAGCGGCGTCCGCCTCGGCTCCTCCGCCTCCACCAGCCGGGGCTTCGGCGCCGAGGAGTTCAGGACCGTCGGCCGCCTCATCGCCGACGTGCTCGACGGCCTGGTCCGCAATCCCCTCGACAACGCCGCCGCCGAAGCCGAGGCTCGGGCGTCGGTGGCGGCGCTCGCCGCCGCCTTCCCGGTCTACCCGATGGGCGTCCCGCGCTTCGGCTCAGATGCACGATAGCGCTTTGCTCGGCGGCGCGGCGCGCGGCGGCGAGACGCCGCACGCCGCCAGGCCCGTTCACGGGCCGTCGGCTAGCGCTGGGTCACAAGGCTTCGGCGGACCTCGGTGACCGTGTCCCGGGCGCCCTTGGCCACCAGGCCCGCATCAGTGGCGACGGTGATCAACTGGAAGCCCATCTCCGCCATGCGGACCGCATAGGCGGCCGCGAGGGTGTGGATCGCCGCCACCTGGCCGCGCTTGGCGGTCTCCGCCAGGATCCGGCCGTAGAGGCTGAGGATTTCCGGCTCCTCCCGGTCCATCGCCGGCGACAGGCCGTACGAGAAGGCGAGGTCGGAAGGACCGACATAGACGCCGCTGACGCCCTCCACGTCGAGGATCGCCTCGAGGTTCTCCACTGCTTCGCGCGTCTCGATCTGCGGCAGGATCAGCACCTCGCCGTTGGCGATGCTCTGGTAGGACGACTGCACGCCATAGGCGGCCGCGCGCACGGGGCCGTTCGACCGCATGCCGAGCGGGGGGTAGTAGCAGGCCTTGACCAGCGCCTTTGCGTCCTCCGCGGTGTTGATCATCGGCACGATCACCCCCCAGGTGCCCGCGTCCAGCACCTTGCCCAGGATGCCGGGTTCGCTCCACGGCACCCGCACCATCGGCGTCGCCGGGTAGCTCTGGCAGGCCTGGATGCAGGCGACCGCAGAGGCGTAGTCGTGCAGCCCGTGCTGCAGGTCGAAGGTGATGCTGTCCCACCCCCCCTGGACGAGGAACTCCGCCGCGAAGCTCGAGGGCAACAGCGACCAAGCGTTGACGCCGACCTTGCCGGCCTTGAGGTGGGCTTTAAGCTTGTTGATCACGCGGGGGTCCTGTCAGCTTGGGAGCGGCAGATCAGAAGTAGGTCCGAATCGACCCGACGACCCGGTAATTGTCGTCGACCAAGTGGATCACCCGCCATTTGTCGAAGGTCAGGCACGGGTGACTGATGCCGAAAGCCACCATGTCGCCGACGCGCCAAGGCGTCTCAGCGGGCGTCGTGACGTGACAATGCTGGTCGTTGAGCTCGACGACCCGGTGTTCTTCGGGCGCCGGGACCGGAGCCGTCATCTCGCCCGGGCGGAACCAGGCCGTCGGCCGCGGCAACTGGTCGTAGGAGATGTCGCGCTTGCCGAGCGCGACGATCACCCGACCGGGTTCCGGCGTCGATTGCACATAGCCCCAGACCTCTAGGGCCGGCCGAAGCTCCCCGAGCGACTGCGGCAGGTCAGGCCGGCGCCGCTTCATCGACTCGAACAGCCAAGTGTACATGACCGCGTCGTGGGTCAGGTAGCAGCCGCTGCGCAAAACCACCTTGTGGTCCTGTTCGACCGTGATCGACCCGAGCTTTTCCGCCACGAGGTCGAAGAACCCCGATCCGCCGGCGGTGAACAGCACCTCGCCCGGCGCGAACAGCGTCTCGGCGGCGCAGGCGTGGGCGACCGTGACCATCTGATCGAGAAATCTCTCGACGCGGCCGAGCCGGTCGGCTTCGTCGGTCCCGGGCATGATGCCTTCGAAGCCTTCGACCCCAGAGAGGGCGATGACGTCGCTGAAGCCGACCGTGGCGCGCGCCACCTCGAGCGCCGCCTCCACCGTGCGGCAGCCGGTGCGGCCGCCCATGAAGCCGATCTCCACCAGCACTCTCAGCGGGCGCTCGAGCTTCTTGCGGCGGGCGATCGCCGCCAGCTGGGCGAGGTTGTCGAGCGAGTCGAGCAGGCAGTAAAATTCGAAACCCGGATCCCGGTTGAGTTCGTCCACCACCCACTCGATCGCCGAGCGGCCAACCAGTTGGTTGGCGAGCAGGATGCGGTTGAAGCCGAAGCTGCGCGCCACATGGAGGTGGTGAGGGGTCGACAAGGTCATGCCCCAGGCCCCGTCCTCGATCTGGAGATTGAACAGGGCCGGGCTGAGGCTAGTCTTGCCGTGCGGCGCGAACGCCGCGCCGGCCTGGGCCAGGAATCCCTTCATCCACGTGCTGTTGGCCCGCAAAGCGTCGAGCTTGATCACCGCTGCGGGCAGGGGCAGATCTTCCGCCAGCAGGTGCCAATTCTGCGCGCCGACCGCGGAGAGCGCGACCTCGCCGGCGTTGCCGGGCACCCCCTTTTCACGTGGGTCGAGCGGGCGCTCCAAGGGGTGAAGGGTCAGGGGCTTCACGGTCGATTCGCCTCGTTTCTATAGTCTCAGCTACAGGATAGGCCTGCGGGCGACGACACATTCAGGGGCAAGGTTTTCTCAATGGGTATTGTGTGCCCGGCACCGCAGGCCGAGTCAATATAGATAGTCATTACTAGAAAGAAAGAACGATCGGGGCTAGGGTGCGTCCCGCTTGTCCCAATGGGTCGGCGTTGCGAAGGACGTCTCGATGTGCGCCACTGTCTCCGTCTGGGCCGGCTCGGCCTGGGCCTCCCGATGGGGCGACCGCCCATGACCGCCTCGGCCGAGCCGGCGCCCGTCGCCCGGGTGACGCAGATTTCCCATGTCGCGCTTCAGGTCGCCGACCTGGAACGCTCCATTGGCTTTTATCGCGAGGTCCTGGGGCTCGAGGTCTTCGAGGACGACCGTGACAATCCAGACGGTTCGAACATTAAAGGCGCGGTCGGCGGCTTCGGGATCGAGCTCAGCCAACGTCCGGCGGCGGCCGCCGCCGCGACGCAGGCGGAGTCGCCCAGTCTGTCCTTCGCGGTTGAAAACCTCGATGAGGCCTTCGCCGCACTCAGGGCGCGCCATGCGGTTGCGGCTGACGCCCCCATGGACGTCGACGGGGTGCGCTTCTTTACGATCCGTGACCCGGACGGTCTGGCGATCGAGCTGATACAGTTTCCTGCGCCGCTGCGGGGGCTGGCCGATCTAAGGCATATCCAACGCTGAACACTGTCCTCGAGGGATCGTGTCGTCAGGAGGGCGGGTCCGGCGTCTTCCGCCATGGCGGACGCCGTACCCGTTCGCGCGCTCAGACGTCGTAACCGGGGTTTTCACGGTCGAGCTGACGCGCAGCCCCCTCGAGCCAGCGGCCAATAGGCTGCATGCCGGCCCCCGGACCGCGTCGATCGCGGCCTGGCTGCGCGGCAGCACAATGTCGCCTCCGCCGGACAGCGCCATCACGTGGGGCGTGCAGGGGCCGGCCGCTAGGCCTTGAGGGCGACGATCATTTCGATCTCGACGGCGATCTGGCCCGGCAGGGAGCTCATCCCCACGGCCGAACGCGCGTGCGGCCCGATCTGCGGCCCGAACACCTCGACCAGCAAATCGGAGCAGCCGTCGATCACCAGCGGGTGGCCGGCGAAATTCGGCGCAGCGTTGACCATGCCCAGCACCTTGACGATCCGGCGCACCCGCTCAAGCGAACCGATCGCACCCTCGAGCGCCGCCAGCAGATTCAAGGTGGTGAGGCGGGCGCCTGCGTAGCCGTCCTCGATCGTGACGTCAGCGCCAACCTTGCCCCTGATGGCCGCCCCGTCGCGGTCGATCGGGCCCTGGCCGGACAGGTAGACCAGTTCGCCCTCGATCACGGCGGGGACGAAGTTCGCCACGGGCGAACGCGCCGGCGGCAAGGTAAGGCCAAGCCGGTTCAGCGCCATGTAGGGCGCGCCAACCCGGGCGGCCGCAATCGTGTCCCTCATTGGGGCGGTCGGCTTGGCCATTGGCGGTCCCACGGTCGCTCGTTCAGCGCCTACGGAGGATGAACAATCGCCGCCAACATAGCAATAACTAAACCGATTTTGCCCCCGGGGCGATGTGCCGTCCATCCGCCAGCAGCCGCAACGAAAACGGCGTGGTTCCCCGCCGCGCGGAAGCGCGCGTGAACACGACCAGCCGGGTGGGGTAGGATGGCGCATAGGGTTCCGACGGCCTATCCGCAAAGGATCGATGCCGGCGGGAGCAATAAAATGTAGTTGAGACTATATAAAATGGGGGCCGTCGGCCTCCACATTTGCGCTCTCACGTCTGTGCTGGCCCGCCTGTTCACGCGGCCGAGTCTCTTCCGGACGGCAGAACCCGCGCCCGCCAAAACCTTGCTAGCCGACGCCTCCCCGCTCTAGCAGGTTCAGTAAGTATTCGAAGGCCTCTTCGGTGCGCTCATCGTCGCCGGTAGCCAGGAAGTCCTGCAGCAGGGCCGCGATGGAGGTCCAGATCAGGACGGTCCGGCCTGGCGCCGCCGCGACGGCCTCACCCGAGGCGGCGTCCGCGCGCCTGACCAGGGCCTGCCAAACCGCCGCGCCGTCTTTCCATGCGTCAGGGGAAACGCGCAGACGACCGTACATCGCCAGGCCGTCAATCTCGAACAGCAGGCGGAAATACGGCTGGTTCGGTTCGGCGGTCGCCCAGCGCCAGAAACGGGTGAGGGCGGTCCGCAGCGACGGCGTCGAAGGTTGTTCCTGTGCGTAGGCGTGCAGTGCGTCGGCGATCCGGCCGCGAACCCGCTCCAGCGCCGCAGCGATGAGGCTTTCCTTGCTGTCGAAATGGTAGATCAACAGACGGGCGCTGCTACCCACGCGTTCGGCGAGGGGTCTCAGCGAGAGGTCTGCCACGCCCTCCTCGAGCATGACATCGACAATGGCCTCGAGAAGTTCGGCGCGGCGACGGGTGGAGTGTTCAGTGATCATGGCTCAGCATGGCGGGTCCCGCCCTTGGGTCGACGCGAATCGGGGAGACCGGCGTCGCCGAGATTAGCGGGGCGGCCGACCTGCAGCTCGACATGGACATGGCGGGCCGGGCGCCGGGACCGAAGGTATAGGGCCTCGGCGCAAACGCCGCCCCTGACCAGGTCCCAAGCGGGCGATAGCAGGAGGAAGTTCTTCGCGGGCAAGTGATCGCCGAGATAGTAGGTTCCGGCCCCCTTGATCAGCATCGCCACCACCCAGCCGATCGTCAGCACGCGATAGGCGTGCAGGGCGCCGGGTCGCTCGGCCGCGGCGTCGAACGTGGCCTTCTTCGCCGGATCATTGCCGGTGACGAGCTGACGGGCCATGTGCAGCACGAGCGGCCTGCGACGCATGAGCGACGCCATGAACAGACCCGCCAACAGCAGATTCTGCATCGCCCGGCCGATCAGCGCCTGGCGCTCGGTGTGGGCCAGCAGCAGAGCGGCCATGGCCACGGCGACATTCTCGGCGGCGAAGAGGCCGAGCCAATCCACCGCCCGTACGGTCGCCGCGGAATAGGCCAGCCACACCGGTGGCAGTCCGGAGATCGCCAGGGGGAGCAGGCTGTCGGTCGGGAAGTGCGGTTGGGCGAGCCGGTACAAGACCGCGAGCGCCAGCATGTTGATCAGGACGCTCTTGGCGAGCGCAGCGACCGCGATGTGCCGAGTCACCGTTGCGCCGTCCCGGATTACGGAAGCGCTCGTCACTCGGGCCACTCCTCGACGTTCGGTCTACGGCCGGGGGCCGGGGGCCGTCCGCCATCGTCGAACCTAGATTCAATGACCGTTACATGTAACGGTCGTTTCATTCAAGTGGCGAGGCTGGCGGCGAACATTACTTTTTTAATTTGGGGTCTGCCGGTTGAATGAAACAGTCGTTTCATTTAGGCACCCACTCGATCTTCGGCCCCCATCCGCTCCGGGCGACCCCCCGCCCGTCGGCCTGAGGCGAGGCCGTCAGGTGAAAGAAGGATCTCGCCATGAGGAAGTCTCTGGTCAGTGGTTTGATCGCCATTGCCGCGTTCGTCCCTCCGGCTTTGGCACACGCCCAGGCGGCGTCCACGCCATCTGCCGCGCTTCCGCCGCTATTCATCCGCGAGCTCGAACCTGTCGACATCGAACACGACCAAGGCGACGGCGTCCTGACGCGGCTGGCGACGCGCGGCGATCAGCGCCGGGCGAACGCGGCGGCCGTTCAGCTGTCGAAGGCCGTGGCCGCCGCGCTGAACGCCAGCCATGTGAGCGCGCAGTTTCTGCCGGGCAATGCGCCGCCGCCCGCTCCTGGCTGGGTCGTCACCGGCGTGTTCTACGCCATCAACCCTCACCACGCCCTGATCAGCCTGCCGTTCGTGAACGGTTCGAAGAATCCGAATTGTGAGGTCGCGCTCGAGATCTCCGATCCGGCCGCCGGAACGACCGCCCCGTTTGCCACCCTGCGCGAGACCTACAAGTTGAAGGGGCAGGGGAGCAACTTCAGCCTGAACCCCTACGTGATCGGGGCGAAGGTGGCCTTTAACAAGTTCGAATCCGCCTCGTCGATCGATGCGCTCAGCAAGCAGATCGCCGCCAAGATCCTCGCAAGCGCCGATACCTTGCGCCGCGAAGATCCGGCATTCCGCCGGCCTTAGCGGCCGGCTTGGGGATGTTGCACCTCAGGGCGGAGCCTAGAACTTGTAGTTGATCTCCCCGCCGATCCACCGCGGGGCGCCGTTGACCGTCTGGATGAAGCCGAACGGCGAGGTGAGGTTGAAAGCGTCGTTCCAGTAGTTCTTGTTGCTCAGATTTTTGACGTAAGCGGCCACCTCGAACTTGCCGAAGTCGTAGGAGACGCGAATGTCCTCGAGCCAATAGGCCGCCTGGGCGATGTAGGGATCATTGGTGCTGTCGTAGAACTGGTGGCTCTTGTAGCTCGCGTCGAACTGCAGATGCAGGGCGTTCTCGCCGATTGGAATCTTGTACTCGGCCAGCAAGAAGGCCGACTCGTGCGGGGAGAAGGCCAGCTGCAGCCCCTGTAGCGAGGCGCTGCCGGGCACCAGGGCCACGTCCCTGTCGATACGGGTGTCGAGCAGGCCGACGTTGGCCGTCAGCGTCAGGTTGGCGATCGGTTGCGCCTTCAGCTCGATGTCAGCGCCGACGTTGTGCGCGGCCTTGGCGCTGGTCAGCGAGTTCAGCGGCCCATCCGGGCTCGGCACCAGCGCGAACACCTGCATGTTGGTATAATCGGTGTAGAAGACCGAGATGTTCGCCAGCAATCTGCGGTCGAAGAAGGTCGATTTGATGCCGCCTTCGTAGGCTATGTCAGTCTCGGGCGGGACAGGTTGCAGCTGGATCGCCGCCTGCACCGGGTCGGTGCTGAGAAAACCGCCATTGAAGTCACCGCTCTTGAACCCCGTGGCGACGCTGGCATAGGCCATGACGTCCCGGGTGAAATTATAGTTCGCGCCCACCCGCCACGTGAACTCCGAACTGTCGAGCGCCGGGATGGTCACGCCCGCCGGCGTCAGCGACATCGGCGGTCCGAAGTTGTTCTCGCCGCCCTCTTGGTAGGCCACGGTGCCGTCGTATTCGAAGGTGCGATGCTCGTGGGTGAAGCGGCCGCCGACGATCAGCTTCAGCTTGTCGGTGATCTTGTATTCGCCTTGGCCGAAGGCGGCCTCGGCTTCCGTCATCTGCCGGCTGCGGTCGGTTTGGACGTTGGCGTTGCCGTCGCCCGCCCCTGGGCCAAAGAAGTTGTCGAAATCGAGCAGGAACTGCAGCGGCTGGTTCTGCCGCAGGTTCTCGAACATGTAGTAGACGCCGGCCGTCCAGTTGTAGCGATCCTCGCTGTGCGCCAGCCTGAACTCCTGGGTGACGGCGGTGTTGTGAACGCCCCAGTTGATCTCCAGCTGCCGATTGGGGGAGGCGTCGCTGTCCTCCGGCTCGAATTTGTCGTTGTGCTCTAGCGCAGTGATCGAGGTGAAGTTCAGGTAGCCGGGCGACCAGTCGATGCGGGCGCTGGCGTTGATGTCACTCACCCTGAGCTTGTCTTGGCGATTGAAGGCGCCGTTGTAGACGCCGTTCGGCTGGGTATAGCCGAACAGGTCGACGCACTTGTTGGCGCGGGTCTGTGAGACCGAACACATCGTCGGCGAAGCGGTGGCCTGGGTGCCCGGGACGAAATCACCATAGTGTCCGTACTCGATCGGCCGGGTGTCGATCTGCCCGCCGTTGAGGTTCAACAACACCCTGAGGTCGTCTCTCGGCTTCCACAGCAGCTGCATCCGCGTGGCGAAGTCGTTGGCCCCGTTCTCCGTGCCGCCGGTCAATTCATTGTTCTCGTAACCGTGCGAATAGTTCTTCACGAACGCGATCCGGCCGTCGAGGCCTGGCAGGATCTGGCCGCCGACGGCGCCCTCGATCTGCGAGGTATCGTAGGAACTGTACTCAAGGTGCAGGTTGCCGGTGAAGGTGTCGGTCGGTTTGACTGAAACGTAGTTGATCGCGCCGCCGGTGGTGTTCATGCCGTAGAGCGTGCCTTGCGGCCCTTTCAGCACCTCGATCCGATCCAGGTCCAGCGTGCCGAAGGTCTGCGAGGCGGGCGAGGTCAGATAGACATCGTCGATGTAGATGGCGATTGGGCCGGCGTTGTTGGTGTTCTCGTCGTTCAACCCGATCCCGCGTACGGTGATGATCGGCTGGTTACCGGCCCCCTGCACTAGGGCGATGTTCACGTTCGGCGTAACCTTGCCGATGTCGGTCGAGGTCTCGATGCCGAGCTTGCGGATGTCGTCGCGCGAATACGCATTGATCGCGATCGGCACCGACTGAAGATTTTCGCTGCGGTGCTGAGCGGTGACTACGATTTCGCCCAGTCGTACGCTTGCAGTGGTCGGCGCAGCGGGTGCGGGTTGCGTCGCCGCCGGTGCGGGCTGGGCCGCGGCCTGGCTCTGAGCTCTGGCCTGTCCAGCCGCTCCTGCCAGCAGGACCGCCACGCATGAGGACGCCATTAGGCGATTGGCCAGCAACATGGATCACCCCCCTTTTTTTTCGCGGCATGCGCCGTCGATTGCTTTTTTATTTGCGACGCTAACGCGACACCCGTCGACTGTAGCAAAAACTATAAACAATGCAACGGCGGTTTTCGGAGTTGTTAGGGGCGCCAAGGTTGGGCGGGAAGCCTTGCCGAGGAAGTCTAATTAATTGATTCTAATTGCACCTACTATGATGCTCGGACGGGGTGGAGCCGTGAGCGGTGATCAAGAGGCCTCGAGGGGGACTTCGGTGGCTGGCCGCCGAAGTCCATAAAATATAGCTTATATTATTCGATGGCCCGCGACATCGTCCTTAGGCCGATGTTTCCCGGCGGGCCCTCAACTGGTCGCGCCCGCGGATCTCGCTGGCGTCGACGCCAGCGATGAAGGTAGCCGGATCGAGCGTGAGTCGCTTCACCGTCTCGCCGCGTTCCGCCGGCACGAACAGTTCGAGCTCCTGACTCGCGGGGGCGGCGAGCACCGCCTGCGCCACCAGCTCCGGCCGAATGGAGTCCGACGCAAACGCCAGCGCCGCGTCGTCGCAGTCCGCCTCACGCTCCAGCATCGGCGTCTCGACCGCGCCGGGATGGACCAGGGTGAACCGGACCGGGCCGTGCCGGTGTTCGGCGGCGAGTCCGAGATGGAACGCGCGCAGGGCGTGCTTGGACGCGGCATAGCTGGCCAGGCCCGGGAACGGCATGAAGGCCGTCATGCTAGCGACGGTGATGAAATGACCGTGACCTTGATTGGCGAAGCGGGGGAGGGCGCTCAGCATGCCCCGCAACGGCCCCATGAAGTTGACGTTCAGCGTCCGCTCGTGATCGGCGCTGGCGACCGCCAGCGCGAAGCCGGGGAAAACGACCCCTGCATTGTTGACCAGGAGGTCGAGCCCGCCGAACGCGTTCCAGACGCGATCGAGCGCTCCTCGCCAGGAGGCGTCTGAGGTCACGTCGAGCCCGATCGCCAGCGCGTCCGGCCCGCAAGCTTGGGCGACGACGCCCGCGCCGTCGAGGTCGATATCGGCGACCGCCACGCGATAGCCGGCGGCCGCGGCGGCCTTCGCGGTGGCGGCGCCTATGCCGCTGGCTGCGCCGGTAATCATCATACGCAGGGTCATTGTGCCTCGCTCCGCCTTGGACTGTAGCTATTGCTATACTTTAGGCTTGCCTTTCGCAAGGCGCGCGGCATCATGACCACAGCGACACGGAAGGATATTCTAGTGAAAGCTACTTTGAGGGCTGACCTGCCTGCCGATCACGCCGGTCCCGGAGCATGGATCGGTCGGGCGCCTAGTCCGATGCAGATCGCCGCCCTGTTGTTGATCGGTGTCGTGGGCATGGAGATCGCCGGCGTTCAGCCGGTGCTGCTGGACAGCCTACTCACCGAGCACCGTCTGACGAGCTTCACCCTGGGCTGGGCCGCCACTGCCGAGCTGCTCACCATCGGCGCCGGATTGACACTGTCGGAGTGGTTCTTGCCGCCGCGCCGCCTTCGACTGGTCGGCCTGCTCGCCTGCGGCTTCCTCCTGATCGTGAACCTCGTCGCCCTGCGCTTGGGCGGCCTCTTCGTGGTCGTAGATCGAGCTCTGGCCGGCCTGGCCGAAGGGGTGCTGATCTGGATGCCCGCCTGCATGGTCGCCCGCTCCCCGTCGCCCGGACGTTGGGCGGGCGCCTTCCTCGCCCTGCAGGGCCTCGGCCAGGTGGCCTTCGTCACGATCGCGCCGTCCACCGCCATCGCCGCCTGGGGCGCCAACGGTGGTCTGCTGGTCCTGGCCGCGACCAATGTGTTGGCGCTTTTGGCCTTGCCCTGGCTGCCGGGACGCTTTGCGCCGCTCGCCGCGCACAGTCAGGGACTGGCCGGAGCCCATCTGCGCTCGCCGGCGGTGTGGGGCGTACTGCTCTCGGTCTTCCTGATCACCGCCTTCTCGCTCGGCCTGTTCAATTACCTCGGGCCGTTGGCCCAGCAGGCCGCTCTGAAGACGTCGGTGCTCGACATGGCCGTCATAGCCTCGCTGGTGATGCAGATCGTCGGGCCGATACTCGCATCAGTGCTAGCGCGCCGGTTGAGTTATTTCCCGATCTTCTGCGTCTGCGTGTTGATCAACGGCGTTGTTCTGTTCTGCCTGGGAGCCTCGCCCGGCCCGGTCCTTTTCGTGGCGGTGTGTGCGTTGTTCGGCTTCTTCTGGCTGTTCTTCCTACCGTTCCAGGTGCTGATGGCGATCGAGGCGGATCCCACCCGCGCCACCACCATGCTGCTTCCCGGCGCCCAGCTGCTTGGGGGCGCAGCCGGCCCGGCCCTCTGTAGCCTGTTCGTCACCCCGAACGACGCCCACGGCGCCCTGTGGGTCTGCGGCGCCTGCTTCCTCGCCGCCTTCCTGGTCAGCGCGGTCATCCATTTCAGGATCGGCGGGCGGAGCGCCGAAGGGGTGCTGATCCATGGGCGGTGAGGTCGCGGTCACGACCCTGATCGATTTCAGCCTTTCGATCGGCGAGAGTCCGGTGTGGGATCCCCACGCTGGCGTGCTCTGGTTCATCGACATCGAGGCGCCGGCCATCTTTCGCCTGGATCCAGTGTCCGGCCGCCTTGACCGCTTCCCGACGCCGCAGACGGTCGCAAGCCTCGGTCTGGCCGGCGGCGGCCGCCTGGTCGTCGCCCTGCGCAATGGGGTGCACCTGTTCGACCCGCAGGCCGGCGTGTTCGACCTTCTGGCCCATCCCGAACCCAACCGCCCGGCCAATCGGCTCAACGACGGCAAGGTCGGGCCCGACGGCGCGTTCTGGGTCGGGAGCATGTCCGAACACCGCCCCTATCAACCGACCGGCGCCTTCTATCGGGTCGCGCCGAGCGGGGAGATCCGATGCATTCGCCAGGGAATCCACGTGTCGAACGGCCTGGCGTGGAGCCCCGATGGCCGCACCCTGTACCACGCCGACAGCGTGGTCCCGGAAATCCTCGCCTACGGGTTCGAGCCGGCCACTGGCGCGCTCACCGAACCCCGCGTCTTCGCCCGCTTCGACCCGGACATCGGACGGGTGGATGGCGCGGCGGTCGACGCCGAAGGCTGCTACTGGTGCGCTGGGATCACGGCGGGGCGGCTCAATCGCTTCTCCCCCGCCGGCGCCTTGATGGACAGCCTTCCGCTGCCGATCCGCTGGCCCACCATGCCCTGCTTCGGCGGCCCGGACCTGCGCACCCTCTACCTGACCTCGCTGGCACGGGAGGAGGGGGGCGTCGGCCAGGTCGGCTCCCTGGTCAGCCTCGACGTCGGCGTGGCCGGCCTGCCGCCCTATGTCTTCGGCGCCTGAGCCTTGGGTCGAGGCATCGGCTTGTCGAACAGCCGGGCCGCCTCGTGGAACAGCAGATCGCGATCGACCCGGTCCTCCTCGAAGACGAGCTCGTCGACGATCCAGCCGATCTCCACGCGGAGGCGCAGGCGGACCCACAGGGCATCGGCATCAACCCCCGGCAGAATCCGCCGATAGAATGCGAACAGGCGGTCGGTGATCTCGCGCTGCGCCTCGATCCGCACGTGCGCGAGGTTGGGCATGGCGCGCAGGGCGCGCATGGTCCACACCGCGCCGGGTTCCTCCGCCAGGATCTCGGCCGCGCGCTTGTACCAGCCCTCGAGGAAGTCGCCGGGCTTCTCCAGGATCGACCAGCTGTCGCGCTGCATGAGCCATAGCGCCTGGGCGTCGGCCTGCCGCTTCAGCAGACGACGCGCCAGAACCTCGAGGATGTCGTACTTGTCCCTGAAATATCGATAGAAGGCCGGCGGGGTGAGACCCGCCTTGGCGCAGATCATATTGGTGGACAGGCGTTCGAAATCGACCTCGTTCAGCAGATCGCTCGCCGCCGTGATCAGCTTCTCGTAGGTTTCCGTGGGCTTCCCCAGGGCCGGCGGCGGCTTCGGCGCCGACGACTTGGCGTTTGTCCGCGGCACTGACCGTCTCGCTGAAATCGATTTGCCGCTGGGACGGGCCATACGCGCTTGTTCCTCTTAATCCGGTCAGCTCTACACAGCGCCTGGGCCCCGGGCCAGCGGCCGTGAGGCCCAGG
This sequence comes from Caulobacteraceae bacterium, assembly GCA_049791955.1. Taxonomy (GTDB): domain Bacteria; phylum Pseudomonadota; class Alphaproteobacteria; order Caulobacterales; family Caulobacteraceae; genus CAHJWH01. The sequence goes on from JBARAK010000461.1 coordinate 18,302, forward strand.
TCCGCGCCGCCGCCCGAAATCTAGTCCAAGCTATGGTGGCGCTCCCTTTGCGGCTTGTCCGGACCCTGGGCTGGACCTAGCCTCAGGCCCCATGATGACAGCACCACCGACCTCGGGAAAGCGCGCTCGGAAAACGACGGCGGCGGCCAAAGCCGAGCTGAGCAGCGCGCCGGAGCTGACGGACGGCGCCGACGGCGCTCAACTGCTGACGCTCGATCGATTGCGTCGTCCGGGTCGCCGCCCGCCTCCGGAGAAGGGGCGCGCAGTCAAGACCTATGATCGGATCCTTAGGGCCGCCGACGAGATCCTCGGCGAAGTCGGGTTCGAGCGGCTGACGACCAATGACATCTGCGCCCGCGCCGAGATCACGCCCCCGGCGCTCTACTACTATTTTGACGACAAGTACGACGTCCTCGAAGAGCTAGCCATTCGGCTGCTCCGTCGGCAGAACGAGGCTTTCCTGGTGTGGATGTTCAACGGCGGGGCGTGGGCCAATCCCGAGAACCGAGTCCAGGCGCTGGTGGAATGGTATCGCATCGCGGTGGAGGCGACCTACAGCGAACCGGGCGCCATCTGGACGCTGCGGGCCATGCGCGCGCTGCAGAGCCTGGCGCATCTGCGGCTCGCCGAGCAGCGCATGATCACCGACTATCTCTTCGCCTTCCTGCGCCGCCTTGCGCCCCAAATGGATGAGAAGGTGCTGTGGACCCGGCTGCGCCTGCAATGCGAGCTGGCCCTGATGGTCGAGGAGCTCGCCACCGAGGAGGAGCGCATACCGCGGGAGGTGCTTTATCTCGAGGTCGCGCGGATCGTCGCCGGCAAGTTCAGCTATGATGCGCCCGCGACGCTGGTGTAGCGCTTGCTATGAGGCCGGCGTCGAGCGACCGAATGAAAGGGACCTCGTCGCCTACGAGGTCCGACGAGACCTCAAGACAGGCCGACTCTCGGCAAACCGGATCATGATGTTGGGGGCCGCGGTCCACGCAACCCGGCATGCGCCGCATCTCGCGGGGGCGGGTCGATGGACCGGCGGTCGGATCCGGCCGCGGCCGTAGCGTTCTGTGGGCGAGACGCGGTGACCCATCCAGGCGGCGGACGGTCAGATTGTGCTCAGGAGCAGGCTCGTCTCGCTGTTGGCGACGCCATCGATCATCCGCACTTCGCGCAGGACACGATCGAACTCCGACAGGCTGGCGGCATTGATCTCGGCTACGAGATCCCAGCTTCCGTTCGTAGTGTGGAGTGCGCGGATTTCGGGAATTCCCCTCAGCCGCAGGATGACCTGGGTCGTGGACTTGCCCGTCACTTCAATCATCATCACCGCGCGCAGGCCAAGCCCATCGTAGTCCTCCCGCACACGCACCGTGAAACCCAGGACGGCGCCGGTCTCGAGGAGACGATCGAGCCGGTTCTGAACCGTACCGCGCGCGATCCCCAACGCGCCGGCCAATTTTGATAGTGAAGCGCGCCCGTCCGACCTCAGATGGCCGATTATGCGTCGGTCGAGATCGTCAGGGATGAATTTGGCGATGCCCATGGATCACTCAGGCTGACCGATTGTCCAAATGACCTGTACAACTTCACCATAATATCCCGGAATTCAAGCTTGGCTTGCCATTTCGGCAGGTGGGGCGTCGCCATAGACTTGGCGGCGTTTCCAACTTGCTCCAGGGGCCCCCTCATGCCGCCAGCGCCGTCTCAACGCGCCTACGTTCCGTTCGTAAGCGTGGAAAACATGATGCGTCTCGTGCACGCTTTCGGGATCGAACGCGTCCTGCAGGAGCTCACCGACGCTGTCGAAGCTGACTTCCGGCGTTGGCCTGTTTTCGAAAAGACGCCGCGGCTCGCATCGCATTCGCGAGACGGTGTGATCGAATTGATGCCGACGTCGGACGGCGAGACCTTCAGCTTCAAATATGTGAATGGCCATCCGAGCAACGCCGCCAAGGGCTTCCAGACCGTCTCAGCCTTTGGATGGCTGGCCCGGGTCGACACGGGCTATCCGATCCTGCTGACCGAGATGACCCTGCTGACGGCGCTCCGGACGGCCGCGACGTCCGCCATGGCGGCGCGCCGCCTGGCCCCGCCCCAGGCCAAGGTTATGGCGATGATCGGCAATGGCGCTCAGGCGGAGTTTCAGGCTCTCGCCATGAAGGCGGTCGTCGGCGTGGAAGAGGTGCGGCTCTACGACATCGATCCCGAAGCCACGCAAAAGGCTGTCCGGAATCTCCGCGACAGCGGTCTGCGGGTGGTTCCCTGCGCCGCCGCGCAGCAGGCGATCGAAGGCGCCCAGATCATCACCACCTGCACCGCCGACAAGGCCTATGCGACGATTTTGACCGACAACATGGTCGGCGCCGGCGTGCACATCAACGCGATCGGCGGCGACTGCACGGGAAAGACCGAATTGCACCGGGACATCCTCGCCCGGGCGTCGACCTTCGTCGAATTCGAACCTCAGACCCGCATCGAGGGCGAAATCCAGCAGATGGACGCCAGCTATCCGGTCACCGAGTTCTGGCGCGTGGCGACCAGCGACGCGGTGGGCCGCGCCCATGCCCGCGAGATCACCCTTTTCGACAGCGTCGGCTTTGCAATCGAGGATTTTTCCGCGCTGCGCTATGTCCATGCCAAACTGCAGGGCACTCAATTCTTCGAACAGATCGACATCCTCGCCGACCCCGACGAACCACGCGACCTGTTCGGCATGCTCCAACGCGCCGCCGCCTGACCCCCGGCCTCACCGCCGGCCGGCTCGGCCTCACGGTCGCATCAGGACCTGGGACTTGAATCATGAAATGCTTCTTCGATGCGCGCCAGCGCGAGCACGCCCCGGCGGTCGAACTCCACAACGGAACGTACATCGCCTACTCGGAGGCTGCGGGGCGCGTCGACAGCATCCTGGATCGCCTCGGGCCGGTTCTTGCGCCCGCCGATTACGGGCTCGCACCAATCGAACAGGTCCACGACGCCGGCTATCTCCAATTCCTCCGCACCGCGCATGAGCAATGGAGGGCCGCGGGGCGCAGCGGCGATGCGGCGGGTTATGTCTGGCCCGTCGTTCGGCGCCGTCCGCTCGACCTCCAGCGCATCGACGCCCAGTTGGGACGATACAGCTTCGACGCGGCCTCGCCGATCACTGAAGCGACTTGGACGAGCGCCTATTGGGCGGCGCAGACCGCCCTGGCTGCGGTTCACGCTGTCCTCGCCGGAGAGCCAGCCGCGTTCGCGCTCTGCCGACCGCCGGGCCATCACGCCGGCGCCGACTACCTTGGCGGCTATTGCTTTCTCAACAATGTCGCCATCGCCGCGCAGGCCGCGCGCGAGGCGGGGCGCGCGCGCATCGCCATCCTGGATGTCGACTATCATCATGGCAACGGCACCCAGGACATCTTCTACGAACGTGACGATGTGCTGTTCGTATCGATCCATGCCGACCCCGCGACGGACTATCCATTCTATTGGGGACATGCCGATGAGCGCGGGGAGGGCGCCGGCTTGGGTTGCAATCTCAACATCCCTCTGCCGCGCGGCACGACACTGGCGGGCTATCAGGCCGCTGTGGGGATCGCGGCTCGGGCGATAGCGGACTTCGGACCGGACGTTCTGCTGATCTCGCTCGGCGTCGATACGTTCGAGGCGGACCCGATTTCCGAGTTCAAACTCAAATCGGAAGATTTTCCGCTGGTCGCCCAGCAGATCGCGGCGCTGGGATTGCCGACGGTGATCGTCATGGAGGGCGGCTATGCGACGGACGCGCTCGGCGACAACGTCTCACGGTTCCTGCGCGGCTTCATTTCGCGCCGCCCTTAAGGCGCCGGTGCTCACGAAGGGTGGGCAAGCGGCCTGCGCCCAAGGGTCGTCAGCGCACGGGTCGTCAGCGCACGGGGCTCGCCGATCCGGCGCGTCAGAGCTGGTCCCTAGGGCCGCCGTCGGCGTCGGCCTTCACCGCGGAAGCGGCGCCAAGCGCTTCACCCGCGTGACTCCGGCCGCCAGCGATGACGGCGTCACCCCGTGGGCGCGGGCGACAAGTTATAGCTTTTACTACCGGTCGATCTCGGCTAAGAAACGGTCGAGGCTGGCCTAGGAAGGTGACGCCTCCGTCACCCGAAGCGGCGATGGACGAGGATCGCGTGGAAGCTGCCGTCGTAATGGGATTTGCCTCCGATACGGACACGCTCCCTAAGCCCCGGGTTCGCCTGTTGAGCGCCCTTCGCGCCTATCGCAAGCTACAGGCCAACAGCGAGGACACCTTGCAGGTGTTCGAGATCATGCGAGCGTTGAACGGTCGCGCCGAGCTCAAGGGCTATCTGCGCCTGCTCCAATCGCGGCGCGGGTCGCGATTCGCCTTCGAGGCGCAAGAGTTGGCGGACAAGCTTTGCGACGCCGACCGGCTTTCGGCCTATCCGCCGGGAACGGTCGGAGCCATCTATCGCGACTTCATGGCCGCCGAGCAACTGTCGGCGGCGGGGCTGGTGGCGCTCAGCGAACAGGCGACCAACGCAGAGGCCGCCGAACCGCACCCGGTGCAGTGGTACGGCCGGCGGATCCGCGACAGCCACGATGTCTGGCACGTCCTGACCGGCTATGGCCGCGATCCGCTAGGGGAGCTCTGCCTGGTGGCCTTCTCCTTCGCTCAGACCCGTGAGCCGGGTTGGGCGCTGATCGCGATCGCCGGCGGGCTCAATCGGCTGCGCTCCGCCCGGGGAGGCCAGTCCATCCGGGCGATCTGGCAGGCTTATCGCGACGGCTGCAAGGCGAGCTGGCTTGCGGTGGAGGATGTGCTGGGCCTGCTCGAGGAGCCGCTTGATCAAGCGCGCCGCCGGCTGAACATTCCAGCGCCCGACGCCTATACGCGGATCCCGCTGCACTTCCGGGTGGCGGTCAGCCGCGGCTGACCGCACAGCGCGACGGCCTCCGCGACGACGGCGGTCGACAGTCACTGGACAGGGGCCCGGCGGAATCCCGCCGCGCCGAAGTTGGGGAGCCGCACCGGCATGACGTCTACTTTCGCGACCGACTACCAGTCGGCCCGTAGCAAGTTCATCGAGGCCGCCGCTGAACAGGGAGCGGCGCTGGAAAGCATCGCCCATCCCGAGCGTGGACCCGATGGGCGGGAGATCTTCACCGACGTCGCCCTGCTCGGCGATCCCAAAGCCGAGGCCGTGCTGGTAATGATCTCGGGAACCCACGGCGTGGAGGGTTTTTGCGGTTCGGGGGCCCAGGTCGATTGGCTTCGCCGCGGCGAGGCGGGGCGGCTGGCGCCGAGCGTCGCCGCCCTGCTGGTGCACGCCATCAACCCTTATGGTTTCGCCTGGCTGCGCCGCACCACGCACGAGAACATCGACCTCAACCGCAACTGGATCGACTTCTCCAAGGCGGCGCCGCAAAACCCAGGCTATGCGGCGCTGCGGCTGGCGATCGTTCCTGAGCGCTGGACCGATGCGGCGCGCGCCGAAGCCTCGGCGACGCTGGGGGCCTACGCCCACGAGCACGGTTTTGAAGCGCTCGTCCAGGCCTTGTCCGGCGGGCAGTATGACGACGCGCGGGGTATCTTCTATGGCGGCGCGGCCCCGGCGTGGTCGCGCCGACAGCAGACGGCCATCGTCGAGCACTATCTCGTCGGCGCCGCCCGCGTCGCCTTCCTCGACTACCACACGGGTCTGGGGGCGGCCGGCTACGCCGAACCGATTTCGACCTTCGCGGTTGAGACCGGCGAATTCCGCCGCGCCTGCGCCTGGTACGGGCGCAATGTGGTCTCGCTGCCCGAAGGCGGCTCCTCGTCCGCCCTGATCCTCGGCGACGGGCTGAGCGCGGCGCCCGCCCTCCTGCCGCGGGCCGAGGTTACGCCGATCGCACTCGAGTACGGAACGAAGACGACCCAGGAGGTGCTCGAGGCCCTGCGGGCCGACGCCTGGGTCCACGCTTACGGCGACCCCCTGTCGCCCGAGGGCCAGACCATCAAGCGTCAGGTCCGCGACGCGTTCTACCTGGACACCGACCTTTGGCGCGGCATGGTGCTCGGGCAGTCGCTCCAGGCCTGTCGCCAAGCGGCGCTCGGACTTGCGGGACGGACCTAGCGGCAGGGCGCCGGTGACCCCTGCCGCGGCCCATTGTCAGCCAATCGGGGGAGGAGCCGCTATTCAAGCTCGCCGCCTTGGCGCTCCGCGGGCGCGGACCGTTGTCGGCGGATGAATTCCTGGGCCTTAACCGCAAGACATAATGACATCATGATGTCTTGCGGTTAAGGTGGCGGCCTCGCCGGCGCGCCGGCCGCCCGGACGCCGTGGATGACCACCAGCTACGAACTCGCTCTTTTCCTGGCCGCGCTTGGGGCCAGCGCCCTCGGCGGAACCCTCGGCATGGCCAGCGGCATCTTCATCGTGCCCGCGCTCGCCCTGTTCGCCCACGTGGACATCCACACGGCGATCGCCGCCAGCATCGTCTCGGTCATCGCCTGCTCCTGCGCGGGGGCGGCCCCCTTCCTCAATGCGCGCCTCACCAACATCCGCCTCGCAATCGTGCTCGAGGTCGCCACCACCACGGGCGCCTTGGCCGGCGTGCTGCTGTCCGGCCTGTTCCCGACGCGGCTGTTGTTCCTGCTGTTCGCTGCGGTCCTGCTGATCTCGGCGGCGCAGATGCTGGTG
>JBARAK010000462.1:0-2097 GCA_049791955.1 Caulobacteraceae bacterium
GTCAGGGCCAAGGCGCCGCCCAGCAGGACCATAGCCGCCAGCGAAAGCGCGCCGGCCTTTCCGCGCCCGGCCGAGACCTCACGGAGCGGCGGCGCGAAATACGCCACCGCCCACCAGTAAAGACCAATCGCGACGGCGAAGCAGGCGGGCCGCCACGCCGGCGGCCATCCCAGCGTACGCGCCAGAGCGGCCTCGTCATCGACGTGGGTGAGGCTGGACCGTAGCGCCTCGCCTGCGAACCAGAAGGTGTTGAACGCCGCCAGGGCCAGGAAGAACAGGCGCAGCCACGGCGTGCTGGGCCGGGCGAACCTGAACCCGAACGCGCCAAGCGCCGCCAGCAGCAGGTTCATCCCCGGGCCCGCCGCGTCCACCAGCGGGGCGCCGCCCGCGCATTGGAAATGGGTGGTGGTCAGAAGCGCGATCCGGCCGCCCACCGCGATGCAGGTCAACCCATGGCCGACCGCCTCATGCCCCGCCGCCGACGCCAGCGCCGCCAGACACCCGATGGCGAGGAGGGTCCAGCGGTCATCCTGCAAGTGACGGGCGGCCTGCATCCGGGAAGCTTAGCATTCGGATCGCGGATGTCCGAGACGGGGCGCCGGCGGCCTGCGGCCCGCTCATCCCGTCGGGAATTGGCTGAGCGTCTGCGCGGCGGCGGTGGCGGCGCTGTAGGTCTCGACCGCGGATTTCAGTAGCCCCTGGGCCGCATTTAGGGCGTCGAGATACTTGGCGTCGCCGTCGACCAGGTAATTGGTCAGGGCGACGCTGGATGCCGTCGTGGCGACCATGGAAAGGCCACGCAGGATCTCGGTCGCGTCCTGCACGGCGATCGCCGCCTGCTGGGCGACGAGCTGGTAGGCCTTCCCGCCGCCGCTGGCGAGCAGGACCGAGGGGCTCATCGTGGCGGCCAGGCTCTGGTTGATCGCATCGATGATCTGAGGATCGACCACGACCGGATCGGCGAGCCGGCTGTCGCCCGCGCCCAGGCCTTGTATAGGGGCCTGCGCCTCGGTGGGGTCGGCCGCCCCGGCGCTGGGCTTCGCCGCCTCGGACTGGGGACCCGCGTTTGCAGGCAGTGGAGGAGGCGGTTGCGACGGCGGTGTCGGAAGCGGATGCGACCGCTCGGCGGCCGATCCAAAGGGGATGGACATCATCGCGGCGCAGCCCATGGTGACCGCCGACGCGCGGGCGATGCTCTCCCTCTGCTGAGCGGCCACGGCGTTGAGCATGGACATGCCGATCGCCTGTCCCATCATGGCGTCGACCATCGCCATCGACTGCGGCGCCGAGAGGCCGACCGCCAGCGTGTCGGCGTCGGCGTCCGTCGGGCCACGAACCGCCCGGCCATCCTCCCGGTCCTCGCCCAGACCGGTCTCAGGGTCTCCGGTCTTAGGGTCTTTGGTCTGGTTCATCGGCTGTCGGCTCCGCGTAAGGACGTGTCAACCCGCCGCCGGGCGGCGGGGACGCTGGGGCGGCGAACGGCGGCCGCCGGCTGGCTCATTCGCCGCCCAACACGTTCCTGGTCGCGACGCCGACCGCGGCCGTATCGATACTGTACAGGGTCGACAAGCCCGCCACGTTCGCGGCCTGCGCCGTAACCGAGGCCTGCTGCTGGGCGGCGACGGCGTTGTGTGCGGCGTTGGCCAGGGCCTGCGAGATCGAGACATAGAGGCCGCCAAGCGCGGTGGCCGCAGCGCCCGTCATCAATGGCGGCTGCTCGGCCGGGCTCTTCGCGGACCCATGAGCGACATCCTTGGGGAGATCTGCCATCTGGTCCCGCTCGCCTCCGCCAGCCCGTGCACCCGCCCCTCCCTACAACCAAAGGTGGGGTCCGGCAAAGGTCGATCATGCTCTGGCGAGCCTATTGACCCGGCCCCTGGGGACGCCCCGATAAGGGAGCGGTTCGCAAGCAGCGAGGTGAGTCGCGATGGGCCCCGCCCTGTTCCTGAATCCGTCCGAAGCCGCGCGGCGGATCGGCGTGTCCGTCAAGGCGCTGCGGCTCTATGAGGCGCGCGGGCTGGTGCGTCCGGTCCGCACGGCGGCTGGCTGGCGGGCCTATGGGCCGGACGAGATGGCGCGCGCCGCCGAGATCGCGGC
>JBARAK010000463.1:0-2479 GCA_049791955.1 Caulobacteraceae bacterium
CTCGCCGCTCGCCAGGGGCGGAAGAACGCCTGGGCGGCCCAGGCGCACGCCGCCGCCGCCGCCATCGCCCCGAGCAGGGAGGGCAGGCGATAGGGCCAGATCTGGCGCGCGGTCTCGCTGGAGACCAGCTTCACCGCCGCCGCCTGCAGCCAGTTGACACCGACGGGCTTCTTGTCGCGCGACTCGTCCTGGAAGCGCGGGTCGATGAAATCGCCGCTTTCCAGCATCTGGGCGCTCGACTGGGCGAAGCGCGCCTCGTCGCGATCCAGGGTCGGCATGCGCGCCAGCCCCGGCAGGGCGGCGATCAGCACCACCAGAGCCGCCAACAAGGGCCCCAATACCTGTGGTCCCCAATTTCCCGAAGCCGGCGGCGCGGCCCGGCGATCCGCGGCTTCGCCGGAACCGTCCTCGACCGGACGACTTTCCGCCTGCACGCCGGCCGTCACGCCGGCCGACGGCGCCAGAAAGGGACGATCCGCGCCGGTCGAAGTCGCCATGGTCGACACGTCATAGCATGGTGTGGCGATGGCGCCCTCCCGCCCCGGCGGAAAAGTGGCTAAGAGCGCGCGTGGTTTTCAACGAACACTCCGCCTCTCCCGCCATCAGCGTGGTCGTCCCCGTTTTCAACGAACAGGGAGCCGCAGCCGATCTCGCGCGCGAAATCGCCGACGCCTTCGAGGGCGTGGCCCACGAGATCGTCTTCGTGGACGACGCCAGCGCCGACGACACCGTCGCGCGGCTGACCGACCTGCGCGCGAACATGCCCCAGCTTCGCATCCTCAGCCACGGCCGAAACGCCGGACAGAGCCGGGCGATCCGCACCGGCGTCCTGGCCGCCCGCGCCCCGTTGATCGTGACCCTCGATGGGGACGGCCAGAACGATCCGGCCGATGCGCCGCGGCTGGTCCGACGCCTCGCCGACGGCTCGGCCGCCCTGGCCATGGTGGGCGGACGCCGCGCCAAGCGCCAGGACAGTGCCGCCAAGCGGATCGGCTCGCAGCTGGCCAACGGACTTCGGCGCCGCCTGCTGCAGGACAAGGCCGAGGACACCGGTTGCGGACTGAAGGCGTTCCGGCGCGACGCCTTCCTGCGATTGCCTTATTTCGACCACATGCACCGCTTCCTCCCCGCCTTATTCCTGCGGGAGGGCTTCGAGATCGCATTCGAGGACGTTGGCCACCGTCCCCGGACCACCGGCCGTTCAAAGTATACGAATCTCGGGCGCTTACGCGCGTCGGTGCTCGACCTGTTCGGAGTGCTATGGTTGCGGGCAAGAACGCGCGAATCCGGAGGCGCCCGCGAAATCTGACCGGCGGCTGTCATAATTTCGTTGCCAAAATGCCGCAGCGCCCCACAGACCAAGAAAACGCGGAACTTGACGGGTGGACCGCGCATTGGTCGGGCGTAAGGGGATGGGGGAGGCGGGAACAGAACGGTCCAGCAGTCGAGGGGCATCCCCTTTCGCGGGGCTTCTTGACGCCTCCATCATGGGTTGACGTAATTTCCTGCTAAGGTCGGAAGGCTACGTTAATCGAACCTAAAGGCGCTCACCTGGATGTTTCCAGTGTGAAACCGTTGCTGTGTTGCCGATGCGACACTGTGTCGTCGCGCAGCAGTTGGTATAGGATTCAACAGGCCGGCGCGCCGGCTGTCGCTAAGGGCAAAAGAGGGCTCTTGATTATGAAAACCACACTTCTGGCGGGAGCTGCCCTGGCCGCGGTCCTCGCCGCTACGGGGGGCGCGCAAGCCCAGCCGTTCGACTTCCTGAATATGGGCGCCACCACCGCCCCGCCGCCGAACGGCTTCTACCTCGGCGTCGACGGCGGCTGGCACGAGCTCAACAACGGCGGTATCGGCACCAGCTCGTCGAACAACGCTCCCGACGGCTCGCCGTACGGCTGGAAGTTCTCGCCCTCGAAGGGCGGCAGCTGGGCCGCTTTCGGTCGCGTCGGCTATCAGTTCACCCCCAACTGGCGGGTTGAACTCGAAGGCGGCTACCGCGACTCCGACCTGCGCCGGGTGATCGGCTCCGCCGACCGCGCCCAGCCGATCGGCATCTGCGGCGTCGGCAGCACCTCGAGCTGCCTGAAGACGTACGGCAACGCCAACGTCATCACCGTGATGGGCAACGCGATCTACGACGCGTTCCCGACCTGGATCGTCCATCCGTTCGTCGGCGCCGGCGTCGGCATCGCGCGTCTGGATATCAAGGACTTCGGCCAGTTCTCCGGCGGCGCGCCCGGCCAGACCCTGTCGATCAACGACACCGACACGGCCTTCGCCTACCAGGCCTTCGCCGGCCTGAGCTACCATGCGACCCACCGCCTGAACGTCGACCTGAAGTACACTTGGCTCGACACCGGCGCCGATATGAAGTGGGGCAGCACGGGCTCTGGCGCGATCCAGCCGGGCACCTTCCGCGGCCACTACAACGACAGCGCCGTGACCATCGGCCTGCGCTATGCGCTGGGTTCGGAGC
>JBARAK010000464.1:0-4167 GCA_049791955.1 Caulobacteraceae bacterium
CCCCCATCCCCGCCCTTCCCCCTTCGAGGGGGAAGGGAGCAGCCCCCTCAGTGTCGCGTGACGTTCACCTCCGCCACGCCCAGCAGCCCCGCCAGCGGAACCTGCGCCTTGGTCTGGCGCGGGTTCACGGCCAGGCCGTTGTCGCGCAGCAAGTCCAGCAGCATCTCGGCCAGGGGGATCACCATGTGCTGGCCCCAGCAGCGCTCGGACCTGTGGCCGAACGGCAGGTAGCCGGGCTGGTCGTCGGGGCTGAGGCTGTCCCAGCGCTCGGGGCGGAAGGCGTCGGGGTCGTCCCAGATCTCCGGGTCCCGGTGGCTGAGCAGCGGCAGGACCAGGATGTCGTCCCTGGGGCCGATCCGGCGGTCGAGGACCGGATATTCCGGCGAGGCGTTGCGCAGGATGTTCCAGGACGGCGGCAGCAGGCGCAGGGCCTCGTACAGGATGTTGCGGTTCGACACCCCTTGGTCGAACGGCGAGCCGAGCCACAGCGCATTGGCCACCAGGGTGGAGACGGTGAAGCAGACCGGGGCCGCCGTGCGCCGGTACAGCCCCATGGCGTAGCGCCGGTCGTCGTAGGTCTCGGCGTCGGCGATCAGGCCGGCCAGCGCCGAGGCGCCGGGCTGGAGCTTGAACGGTTGCGCCGCGCCGGTGGCGATCACGGTCCAGGTCAGCTTGGGGGTCAGTTCCAGCGTGCGATCCATCAGGATGCGCAGCCGGTGGGGGTCCTCGCCCAGGATCAGGTCGCGCAGGTACAGGTGGCCGACGCGCGGCCACTCGCCGGACAGGTCGACGGCTTGCGCGGCGGGCCGCTTGAGGGCCGCGCGCACGTCGCGGCCGATGGCCTGCATCAGCTTCGACGCGTCGGTGCGGGGGATGGAGCGGCCGTGCAGGGGCTTGAAGGTCGGGCGCTCGAACTCGGTGGCCGGGCGGGCGCTGAGGATCTGGTCCGACAGGGTAAGGCCCGCGACCCCGACGGTGGTGTCGTCCAGCCGGAACACATCCTCGCCGCGGTGATCGCGCAACAGCGCCTGGAGCCTGGGGGTGAAGACGGTGGTCCGGACGCGCCTGCCGGTGTTGGGCCTATCGGTATTAGGATTCTCGGTATTGGGCATGGCTCTCGATGGCCTTTAAGAAAGGCCCGCGCCCCGGGGAACCGACCAAGGGACGTCGTTGGGCGCGGGCCAGGTCACCAACTATTGGGGAAGTTGATGAATCGACCGCTCAGTACCAGAGATACCAGGCGAACTTCTTCAGGCTCTGGTTCGCAGTAAGCATGTTGCGGATGGAGAAGAGAACCTTCATAGGCAGCACCTTCCTTTGATTGTGAACCGCCGTTCGGGCGGGATCAAACGTTCAAGTCGTGCAACGGTCGCCATTCAAGGCATGAGGGGCGCGTCGAAATCAGTGTCGCCCCTCCCAATAAGGACTAACCCAGCCCCATCGGATATGCAATTGATGAGGGAATTTGAATTTGATTAAATCTACGCTGGTTAATCGGTAGGCACGGCGTTGCAGGGGAAATCGGCATGACCCAGGGTCCGACACGCGGGGGTGAGACGCCCCTGATCCTCAGCGACCGCCAGGGCTTCGACCGGCGCTGGTACGCGCGCCGGCTGGAGGCGGTCTATGTCCCCACCACGCAGGATCAGGTCGCCTCCTGCGTCGCCGCCGCGCTGTCGGCCTATGGCCGCGACGTCCGGGTCGCGTCGGGGCGGCACTGCTACGAGGACTTCGTCTACAATGACGGCGTGCGCGCCGTCATCGACATGTCGGCCCTCAACCAGGTCGGCTTCGATCCGGTGCGCAAAGCCTATTTCATCGACGCGGGCTGCGAGAACTGGACCGCCTACCGCACCCTGCTCAACAGCTTCGGCAAGACCCTCCCGGCCGGCTCCTGCTATTCGGTCGGGGCGGGCGGCCACATCACCGGCGGCGGCTATGGCCTGCTGTCGCGCCTGCACGGGCTGACGGTCGATCACCTGACCGGCGTGGACATCGTCACCTGGGACGCCGCGCGCGGCCAGGCCACGATGCGCCACGTCAGCGAGGCCAGCCCCGACGCCGCCGAGCGCGACCTGTTCTGGGCCCTGCGCGGGGCAGGCTGCGGCAACTTCGGGGTGATCGCGCGCTACTACTTCGCCGAGCTGCCGGACGCGCCCGACCACGCCACCCTGTGGACCCTGGCGTGGAACTGGAGCGACCTGGACGAAGCCAGCTTCGCCGCCCTGCTGGCGGAGTATGCGCAGATCGTGGCGGCCATGCCGGAAACCGACTTCAGCCTGCTGAAGCTGAACCACGTCGCCGCCGGCCAGGTCGGCCTGGTCTATCAGAGCGTTTCCACCCCCGGCGCGTCGGCGGCCGATCACCGGAGCCGCGCGGCGGCCCAGGGCCAGAGGATCAGGACGCGACTGGACGGCGTCGCCCGCTCAAGCCCGCTGCTGAGGCCGCTCGGCGGCCACCCCGGCCTGATGACCGCGCTGCTGCCCAGCGGCAGCGAGACCCACCTGACCTATCTGGAGGCGGTGCAGACCCTGAACGGCTCGGGCCCCAACCAGTTCGGCAAGTACAAGTCGGCCTATATGAAGAAGGGCTTCCCCCCGGATCAGGTCAGCGCGATCTACCACTGGCTCCACGTCACCCCGGATGGCGTGCAGCAAAGCGACATGTCGCAGAGCCTGCTTCAGGTCGACAGCTATGGCGGGCGGATCAACGACCTGGCTTCGACGGCGACCGCCGTGCCGCAGCGAAGCTCGATCCTGAAGCTGCAGTACCAGACCTACTGGACCAACGCCGCGACGGCGGAGGACCGCCAGTCCCCGGCCGACCGGACCCAGGAGAAGGCGCACCTGGACTGGATCAATTCCTTCTACGCGGCGGTCTACGCCGAGATGGGCGGTACGCCCGACCCGGCCCGGGACCCCGACGGCGTGGTCGACGGCTGCTATTTCAACTACCCCGACGTGGTGCTGGGCTCGCACGCGCAAGGAGACGTCGACCACGCCTTAAGGCTCTATTTCCTTGAGAACTTCCGGACCGGCCCGCGAAACCTGGTGGCGGTCAAGCAATACTGGGACCCGCAGGATTACTTCCATCACGCCCAGTCGTTGCCCGTGCGGTGACGCCGGGCCAGGGACTAGCGGAGTGACTCAGCGGCAGTGGGCGGGCTGCAGGCCGGGGGCGCGGCGCACATAGGCTGCTTGCGGGTGCATGGCGCCCGCGACGGCGACCGACAACCCGCCCACAACCCCGGCAAGGCCGGTCAGGAAGGCGGCGATCACGCCCGCAAAACCTATCTGAAGCGCAATAACGAAGCCGAGATCGGAACCACTGAAAAGCATCAGCGCCAGTCCGCTCAGGATCAGGCCACCCGCGGCCACGAAAGCCGCGCCAAGTTTGCTCTGAAAGTTCATGACCTTTCCTCCGGCTGGACCGAAAGATGACATGGGGCGTTCGGTCCGCCTCGATCTGGCCCCATAGATGGGAGCGCTACTGCTGGCTTCAAGGGCGGTGGCGGGGGTTTTGGGGGAGATATGGAGAGGCGCTAAATCCCCTCTCCCACTTGCGGGAGAGGGTGGGGCCCATCGCTTGCGATGGGAGGGTGAGGGGTCGCGCCGCGCTGTCAGCGATCCCTTGAACCGACCGCCGCGAGACCCCTCATCCTCCCCACTGCGTGGGTGGTGGCTCCTTCTCCCGCAAGCGCGGGCCTTTCGCTTGCCCCCACTCCCCCGCCCGCCTACGTTCCGCGCCCTTCGGACCCCCAGACGGATGCGCGACATGGACGGCGGACACCGGCCTGTGCTCGGGATCGACTTCGGCACGACCAATACGGTGATCGCCCTGGCCGGCGAGGCGGGCGTGGCCGAGCTGGTGCGGTTCGAGACGCCCGCCGGCCGCACCTCCTCGGCCTTCCGCTCGGTGCTGAGCTTCGGCGAGCCCGCCAGGGGCCAGCCCGGCGGGGCGGTGGAGGGCGGGCCCTGGGCGATCGAGGCGTTCCTGGAGGACCCGGAGATCACCCGGCTGATCCAGTCGTTCAAGACCTTCGCCGCCAGCCACGCCTTTTCCGGCACCACCATCCACGGCCGCCGCTTCCAGTTCGAGGACCTGCTCACCGCCTTCCTGCGCCAGGCCCGCGCGCGCGGCGGGGCGGCGGTACAGGCCGAGCCCGGC
>JBARAK010000465.1:0-6536 GCA_049791955.1 Caulobacteraceae bacterium
AGATCGTGGTGGTCACCGGCGCCGCACAGGGCATCGGCCGCGCCCTCTGCGAGCGCTTCCACGCCGACGGCGCGGCCAAGGTGGTGGCGGCCGACCTGAACGCGGACGGAGCGGCCGAGACCGCGGCCGGCGTGGACGGCGTCGCCTTCGCCTGCGACGTGTCCCAGGCCGGCGAGGTGGCGCGGATGGTCGAGCAGGTCCAGACCGATCACGGCCCCATCGACCTCTACTGCTCCAACGCCGGCATCCTCGACCGGGACCCGGATTTCGATAACGCCGCCTCCGCCCCGGAAGACAGCTGGGCGCGCTCCTGGGGCGTCAACGTCATGGGCCATGTCCACGCCGCCCGCGCCCTGCTGCCGTCCTGGCGCGAACGGCGGGAAGGCTATTTCCTCGCCACGGTCTCGGCCGCCGGCCTGCTGAGCCAGATCGGCAGCGGGACCTATTCGGTCACCAAGCACGCCGCGCTCGGCTTCTGCGAGCACCTGGCCATCGCCCACCGCGACGACGGCATCAGGGTCTCGGCCCTCTGCCCGCAAGGGGTCGACACCGCCATGGCCCGCGGCGCCAGCGCCAACACCCCCGCCCTGCTGGACGGCCTGCTGAGCCCCCAGACCGTCGCCGATGCGGTGATCGCGGGGCTGGCCGCCGAACAGTTCCTGATCCTGCCCCACCCCCAGGTCGCGCAGTACATGCGCAACAAGGCCGAGAACTACGACCGCTGGATCGGCGGCATGGTCAAGCTGCGCCGCGCGGCGCGGACCTGATCCGAAATCCATCCCAGGAGGAAACGTGTCCCTGTTCGATCTGACCGGAAAAGTCGCCGTCATCACCGGCTCGTCGCGCGGCATCGGCCGCGCCATCGCCCTGCGCATGGCCGAGCAGGGCGCGCGGGTGGTGGTCTCGTCCCGCAAGCAGGACGCCTGCCAGGCCGTGGTGGACGAGATCGAGGCCGCCCACGGGGCCGGCCGCGCCATCGCCGTGGCCGCCAGCATCTCCTCCAAGGAGGACCTGACCCGGCTGGTCGGCCAGACCAACGACCGGCTCGGGCCGATCGATGCGCTGGTCTGCAACGCCGCCAGCAATCCCTATTACGGTCCCCTGGCCGAGATCAGCGACGAACAGTTCCGCAAGATCCTCGACAACAACATCGTCTCCAACCACTGGCTGGTGCAACTGGTCGCGCCGCAGATGATCGCGCGCAAGGACGGCTCGATCGTCATCGTCTCCTCGATCGGCGGCCTGAAGGGCTCGCCCGTCATCGGCGCCTACAACGTCTCCAAGGCCGCCGACATGCAGCTCGCCCGCAACTACGCGGTAGAGTACGGCCCCCATAACGTGCGGGTGAACTGCATCGCCCCGGGCCTGATCCGCACCGACTTCGCCCGCGCCCTGTGGGAGAATCCCACAATCCTGAAGGCGGCCACCGCCACCACCCCGCTCCAGCGCATCGGCGAGCCGGACGAGATCGCCGGCGCCGCCATCTTCCTGGCCTCGGACGCCGGACGCTTCACCACTGGCCAGACCCTGGTCGTCGACGGCGGCCAGACCATTTCCAGCAGCGCGATCGGAGGCTGATCGGATGAAGGCCCTTCTCAGCAAGACGCCCGGCGGTCCGTCCTCGCTGGTGCTCGAAGAGGTTCCCGATCCCCGGCCCGGCCCGGGGCAGGTCCGCATCGCGGTGCGCGCCTGCGGGGTCAACTTCCCCGACGCCCTGATCATCGAGGACAAGTACCAGCTCAAGCCGCCCCGCCCGTTCTCGCCCGGCGGCGAGGTCGCGGGGATCGTCGATGCGGTGGGCGAAGGGGTCGCGAGCCCGGCCGTCGGCGCGCGGGTGATCGGCTGGACCGGCTTCGGCGGCATGGCCGAGAAGATCCTGGTCGACGCCCAGCGCTGCCTGCCCATGCCCGACAGCATGCCCTTCGACGTCGGCGCCAGCTTCGTGATGACCTACGCCACCTCCCAGCATGCCCTGCAGGACCGGGCCCAGTTGAAGAGCGGCGAGACCCTGTTGGTGCTGGGCGCGGCCGGCGGGGTCGGGCTGGCGGCGGTGGAGCTCGGCAAGATCATGGGCGCGCGGGTGGTCGCGGCGGTCTCGTCCCAGGCCAAGGCTGACTTCGTGCTCGCCCATGGGGCCGATTCGGCGGTGGTCTATCCGACCGGACCGTTCGACCCCGACGGACGCAAGGCGCTGTCCAAGCTGTTCAAGGATGCAGTGGGCGAAGCCGGCGCCGACGCCATCTACGACCCGGTCGGCGGCGACTATTGCGAGGCGGCCCTGCGCGCCATCGCCTGGGAAGGCCGGCTGCTGGTGGTCGGCTTCCCGGCCGGCATCCCCAAGCTGCCGCTGAACCTCACCCTGCTGAAGAGCTGCCAGGTGGTGGGCGTGTTCTGGGGCGGCTTCATGGCCCACGATCCGAAGAAGGGCCGCCAGAACATCCTCGATCTGCTGGCGCTTTACGAACAGGGCCGGCTGAAACCGGAACTGTCAGGGCGATTCCCCCTGGCGCGCGGGGGAGAGGCCATCGTCGAACTCGCCGAGCGCCGCGCTCGCGGAAAACTGGTAGTCACGATGGGGCGGGATTGACGAAAAGGTCAAATCCATCGCTTAAAATGAGCTTTTCATGTTTCTAGTATGCACGTCATCCTAAGAAATTAAGAGAAAGGCGCCGGAATCCATCTCGACGCCCTGGCGTGGCGCAACGAATTGAGGTTTAGTTCCCATACAAACGATGGGGTGCAGTACGACACCCCACGCACATAGGGGGTTGTGTCATGTCTCTGCGTAGCGTCGCGGGAGCGACCGCGTCTTCCTTCGTCCTCGCGGCCGCACTGGCGTCAGCCGCCTTCGCCCAGGACGCCACCCAGCCTGCGCCGGCGACTTCGCCCGGTGCTCCACCCCCGGGACCGGCGGCGGCCAGGCCCGCCGGTTCGGCCTCGAACAGCGGGGCCTATACCGTCGACACCATTGTGGTGACCGCCCAGAAGCGGAAAGAAAACCTGCAGGACGTGCCCATCGTGGTCACGGTGGTGAACAAGCAACTGCTGCAGGACAGCGGCGTGCGGGACATCAAGGACCTGTCCAAGCTGACCCCCGGCCTGACGGTGACGTCCACCGCCTCGGAGGCGGTGACCACCGCCCGCATCCGCGGCGTCGGCACGGTCGGCGACAACCCGGGCCTGGAGCCCTCGGTCGGCATCGTGATCGACGGCGTCTACCGCCCCCGCAACGGGGTCGGGTTCGGCGACCTCGGCGACGTGGATCAGATCGAAGTGTTGAAGGGTCCGCAGGGCACCCTGTTCGGCAAGAGCACCTCGGCGGGCGTGATCAGCATCGCCACAGCGGAACCGTCCTTCAAGTACGGCGCGAACGCGGAGTTCACCGCCGGCAACTACAACGCCTACGGCGGCTCCGCCTCGATCACCGGCCCCCTCATCGAAGATAAGCTGGCCTTCAGCCTGTACTTCGCCGACCGCCAGCGCGACGGCTTCTACGATGTCGTCACCGGCCAGGGGCCGCGCACCAGCACGACCGACCAGAACGAGAACTTCTACACCATCCGCGGCCAGCTGCTCTACGAGCCGGACAGCAATCTCACCGCGCGCCTCATCGTCGACTACAGCCACCGCGACGAACGCTGCTGCGTGGCCGTGCAGAAAGCCGACGGCAGTCCCCTCGATCCGTCCAGCCCCACCAGCCCGACGGCTCAGGACCTGGTCGCCGGCCTGGGCGGCGCAGGGGGTGGCGAGCTGACCCACGCCAATCCCTATGGCCGGGTCGCCTTCGCCAACCAGCCGGATGCACAGGACATCGTCGACGAGGGCGTTTCGCTGCAGGTCGACTGGAAGCTGCCCAGCCTGAACGCCACCCTCACGTCGATCACCGCCTTCCGCAACTGGAAGCTATACGGCGGCAACGACCTGGACTTCAGCAACGCTGACCTGCTGCAGAGTCCCGAGGGTGACGCCAACAGCACGCAATTCCAGGACTTCAGCCAAGAAATCCGGTTCGCCGGCAGCATAGACAAGCTCGATTACCTGGTGGGTGGCTTCTACGCCAACGAATATCTGCGGGATAATTTCGAGCTGCTATTCGGAAACCAGTTCAGCACCTACCTGGACGAGCTGTTCAGCTCCAGCGGCCTCGGCGTTCCGATCCCGGGCTTCAAGCAGCTGCTGTTTGGCCCCAACGCCGTCGAACCCGCCGGCGACGGCGGCGTGGACAGCTATCGCCAGCGCGATGACGACTACGCCATCTTCACCAACGAAACCTACCATTTCACGCCCCAGTTCGACGTCAATGTTGGCTTGCGCTACACCGTCGACAACAAGGTCATGAACAGCCTCAACCGGAACATCGGCAACGGCGAAGGATGCTCCGCCGTCGCCAGCAGCCCGGCGGCGGCCCTGCTGGGACAGGCCGCCCTCGACACGGTCTGCCTGCCGTTCGAAAGCCCGGCCTTCAACAACTTCGCGAACCACCAGAGCGAGTCGACGTCCAATACATCTGGCACCATCAAGGCGGCCTATCGGATCAACCCGGAAGTGCTGACCTATATTTCCTACGCCAAAGGCTTCAAGGCAGGCGGCTTCAACCTCGACCGCACAGGATGCCCGAACGAGCTGTCGATCGCCCAGGGCGGCCCCTGCCCGGTCTCCGCCAACGGCCTGATCACCGCCGTCACCGCCAACTCCAACACCTACTTCAAGCCCGAGTATTCGGACGCCGCGGAAATCGGCATCAAGAACACCCTGTTCGACCGCAAGCTGCTGCTGAACGCCACCCTGTTCTACGAGAAGTTCTCCAACTTCCAGTACAACACCTTCACCGGACTGGTGTTCGTGGTCGACTCGCTGCCCTACGTCTACAGCAAGGGCGTGGACGCGGACTTCGTGTGGCGCCCGACCCGGGACCTGAACTTCCAGGGCGGCGTGACGATCGACAACACCCGCTTCTCACACAGCGACGGCGGCGTGGTGAACGGTGTGGCGACCGGCGTGCTGGCGAGCTCCGGCTTCCTCGGCGCCCCGGGTTCGCGCCTGCCGTTCGCTCCGCTCTGGTCGTCTTCGCTGTCCGCGACCTACACCTATCATCTGCCGCGCGAATACATGCTCCGCTTCAATCTCGGAGCCAAGTTCAACTCGAACTACAACACCGGTTCCGACGAGGATCCGCGCAAGCTGCAACCCGCCTATACGGTCACGGACGGGCGGATCGTCTTCGGTCCGGAAGACGGCCACTACAGCGTCGAGATGTGGGCGGACAACCTGTTCAACACCCAATACGAACAGGTGGCCTTCAACGCCGGCTTCCAGAATGCACCGACCAACGCCACTGGCCTGATCGACGCCTTCCTGGGCGCGCCTCGCACCTTCGGCGCCACCGTGCGCGCCAAGTTCTGATCAGGAATTCCCGTCCCCCTCGGGGGGCGGGGCTGTTTCCGTCGCCTGTCGATGGAGGGTGAGGGGTTCTGCGGCGCGCTCGGGCAGGCGCTCGCAGGCCCCTCATCGCATTTTCAGGCTGCCGTCGACGGCGGCACGACCGCCGTGGCCTCGATCTCGACCTGGGCGGCCGCCTCCACCAGGCGCACCACCTGGACCAGGGTCATGGGCGGGTACACCGATCCGACCACCGCCTTATAGGCTTGGCCGATCTCCCGCAGGGCGCCGTTGTAGCTTTCGATGTCCACCACATACCAGGTCAGGCGCACCAGGTGCTCGGGGCCGGCGCCCGCCTCGCCCAGCACCGCCACGATGTTGGCCAGCGCCTGGCGCACCTGTTCGGCCAGGGTCGGGGGGAAGCGGCCCTCCACATCCCACCCGATCTGGCCGGCCACGTACACCGTCCGGCCTTCCGCCACCACGCCGTTGCTGTAGCCGCTCGGACGCTTCCAGCCCTCGGGCAGGAGATCGCGATGGACGCCGCGGACGGCGGGGGCGGGACTTTCCATGGATCGACTCGAGGCTTGGGTTGTCATCAGGTGGGACCGGCTCAACCCACTTCGCCGCCGGCGACGGTCAGGGCCGTCCCGGTGACGGAGGCCGCGCCCGGACCGCAGAGATACAGGACCGCGTCCGCCACCTCCTCCGGTGCGATCAGGCGGCCCTGGGGGTTGACGCGGGTGAACTCGGCGCGGGCGTCCTCGGCCGAGCGGCCGCTTTTGGCGACGATGCGCGCGACGCTGTCCCCGATCAGGTCGGTGTCGGTGAAGCCAGGGCAGACGGCGTTCACGGTCACGCCCGTCTTCGCCGTCTCCAGCGCCAGGGAGCGGGTCAGGCCGAGCAGGGCGTGCTTGGCCGCCGCATAGGCGCTGACATAAGCGTAGCCCTTCAGGGCCGCGGTGGAGGCGATGTTGACGATGCGCCCAAAGCCGCCCTCGATCATGGCCGGCAGCACCGCGCGCGCGGCGACCGCGGGGGCGATCAGGTTCAGCTCCATCATGCGGCGGAAGTCGTCGGCCGTCGTGCGGGCGAACGGGGCGCTGTGCGCCGCGCCCGCATTGTTCACCAGGATCTCGACCGGCAACCGGCCCGCG
>JBARAK010000466.1:0-3578 GCA_049791955.1 Caulobacteraceae bacterium
GTGCACGCGGCCTACGACGAGGCGACCGCGGTGCTGGCGGGCGACGCCCTGCACTCCACCGCCTTCGAGATCATGGCCCACCCCGACACCCATCCGGAGGCGGCGGTGCGCTGCCAGCTGGTCCACAAGCTGGCCCTGGCGGCCGGGGCCAAGGGGCTGGCGGGCGGCCAGATGCTCGACCTGCTGGGCCTGGGGGCGGACCTGCGAACTGTTGCGCGGATGCAACGAATGAAGACCGGCTCGCTGATCGGCTTCGCGGTGGAGGCGCCCCTGGTGCTGGCCCGCGCGCCGGATGCCGAGCGGCACGCCCTGATGGGCTTCGCGCACGACTTCGGACTGGCCTACCAGATCGTCGACGACATCCAGGATCACGCGCGCGACACCCGTCCCCGTCAGGGAAATCGCGCTGACCGGCGGATCGCCGAGAAGGCCAACTTCGTCACCCTGCTGGGCCGCGAGGCGGCGGACGAGCGGGTCGACATGCTGTCGCAACAATGCCGCGCTCACCTGGACCTTTTCGGACCGAAGGCGGCTTATCTTCGAGCGAGCGTGGATTTCGTGCTAGACCGCACCACTTGAGTCCGCAATTAAGCTCGGTTTTTTCCGGCGCAGAGATCCGATGCCACCGCATACGCCCCTTCTGGACACCGTTAAGTACCCCGCCGACACGCGTAAGCTGACCGCGCCTGAGCTGCGCCAGCTGGCCGACGAAGTCCGCGCGGAGATGATCGACGCCGTGTCCACCACCGGCGGCCACCTGGGCTCCGGCCTGGGCGTCGTCGAGCTGACCGTCGCCCTGCACCACGTGTTCGAGACGCCCAAGGACATCCTGGTCTGGGACGTCGGCCACCAGGTCTATCCGCACAAGATCCTCACGGGGCGCCGCGACCGCATCCGCACCCTGCGCCAGGGCGGCGGCCTGTCGGGCTTCACCAAGCGCGCGGAAAGCGAATACGACGCCTTCGGCGCGGCCCACGCCGCCACCTCGATCTCCGCCGCGCTGGGCTTCTGCGCCGCCCGCGACGCCAAGGGCGAGGACAACAAGGTCATCGCGGTGATCGGCGACGGCTCGATGAGCGCGGGCATGGCCTACGAGGCGATGAACAACGCCGCCGAGACCACCAAGCAGCTCATCGTCATCCTGAACGACAACGACATGTCGATCGCGCCTCCGGTGGGCGGGATGAGCGCCTACCTGGCCGGCCTGGCCTCCGGCGGCGCCTACCGCACCATCCGCCGCTTCGGCAAGAACGTGGCCGACCACCTGCCGCGCCCCTTCAAGGAAGCCGCGCGCAAGGCCGAGGAGTACGGCCGCGGCATGGTCACCGGCGGCACCTTCTTCGAGGAACTGGGCTTCTACTACGTCGGGCCGATCGACGGGCATAACCTCGACCAGCTCGTGCCGATCCTGAAGAACGTGCGCGACATCCAGGACCAGCCGGTGGTGATCCACGTGGTCACCCAGAAGGGCAAGGGCTACGCCCCGGCCGAGAACTCCGCCGACAAGTACCACGGCGTGGTCAAGTTCGACGTCGTCACCGGCCAGCAGGGCAAGGCCAAGGCCAACGCCCCCAGCTACACCAAGGTGTTCGGCTCCGAACTGGTCAAGCAGGCCGAGAAGGACGACCGCATCGTCGGCGTCACCGCGGCCATGCCCTCGGGCACCGGCCTCGACATCTTCGCCAAGCGCTTCCCGACCCGCGTGTTCGACGTCGGCATCGCCGAGCAGCACGCGGTCACCTTCGCCGCCGGCATGGCGGCCGACGGGATGAAGCCGTTCGCGGCGATCTATTCCACCTTCCTGCAGCGCGGCTACGACCAGGTCGTCCACGACGTGGCGATCCAGAAGCTGCCCGTGCGCTTCGCCATGGACCGCGCCGGCCTGGTGGGCGCCGACGGCCCGACCCACGCCGGCTCGTTCGACATCGGCTTCATGGGCGCGCTGCCGCACATGGTGCTGATGGCCGCCGCCGACGAGGCCGAGCTGGCCCACATGGTCGCCACCGCCGTGGCCATCGACGACCGCCCCTCGGCCTTCCGCTATCCGCGCGGCGACGGCGTGGGCGTGGAGATCCCTGAGTTCGCCACCCCGCTGGAGATCGGCAAGGGCCGTATCGTGCGCGAGGGGACCAGCATCGCGCTGCTGTCGTTCGGCACCCGCCTGCAGGAAAGCCTGCTGGCCGCCGAGCAGCTCGCCACCCGCGGCCTGTCGGCAACGGTGGCCGACGCCCGCTTCGCCAAGCCGCTGGACGAGGACCTGATCCTGCGCCTGGCCCGCGAGCACGAGGCCCTGATCACCATCGAGGAAGGCTCGATCGGCGGCTTCGGCGCCTTCGTGCTGCAGTTCCTGGCCGCCAAGGGCGTGCTGGATCGCGGCCTGAAGGTCCGCACCATGGTCCTGCCCGACCGCTTCCAGGACCAGGACAAGCCCGAGGTGATGTACGCCGAGGCCGGCCTGGACGCCGACGGCATCGTCAAGACCGCCGTCGAAGCCCTGGGCACCGGCCGCACCAAGGCGCTGCGGGCCTGATTCCCTCTCCCCCTGCGGGAGAGGGGGGGGGCCGTCGCGTAGCGATGGGAGGGTGAGGGGTCGCGCCGCGCTGTCAGCGATCCCTTGAACCTACTGTCGCGAGACCCCTCATCCTCCCCACTTCGTGGGTGGTGGCTCCTTCTCCCGCAAGGGGAGAAGGCGTCAGGGCCTGCTCTCCACGAGCCCCCTCCGTCGGCTTCGCCGCCACCTCCCCCGCTTGCGCAGGGGAGGAGGACGCGCCTCAGAACGACAGGTGGAAGTTGGCGCGGATGGTCTGGTCGATGTCGCCGTCCCAGCCCTGGGCGCCGTAGGACAGGCTGAGCACGGTGACGCTGGAGGTCTTCAGGTCCAGCGCCATTTCGGCCACCCCGGCGTCGCGCTCGATCGGGGCGCCGTCGACGCTGAAGGCGGCGCCGCCCTCCACGAAGCGCACGGTCGAGGTGGGGGTGATGTCGCCGAAGTCATGCCGCCAGCCCAGCACGCCGCGCACCCTGGCCTGGACCGGGCCGACGGCCAGGTCGAGCGAGGGGCGCAGGCCCAGGGTGGTGTAGGTGGCGTCGGTGTCGCTGGCCGCCCCGCTGACCGCAGCCACGCCGCCGGTCTCGCTGAAGCTGGCGGTGTGGACGGTGACGTAGGCGACGTTGGCGAAGGGCTCCAGCCCCAGGCGTTGCATCTGCAGCCGCCAGCCGATCTCGGCGAAGCCCTGGACGGTGTGGCCGCTGTAGTTGGCCTGCAGCTGGTCGGTCTCGTTGGGCAGGGCGACGGTGCGGTCGGTGCTGATGTCGTGGGTGGTGTAGGTGGCGCCGAACCGCAGGCCGAGCGGGCCGAGCTGGCCGCCGCCGTAGGCGCCGACATGGTAGCTGTCGATGTCGGCCGAGGCGGTCTGGGCGTCCATGGTCAGGCCGGTCTGGCTGTAGCCGAGGAAGCCGCCCACCCGCCATTGCTGGGCCACCGGGACGTCGAGGCCGAGCAGGAAGCCGCCGGAGGAGCGGCTGACGTCGCCCGCATCGCCGTTGCCGTTGGTATGGCCCCAGGCGCCGAACACCTG
>JBARAK010000467.1:0-1872 GCA_049791955.1 Caulobacteraceae bacterium
GCTGGAGCCCGCCCGGCTGAAGGCGATTCGGGCAGCCCTCCAGAACGAGGACACGCCGGCCGCCCAGTGAAAGGCCGCCCTATTTGGGCATCGGGATCGACCAGACCTTGCCGGCGCCGCGTTCGGAGAACCACAGGGTGTCGCCCGCCGGCTCGACCCCGGTCGGGGCCTTCAGCCCGTCCTTGAGCACCACGACATGGGCGGTGTCGCCGGTGATGGTCAGGGCGTCGATCCTGCCGCCGCTGCTCTCGGCGATGAACAGCTTGCCGCCGCCGGCCCGCATCCCGTCCGGCCCCTTGACCGGGGCGTCCATCCAGATGTCCACCGGCGCGTGCGGCTTGCCCCCGGCGTCGACCGGGATGCGGTACAGCTTGTTGAACACCACGCTGTTCACATAGAGCACGCCGTCCAGGAAGGTGACGCCGTCGACGCCGTTCAGCAGCCGGTTGTCCATGAACAGCGTGGCCGCCGTCGCGCCGGGCGCCAGCCGGTAGATCTTCGCATTGGCGGTGTCGGTGATGTAGAGCGCCTTGTCCGGCCCGACGGCGAAGTCGTTGCAGGTCGAGGTGTCGCCCGGCAGGGTCCAGCGCAGCTTTTCCTTGCCGGTCGCCAGGTCGAAGCCGCGCACGCTGGTGCGGCGGGCGGGGGGCGTGGTCCCGGGCAGCGGCGTCAGCTGGCAGGTCCACAGCGTCCCCGTGCCGGCGTCGGCCAGCTGGCCATAGAAGAAGGTCCCCGCCCCCTCGCCGCTGGCGTCCACGAAGGTCTCCGCGGTCGTGGCGCCCTTGCGGACCCGGTAGACGTAGGGCGAACTGGCGCTGCCCGCGATCACCCCGCCATCCGGCGTCGCCGTCAGGCTCTCCGGCTGGGACTTGGCGTCATGGACCAGCAGTTCGGCGGCCATCGCGCCCGGGGCGCAGAAGACGAACAGGGCCAGGCCCAGGCAGGCGGTGCGGATCATGGAGACCTCTGTGCTGTTGCGCCCATTCTTGATTTGACCGCCGCCACTTGCCAAGCCCGCAGATACAACCCGCCCACCCGAACAAGGAAAGCCTGAACAAAGAGAGCGCCGCAGCGTTGTTGGCGGACATCCCCCAGCGCCTCCCGGAAGCCCAGCCATGTCCGACTACGACCTCTACTACTGGTCCGTGCCGTTCCGCGGCCAGTTCGTGCGCGCCGTGCTGGCCCATGCCGGCAAGCGCTGGACCGAGGGCGGCGACGGGGCGATCTCGAAACTGATGGGCGCGCCGGCCAGGGACATGCCGGTCCCGTTCATGGGCCCGCCCCTGCTGGTCGATAAAAAGGCCGACGTCGCCATCGCCCAGACGTCCGCCATCATCCTGTATCTGGGCGAGACGCTGGACCTGCTGCCCGCAACCCCCATCCTGCGCGCCCTGACGATCAAGATCGTCAACGACGCCAACGACGTGATCGACGAGATCACCCTGGATGGCGGCCGCGAGATGTGGACGAAGAAAAGCTGGGACGACTTCGTCCCCCGCCTGCGGCGATGGATGTCGTTCTGGGAGGAGACCGGCCGCCGCCACGGCCTGCAGGCCGACTCCGGCTTCCTGCTGGGCGGCGAGGCGGCGGGGATCGCCGACGTGGTGACCGCGGTGCTGTGGTCGACCATGACCGAGCGCTTCGACCGGATCGCCACGATCCTTGAGGAAACCGCGCCCCTGACCGCCGCCCTCACCCGCCGGGTCGCCGCCCTGCCGCCCCTGGCCAGGCTGGCCGCCAAGGCCCGCGAAGACTACGGCGACGCCTATTGCGGCGGCGAGATCGAGGCTTCGCTACGCAAGGTGCTGGGGGCTTAGGCCCCCTCACCCCTCCGCCAGCCACCCCCGCGCCCGCACCTCCGCGACGCTGGCG
>JBARAK010000468.1:0-21466 GCA_049791955.1 Caulobacteraceae bacterium
CCCTAGATGCGCGCCTCGACGTGGTGGAGCGTACGCTTGCGGCGCGTTTGGAGGCCTTGCGGATCGAAAAGCGCAGGGCGGACACGGGCTATAGTCCCGTACTCGAACTGCGGCAGGCCGAGGCCGAATATCATGCGGCGGCGGAGTTGATCCCAGCGACCCGGCTCGCGATACGACGCCAGGAGGACGGGCTCAGCCTGCTCCTGGGGCGGAACCCGGGTGCTGTGGCCCGGGGCCTCGAACTGGATGCGCTGAATCTGCCGCCCGTGCCCGCCGGGCTTCCTGCGTCCCTGCTGCGCCGGCGGCCGGACATCGCGGCGGCTGAACAGCAAATGGTCGCCGCGGATCGAACGCTGGATTCCGTCCGCGCGGCCTTCATGCCCGATCTTCAGCTCTCGGGGCAGGGCGGGGCGGTCGTCTCCAGCCTGATCGAGCAGAACCCGACGGGCATATACACCGTTGAGGCGGGGATCTTGGGACCGATCTTCGACGCCGGCCGGTTGAGGGCGCAGCAGCGCGGCGCGGCGGCGCAGCGGAACGAGGCGGCCTACAACTATCGCCGCACGGCGCTCACCGCCTTCAAGGAAGTCGAGGACGGCCTCGCGGCCGTGCAACGCTCCGCCGAGCAGGAGGCTTCCCTGGCGCAGGAGCGCGAAGCCCTCGCCGCCACGCTCAGGCTGGCGACCCGCCGCTACCGCTCGGGCTACTCGCCATATCTCGAACAGGTCGACGCCGAACGGGCGCTGCTGTCCGCGGAGTTGAGCCTCGTCCAGTCGCGGGCTGATCGCCTGAACGCCGCGGTAAGCCTCTACGAGGCGCTTGGCGGCGGCTGGACCTCCTAGAGCAGCGGCGCGTCTTATCGGGAGTTCTCGGGGCAGGGGCCGAAGGATGTTCCTGCACGCTTCGCCCCCGTGATCCTGCCTGGGCAGGTTTTCCTGGCGCCCTCTACGGGCCAGGGCTATCGTCGACGAGTTGGTCGGTGCGCTTCCTGGTATCGTTTGTGAGCGTTTCCGCGCCTGAAGATTGTTCGGAGGATCGCTGGGCGGGGCGGTAGCCTTCGGGGGATTCGTACGGGACTAGCCTCCAATGACCGTCGAGACGTTGTCTGCAATAGCTGGACCCGAGTTCTGTTTCGGAACGTTCCGTTTGCTTGCGGCGCAGCGGCTGGTGTTCGACGGCGACCATCAGTTGCGGCTGGGCACGCGCGGGCTGGATATACTGATCGCTCTGGTGGAGGCGCAGGGTCGCCTTGTCACAAAGGAAGAGCTGATCCAGCGGGCCTGGCCGACCACGTTCGTGGGGGAAAGCGCATTGCGCACCCACATCAGCGCCCTGCGCAAGGCGCTGGGCGACGGTCAGAACGGAACCATATACATCCAGAATGCGTCCGGCCGCGGATATCGCTTCGTCGCCCCCGTGAACGTGGTGGAAGGCGGAGCCGCGCCGCCGGTCGGAGCCCCCAACAACACACTGCCGAGTTCCCTGAGCCGGGTGGTCGGGCGCGAGCAGGATATTGAAGCCCTGGCGGGCCTGCTTCGATCGGATCAGCTGGTTTCGATCGTGGGGCCGGGCGGCATCGGGAAGACAACGGTCGCTATCGTGGTCGCGGAGAGGGTGGCGCATCGCTATCCGGAGGGCGTGTTTTTCATCGACCTGGCGGCCGTGGCCGACTCCGTACAGGCGTTCAACGCGATGGCCAGCGCGCTCAGCCTGTCCCTGCCGACCGACGACCCCCTGCCGACCCTGGTGGACTTCCTCCAGGACAGGAGGATTCTGCTGCTGCTCGATAATTGCGAGCACGTGATCGAGGCGATCGCCAGGCTCTGCGATGTGCTGGTCAGCCGGCGGGCCCAGATTGTCGTGCTCGCCACCAGCCTGGAGCCGCTGCGGACCAAGGGAGAGCGGGTCTACCGGCTGGCGTCGATGTCGACGCCGCCGAGGAGCGCCGAACTCAGCGCGCAGGAGGCGATGCGCTATCCGGCCTTCGAGCTGTTCGTGCAGCGCCTGGCCAGTGGGGACGCGGCCCTGCCCGTCGATCAGAACGACATCTCCACGATCAGCGAACTCTGCGAGCGCGTCGACGGTGTTCCGCTGGCGATCGAGCTGCTCGCGGCGCGAGCCGCGCAGGTCGGCGTGCAGGGCCTCGCCCTGATGCTGGACGACCGCGCGCTGCTCGGGACCGCCATGCGGCGGGCCACGCCCAAGCGGCATCGGAGCCTGACTGACCTGGTGGCCTGGAGCGCCGGACTGTTGGGACCGGAGCAGCGGTTGATCCTGGGCCGGATCTCCGTGTTCCGGAGCGCCTTCACACTCGACGGCGCCATAGCGGTGGCCCGTTCCAGCCGGATCGGGGCGGACGCCGTCCAGGACGCCCTGATCGAGCTCGCCGCCAAATCGCTGCTGGTGGTCGACATCACCGACGACGAGACCCGCTATCGGCTTCTTCAAGTCACCCGGATCTATGCCTGGACCGAACTGCTGGCCGAGGAGGATGTCCAGCCTGTCCGCAGGGCCCATGCGGATTACCAGATCGAAGTCATGCGCACGGCGGACCTGGACTGGACGACGGAACGGCGCGCCGCATGGCTGGCTCAGTATGTCCGCCACCTGGATGAGGTTCGCTCCGCCCTGGACTGGGCCTTCGGGTCGGGCGGGGATGTCCGCCGGGGAATGGCCTTGACGGTCGCGGCCGTCTCTTTGGGATGCCAGCTGCCCTATCTGGAAGAATTCATGAGCTGGGTGCGGCGCGCGCGGGACCATGTCGCCGAAAGCGGCGGCGACCCTCGGGTGGAGATGCAGCTCAATCTCGCCCTAGGTCAGATCGAGGCGCAGCTCAGCGGAGCCACCGCGGAGATCGCCGGCGCATTCGCCCGGGCGCTCGAACTCGCGCAGCAGACCGGGCTGCTCGAAGACCAGACCGGCGCGTTGATGGGCGCCTTCCTCTACGCCTTCATGTTCGGCGACGCGGTCGCCGCGAACAACGCCGCGATGCAGCTGTCGATGGTGGCGCAAAGCTCAGGCGACAGCGGGGTCTTGGCCATAGCGGACAGGATGCAGGCCCAGGCCCGCCATTTCATGGGGGACCTGAAGCCGGCGCGGATCTTCGCCGAGCGCGTCCTGAGCCATCCTGCGCCCGTCTTCCGGGCCGGATTCAACACGCCGTTCTCGGTTGATCGCCGCGTATCGATGCGGATCCTGCTCGCCCGCACCGAGTGGCTGGAGGGGCGGCCCGACCTCGCCGTGGAAATTGTCGAGGAAGCCTTGTCCGCGTCTCTCGACACGATCTCCTTCGGCGTCGCTCAGGTATTTGGCTTCGCCGCCATTCCGATCGCCTTATGGCGGGGCGAGCTGGATTGCGCGGAGGCGTTCGCCGGGCGCTTGGTCGCCGCGGCGCGGCGCTACAAGACCGACTATTGGGGCTCATGGGCCCCGCTCTTCGAGGGCGTTGTCGCCATGAGGAGGGCCCCGGGAGAGGGCGCACGCATGGCGATCTTGCGGTCCCTCCATCCGCGGGGAGCCCTGCAAACGGACACCCTGTGCACCCTGGTCCCGGAGTTCGCCGGAATGGCCGCCGTCGCACGGGTGGAAGGGGGCGGTGCAGGCTGGTGCGCCGCCGAGATCCTGCGAGTGGCGGGAGAGCAGCTTCTGAAGCGGGGAACTGAGAGCCTTCCTGAGGCCGAGCGCCTCCTGCAGCGAGCCCTGACGCTTGCGCGCCGGCAGGGCGCCCGCGCCTGGGAGCTCCGTACGGCGACCAGTCTCGCCCGGCTGTGGGAACGGTCCGATCGCCGAAGGGAAGGGGAGGTCCTCCTTGCGCCCGTCTACGAGGCTTTCAGCGAGGGGCTGGCGACGGTGGATCTGGTCGAGGCCAGCGCCGTCCTTGAGCGGGTGAGCTAGAGCCAAGCCAGAGCCAGAGCCGTTCCCTTGCGGCCATCACGGCCTGGACGTCAGAAGGCCTGCGAAAGTTGCAACCCCAAGGTTCGGGGACGCGCGCTGGTCACCAGCGTCTTCCCCCCCGTCGTGGCGGCGGCGGTGGCGTACTGGATCGCTTCCGCATCAAGCAGATTGGCGACGTAGAGCGAGGCACTGCGCCCATGCCCTGTGTCGTCGAGGCTGATACGCAGGTCGACCAGCCCGGTCTGCGGGATTTTCCGGTCGTAGGGGTTGCTCGTTTCAAACTGAGTGTGGCTCACGCCCACAAGGTGTCCTTGGGCGCGTAGACTTGCTTGCAATCGGTCGCTGATCGGCCAGCGGTATTCGGCCGCGCCGCCCAGGCTGAAGTCCGGCGTGTAGGGGATGGGGTCACCCTTGCGGCCTGGTGCGACGACGTTGGGATTGACCTGGTCCTGCGTCAGGCGGGCGTCGAGCCAGTCGCCGTCCGCCTGCACGTGCAGGCCCTGGACCGGTGCGATGGAAAGCTCCAGCTCGGCGCCGCGGACCCGCGCGCTGCCCGCGTTCGAGATGAACTGGAACAGGCCGTCCGGCCGAGAGCCCTGGACCTGCATGTTCGACCAGTCGATCTGGAACAGGGAGGCGTTGGCCACGATCCTGTCCTGCCACCACTGGGATTTGGAGCCGAGTTCGTAATTCCAGGTCTGGTCGGAGCGGTATGGCGTCAGCGCCGCCGGAAGCCCGAGCACCTGGTTGACGCCCCCTGGGCGGAACCCTTCCGAGGCTTCGACATAGAACATGAGTTTGGAGCGGGCCTGCCACGACAGGTCGGCGCGTGAGACCGTGCCCGTCTGCCCTAGGGAATAGCTGGCGAACGGCGCGGTAGGGGAGCCCACCAGGTCGAGCGCTATGGGCGTCTCGCCGGAGGCGGTCCGGTGGTAGTCGAACCAACGGATTCCCCCGGAAAGCGTCAGTTTGGACAGGATGCGATAGGACCCGTCGGCGAAGGCCGCGACCTGCGTCAGGTCATCGTAGATGAAGCGCTCGTTGAGGATCTGGCGGGGATTGACCGGATAGCCGGTGGCGGCGGAATCGTGCAGCAGCAGGTTGTCGATGTGGGTCGTCCGGTCCGACGCGAAGCCGCCAAGCGTCCACGACAGGGACTGGCCGCCGACTGAACTCAGTCGGATTTCGGTGCTGCGTGTGGTCTCGTACTGGTCCCAGAACAGGGTTGCAGGCATCAGCGAGGCGACGTAGCCGTTGTAAGCGGAAAGCTGTCCGCTACTGCACGCCGCCCCTCCGGCTTCTATGCGCGAGCAGACGCTTGAACTGCCCGTGTATATCGACAGGGCGTTTGTAAAATCGGCATTGGCCTGCGGAACGTGGCGTTCGTCGAGCGCGCCTGTCACGAGCAGCTCGAAACCCTTCGGTCGCCAGCGGGCGGTGAGGCTGTAGAGTTGTTGGGTGTCGTCGTTGAAGTAGTGGATCGCGTCCGTGCTGACATATCTAGGGCCGTTCTCGTCCCAGATCGGCCGGTCTCCGCTGATGTGCTGGTAGATGAGCGTTGCGTCGATGCGCAATGTGTCGGTCGGGTCCGCGCCGATAGCCAGGCGGGCGCCGTTGGTGGCCTGGCCATCGGCATTGTGAAGACCAAGCTTTGGAATAGCGATGTAACCGCCATCCTGGTCTGAATAGGCGACGAGGCGGACCGCAAGCCTGTCGTCGATGAGCGGGGCGTTGAAGACGCCTTCCACCTTGTAGCCGGGCCCCGCGCCGGGCGTCGTATCGCCCTCGACTGTGATCTTCCCAGCGAGCAGGTCGTCGGGGCGGCGAAAGAGGACGCGAATAGCCCCCGACAAGGCGCCGGCCCCATAGAGCGTCCCCTGGGGTCCGCGCAGCGCTTCGACCCGGTCCACATCCACCAGGGCGAGCGACAACGCACTGCCGCCCGCGTCGCTGCTGGCGCCGACCAGGCCGGTGACGGGCGTCTCTCCATAGTAGACCCCTACGGTCGGTTCGCCCACCGACTGGATGCCCCGGAACGTAATTCGGGTGTTGGATGGCCCTTGGTCCGTGAAGCTGAGACTGGGCGTCAGGTAAGCCAGGTCATCCAGGCTGTGCGAGAACTGCTTGTCCAATTCCGCACCGGACACGCTGGTGATGGATAACGGCGTCTGCTGCAGCTGGGTCTCCCGACCCAGCGCAGTGACAACGATCTCATCTGTCGTGACGCCCGACTGTGCGAGGACTGCGGTAGGCGCCGCTAGTCCGATGGCCAGCAGAGCCCACGTCGTGGCCCTCATGTGAGCTGCTCGCGACCCCGGACGGCTGGTCCAAACGCCAGGATCAGGCCGGCGGAGAGGGCCAGGGCGGCGAACGCCGCGGCGGCCAGCGTCCAGCGCCCATGTCCGTGCCCGGAGCCGTGTAAGAGCGGCAGCAGTACAAATGGCGAGATGACGGCGCAAAGCCGGTTGAGCGACCAGACCCCGGTCATGACGCGCCCGCGCAGCTCAGTTGCGAAAGATTCGGCCGTATATAGGTTGAGCAGGATGACATATCCCACAGTGGCGAAGTAGAACACGAACATCGACATCATCAGCGTGCTTGCCGAGTCGGAAAATATAAAGCCGAGAAGTCCCGCGCCGCCGAGGATGCACAAGCCGACGAGGCCATGGCGGCGATCGATTGAATCGCTGAGCAACGCAACGCCGATTGGCCCCGCGATCGGCGCGATGCTGGATACGGCGATCACCAGCAGCGAGGTCGAGAGCCCGAGTCCCTGTTGCACCAGGGCGGCCCCGACCAGCAGGGGGAAGACCACCGTCGCCAGCGGAGACAGGAAAAACAGCACCCCGAACAGGAGCGTCTGCGGGGTCTGACCGCCGCCCGAAAGCCGGCGGCCGGCTTTGGGAACGGGGCGCGCGTCCCGTTCCCGTCCAAGCGCCCAGAGCGGCGATTCCGGCAGAAAGGCCGTCAAAGCCGCTGCTATGAGAGCGCAGGCCGCCTGACCGGCGAGCACCCAGCGCCATCCGGGGACATTGCCAGGCCCGATGGACGTAAGCGCCCGCACGGCCATGACCGTTACGGGCGGTCCGGTGAAGGCGATCGCGGACACGATCATCACACCCTGAGTGCGGAGACGGGGTGGGAGGGTTTCGGCGAGGTAAGTATAGACCAGCGAAGGGTAGCCTCCCAGCGCCACCCCGGCGGCGATGCGAAAGACGATCAGGCCCACCATCGACGTCGTCGCCGCTGCGGCCAGGGAGGTCACGACGATGAGCGCGAGCAACGCGAGCAGCACCGGCCGACGCCCGTGACGATCGCTGAGCCACCCCGCCAGAGGCGCGCCTCCGACGGCGCCCAGGTAGACTGCCGACAGGAGCCAGGCCAACTCGCCATGGGCGACGGCCTGCGGCTGCGCGGTGAATATCGCGCTCAAAGACTGGTTGAGTGCGATCTCCCCGGTGTCGACCATCAGCCCGAATGCGCTGACAGCCGCGACCACCACGGAACACCTCCGCGAATGGCCGCCCCCGGGTGACGATGTGACAGTCAATGTGGTCGCCTCTCGCCCGGAGATCTTGCTCAGGATGAAGGGTACGAGGTGCAGCCCGGCGCAGGGCCTCTGGAATTTGTTAAATTTTGTCAAAGAGCTCTGAGAGCACCGCCAGGAGCCCCAGCTCGGTTAGACGATTCTCACATCTGCGGTGCGTCGGCTTAAATGGAGACGGGTTCGGTATGGACTATCAGCACAGCCACTGACCTTTCGAGTTTGTCTCAGGTCGGCCCTGATCCTCACAAGTCACTCTATTCGCCCAACTAAACGGGGCATTGGCGGCGCCAACCCGACCATCACAGCCCCAAATCCGAGCGCTCTCAGGGGCTTGCATTTCTTGGCGCCGCCTTTGTCAGACCAGGTGGGCGCTGGAGGTGGCCATAACCGCCAGGAGGGCCAGGAAGCCGGTCGCAGTACCAAGCAACGGCAGGATCAGATGGATGGGGGCGCAGGGGCCGGAGCGGCGGAAGGGGGACATGATGGGTCTCCTGCCGGGCGGCCCATGCCGCCCGGGTGTGTGAGGGACTTGGAGAGGGATCAGATGGCGGCTTCGCTGCGGGCGAGGACCCGCTGGACATCCTGCTTGAGCAGATAGACCGACACCACCAGCAGAACGAGGTCCTTCAGGAGGAAGGCCGCATTCATCGCCATTGCGGGAAAGCCGCCGGCGCCTGCATCCCAGCCATCGGGGACGAACGGCAGGATTGTCAGGGTCGAGGTGAAGGTGGCGATGGACCCGAGAGCGCCCAACATGCCCAGCTTCTTATTCCAGAAGCCCAGAAGCAGTAACGTGCCGAAGGTCCATTCAGAGGTTCCGAGGAGATTGGCCGTGCCGCGGACGCCCAGAACTGGAAGCGTCCAAAAAATGAGCGGGCCGTGCGTAATCAGGGGAGCAAGCGCCCTGATCTCAGACTCGAACCATTTATCGTATCCGAACCAGGCGAAGATGACGACCATCGCGGCGCGAAGCAGATGGTAGTCGAGGTCGCGGTGAAGGAGGCCGGAGCGGCCGAGCAGGCGGGCGATGGCGTTCATTGGTTTCCCCTTTCGATGATCAGTGTTCGGCGCGGTGTTTTCCGTGACGACGATTGCTATGATAGGGATGGGGGCGAGATTGTTTATCCTTTCTAATCTCAATAATATGCTCAATCGTCTCATTATGGGGAGCTTTCAGCCGGTCGAGGCCGACTGACCGAGTCGCCTTTTGGGATCGTGCCGCTCAGCGACCGCGCAAAGCGCCGTTGTTCTTTCAGCGCCCTGTGGCGGCTCTACAACTCAGTCTCTGACGTGGGCGAGTTCCCCTACCGCGTGGTCCTGGCGGGCTCGGCGGTCCTGGACGGCGTCGATGGTGGCTCGGCGGCCGATCCCGAACCTCTTGGCTTGCTCTTTTCCACTGCCGCGACGCTGTGTTCGCCAGACCTCCGTGCTTACGCCAAGGGGCGCGATATGGACCGCCGCGGGATCATTCATTCATTCGGCAAGCTTAGGCGAGCCACGTCGGAGTGGAGACAATTTCGATTTGGACTGTCGGCACAGTCACCGGAAATGCACACCAAGCTTCCAGCCGCCGTATAAGACGCTTGGTGTCTGCGTCGACATGGTTGCGCTGGAGCTGATGGCGTCCAAGATGAACGACAGGGCGAGCTGTCCGGCAGAAGGGACGGCTCGCACTCAGCGCGCCGCGCCACCCAGGGCGGCGATATAGGCGGTGGGGCGGCCAATCCGGAGGCGGTGACGCGCGCCATCCAGGGACTCTCCCATCAGGGCTTCGTAGTCTTCGCCGGGCAGCCATTGCGCCGTCCTGCCGAGTTGGAAGCCCTGCCAGATGGCCCGGACGTGCGCGCGAACCGACCCGCCGCGCGGGCTGAGCGCCGAGCCGATCGCGATCACCGCCCAGCCAAGGCTCCGAAGCTGGGCGTAGGAGAAGGCGACCAGGCACGCTTCACCCAGTCCATCGCGATGGTATCCCGACAGGATGTGCCAGATGTCGTGGATGTCGCGGTTGCGCCGACCGAACCAAACGTAGGGATGGGGCGCTTCCAGGCGCGGCTGGGCCTTGCGGCTGATGATGGCCAGGCCTTCCGCCGACAGGTTTTCGCTTCGGACGAAGGTGCGGTAGGCCGCTCCGACGCTGCCGTCGGGGAAACTGTCGAGCCACGCGTCGTCCATTAGCCGTTCGGCGAGCTCCACTCTTTGGTAGGCGAGGCGGCCACCCTGCGAGCTCTGCAGCAGACGGCGATAGTTGCGCGCCGTGGCGTCCCCGTTGAGGGCGCTCATGATCTCGAACACCGAACCGGTGTCTTCATTGTCGGTGAGAAGGCGCTTCAGCGCCTTCAGCGCTGTCCCCCAGCGCCGGCGGGGAAAGATGTTCCAGTCGACCGCCTGATCGGTTTCGTACGTCATCTCGGCCATGGCGAGGTATCCTCCAAGCTGTGGGATTGAGGCGCGTGCAGCAGGGTGGCGGCGATCATCTCGCGCATGAGCTGGCCGCAGCCTTCCAGGTCTATGGGTTCGCCCCAGGCGATCTGCAGAACCAGGCCCTGGAAGAAGGCGATCAGGGTCCGGGCCACGCAATCGGCGTCGACATGCTGGCGCACCTGTCCTGCGCTTTGGCCGCGTTCGATCAGATCCACGATCGCCGAGCGGACCCGCGTCAAGCCCTCGACGGCGCTCGCGTGGATACGGGGATTTCGTAGCGCCTCCGCCCAGCCTTGGATGCCCACCCGGCGCATTTCGACCCGGTCGGGATCCGTCAGCCCCTTGCCGTAGAGCTCGAACAGAAGAAGCAGGCCCTCGATCGGGTCCGGTTCGCTGGCGGCGAGGGCGTTGAGGAAAGCCTCGCCGCGATGTCGGTCGTCGGCCAAGGCGACCACCATGTCGTCCTTGGTCGGGAAGTACAGGTAGAGCGCGCCCTGACTCAGGCCAGCCTCGCGTGCGATGTCCGGGGTGGTCGCGGCGTGGAAGCCGTCGCGCGAGAAACAGCGCATCGCCGCCTCGAGGATGAGTTGGCGTTTGGCTTCACGTTGGTCGTCGGAAATTTTCGGCATGGCTTATAAAAACTGATACGTCAGTCATTATAATCCCGATGGACGTGCGACGTCAATTTCGAACCGGCTGCCCGGCAGCTCGCCGGAGGTGCTCCGGCTGGTGGTGCTGATGTGCGTTCGCTGTCAGCTTTCGCTGAGGAACGTCGAAAACCTGCTGCAGCTAATCCTTCAAATACACCCCGAAGAAATCCAGGATGCGCCGGCGGGCGTCTTCGGCCGAAGGACCGTGATGGACCATGCCCATGATCTTCTTCAGGATGCTGAACGGCAGGCGGATGTCTCCCGGCGCGTGATCGTTGAGGAAGCCATGGTTGGCGTCCTCGTACTCCTTCACGTCATGGGGAACGCCGTTGGCGGTCAGGGCCACTTCCAGCTTCGCCGCTGCGCCGCGCAGCACCGGGTCCTTGCGTCCGTAGCTGGCGACGACCGGGCAGGCCCCTTCGAGCAGCGTGGCGGCGTCATTGGGGACATTGCCGTAGTTGGGCGCTGCGGCGGCGTAGTCCCCCCGCGGAGCCAGCAGCAGGGCGAAGGCGCCGCCCATGCAGAAGCCGATGACGCCGACCTTATCCGTGCAGTCCGGCTGCGCCTGCAGCCAGGTCCGGCACGCCTCGATATCGTCGAAGCTGCGTCCCTTCCGCGCCAGCATTTCCTTCATGGTGGTACGGATGCATTTGAACTTGCTGTCCCAGTGGAACAGGTCCGGAGCGACGGCGAGATACCCGTTCCGGGCGAACCAGTCGGCGTGGGCTGTCAGGTCGGCGCTCATTCCCACGACGTCGTGGATGACGACCACGCCCGGCCAGGGGCCGGGGCCGGCCGGCCTGGCGACATAGGCGGGCACATCGCCCAGCCGGCTCGGTATGGATTGCCGGCTCGGTATGGATTGGAGGTCGGGCACCGGACATCTCCCTGGATCCACCTCGGCGCCTTTTCCGGAGCCGGGGACCGATGTCGGCCTCCGGGACCGCCTCGGCGGAGATGAAGTGCGGTTTGCGTGACGAGATAGTTGAGGATGGACTCGCATAAGTCAACGGTTTCGACGCGACCGGCTCGCCCCTTTTCCAGCCTCGCTCTCCCGTTCGTGAAGTTTCAGCCCTTGGCCGGCGAAGCTCGAACGCGCTAAACCCTGGGGCGTTGATGATGCGGCGCGCCGTTGCGCTCAATGGAGTCGAGACATGGCTTGGAAGACCCCGAAGATCGTCGAAATCGCGCTCGGCGCGGAAATCAATTGCTACGCCTGCGCCGAGCTGAAGGCCTGATCGAGGCCCAATGCGCATAGTGGTGCTGGGGGCGGCCGCCGGCGGCGGGTTCCCACAATGGAACTCCAATGGCGACGGTTGCCGAAGGGCGCGTGCGGGCGATCCCGCGGCCCCGCCCCGCACCCAGGCCAGCCTCGCCGTCAGCAGCGACGGCGAAACCTGGACACTGCTGAACGCATCGCCCGACCTGCGCGAGCAGATCGGGCGGTCGTCGTTTCTGCATCCTCGCACGGGACTGCGCTCCACCCCGATCCACAGCGTGGTGCTGACCGGGGGCGATGTGGACGTGATCGCGGGCCTGCTGACCCTGCGCGAACGCCAGCCCTTCAGCCTGTACGCCACCTCGAAAATCCATGCGGTGCTGGACGCCAATCCGATCTTCGAAGTGCTCGCACGTGACGTCGTGCGCCGCGAGCGCATCACGCTTGAGCGGCCCGTCACGCTCGGGAACGGGCTCACGGTCGAGCTCTTCCCAGTGCCGGGCAAGATCCCGCTTTACCTCGAAGCCGACGACGCGCCGGCCATAGCGGCGGACGAGACCACCGTTGCGGCGGCTGTCTCGGACGGGCGGACCACCGCCTTCTTCATCCCCGGTTGCGCGGCCATGACGCCGGAGCTGGCCGGCCGCCTGCGCGGGGCCGAGCTGGTGTTCTTCGACGGCACCTTGTGGCGCAATGACGAGATGATCGTCCAGGGCCTGGGACCCAAGAGCGGCCGGCGCATGGGCCACATGAGCATCGACGGCCCGGACGGAACGATCGCCGCCTTCGCCGACCTTGGGGTGCGGCGCAAGGTGTTCATCCACCTCAACAACTCCAACCCGGTTCTGCTGGACGACACGCCGGAAAGGCGCGAAGTGCAGGACGCGGGGTGGGAAGTGGCCGTCGACGGCCTGGAGATCGCGCTTTGACCGACGTCCCGCTTTCCCCTGAGGGTCTGGAGCAGGCATTGCGCGCCATCGGTGCGCGCCGCTACCACGACCTGCATCCGTTCCATAAGCTGCTGCACAGCGGCCAACTGACCCGCGAGCAGGTTCAGGCCTGGGCGTTGAACCGCTACTATTATCAAAGCCGTATCCCGGCCAAGGACGCGACCCTGATCGCCCGCTTGCCGAGCTCGGACCTGCGCCGCGAATGGCGCCGCCGGCTGGAGGACCACGACGGCGACGGCGTGCGTCCGGGCGGGGTGGAACGCTGGCTGAAGCTGGCCGAAGGCGTCGGGCTGGACCGCGCCTACGTCGAGAGCACCCAGGGGATCCTGCCTGCGACGCGCTTCGCGGTGGACGCCTATGTCCGCTTCGTGGGCGAGCGCAGCCTGCTGGAGGCGGTGGCCTCGTCCCTGACCGAACTGTTCTCGCCCCAGATCATCGCCGCACGGGTGTCGGGGATGCTGGCCAACTACGACTGGATCACCCGCGAGACGCTGGATTACTTCACCCCGCGCCTGACCCAGGCCCCCCAGGACAGCGCCTTCGCCCTGGACTACGTCAAGACCCACGCCCGCACCATCGAGGCGCAGCAGGCCGTGCTCGATGCGCTGGTGTTCAAGTGCGATGTGCTGTGGAGCCAGCTCGACGGCCTGTTCCTGGCCTATGTCGCGCCGGGCATGATCGCGCCGGGCGCCTTCGATCCCAAGGAGCGTGAGGCGTGAGTGAGGCCGGCGACACGCCGCGCTTCCGGCCGGGCGTGAAGTTCCGGTTTGATCCGGTGCGCGAGGCCTGGGTGGTGCTGGCGCCCGAGAAGCTGATCCTGCCGGACGAGATCGCGGTGGAGGTGCTCAAGCGCGTGGATGGCCAGCGCACCGTGACGCTGATCGTCGATGGCCTGGCGGAGGACTTCCAGGCCCCGCGCGAGGTGATCGACAAGGACGTGCGCGCCCTGCTCGCCGACATGGTGGGGAAGGGAGCGATCTCGCTGTGACCGGGCCCACGCTCGCGCCGCCCATGGGGCTGATCGCCGAGCTGACCCACCGCTGTCCGCTGTCCTGCGCCTATTGCTCGAACCCCCTGGAGCTGGAGCGGGCCAGCGCCGAACTCGACACCGCAACCTGGATCGACGTGCTGGAGCAGGCGGCCGCCATCGGCGTGCTGCACCTGCATTTCACCGGCGGCGAACCGATGGCGCGGCGCGACCTGCCCGAGCTGGTGCGGCGGGCGGCGGAGCTGCAGCTCTACACCAACCTGATCACCTCCGGCGTGCTGCTGGACGACCGGGCTATGGCTGCGCTGATGGCCGCCGGGATCGATCACATCCAACTGAGCCTCCAGGACATCGAGTCCGATGCGGCGGACCGGTCCGGCGGCCTGAAGGGCGGCCATGCGAAGAAGCTCGCCGCGGCCGAGCGTATCCGGGCGGCGGGCCTGCCGCTGACGCTGAACTTCGTCATCCATCGTGGCAACGCGGACCGCACGGCGCAGATGCTGGCGCTCGGCGAGACGCTCGGCGCGACTCGGATCGAGATCGCCCACACCCAGTACTACGGCTGGGGGCTGCTGAACCGGGACGCGCTGCTGCCCACCTTCGCCCAGCTCGAAACCGCCACCGCCGCGGTCGAGGCCGCCCGCGTCCGGTTCGGTTCACGGATCGCGGTGGACTACGTGGTCCCGGACTATTTCGCGGCGCGGCCGAAGGCCTGCATGGGAGGCTGGGCGCAGCGCTTCATCAACATCTCGCCGTCCGGCAAGGCGCTTCCCTGCCATGCCGCCGAGACCCTGCCGGGGTTCGACTTTCCCTCGGTGCGCGCGTTCCGCCTGGCCGAGATCTGGAGCGGGGCCGAGGCGTTCCAGCGGTTCCGCGGCTCGGAGGGGGCGCCGGAGGCGTGCCGCAGCTGCGAGCGGCTGGAGATCGACTGGGGCGGTTGCCGCTGCCAGGCCTTCGCTCTGACCGGCGACGCGGCGCGGATGGATCCGGCCTGTGCGCTCTCGCCGGATCATCCGCTCATGCAGCAGGCCATCCAGGCCGCCGGTTCAGAGCGCCCCCTGACGCCCAGGCTGATGAGCGCGCGGGGCTGAGTTTAGCTTTAGGCGGCGATGTTGGCTTCCAGGCCGACCGACGCGCGCATCGCATCGATCACCGCCATGTTGGCCACGGCGTCCGCGCCGCCGGTCAGCGGTTCGACCTCGCCGGCCATGACCTTCACCACGTGC
Organism: Caulobacteraceae bacterium; assembly: GCA_049791955.1. Taxonomy (GTDB): domain Bacteria; phylum Pseudomonadota; class Alphaproteobacteria; order Caulobacterales; family Caulobacteraceae; genus CAHJWH01. The sequence continues at coordinate 14,896 of JBARAK010000468.1, forward strand.
GCGAGCTGGGCGTCGTAGCTTGGCGGGCCGGAGGCGGCCTCCTCGAACGAATCCCTCACTGAGGTCAGGGTCAGCCGCCCGCCGTTCTGGGGCGAGACAAAGCCGGTAATGCGCAGTTCGCCGGCGTCGCCCTTGAGGACGATGTGGTCGCGGCGCGGGCCCAGCATCGAGCAGCGCAGGCGCGCCTCGACCTCGCCTGGGAAGGCCAGCCGCGCGTCCATGCTCGCGTCGACGCCGTAGAGCAGTTCGGCGTGGGCGTTGCGCAGAGTCGGCTCTGCGCCGATCAGGGTCCGCAGCGCATGCAGGACGTAGCAGCCCAGGTCCATCACCCCGCCGCCGCCCAGGGCCGGCGTCCACCGCAGTTCACCGGGCCCCTGGACGATCTTGGCTTCGAACAGGCCGTCCGCCTGCCGGATCGCCCCGATGGCGCCGTTGCGCAGCAGTTGCTGGGCCCGCAGGAACTGGGAATGGAAGCGGTAGTGGAAGGCCTCCATGGCGGGGCGTCCGCTGCGCGTCGCCGCCTGGGCGATCCGGATGGCGTCGTCGCGGTTCATGGCGAAGGGTTTCTCGACCAGCAGGGCTTTGCCATTGGCGAGCGCGGCCAGGCAGGGCTGCAGATGGGCGGCCGGGGGCAGGGCGCAGTAGACCAGATCGACGTCGTCCCGGGCCACCAGCGCCTCATAGCTGTCCGCGAGCGCAGCGATGTGGTGCTCGGTGGCGAAGGCCTTGGCCTTGTCGATATCGCGGGCGGCGACGGCTGTGATCGCCACGTCGCCACGACGCCGGGCAGGCGTGATGATGGCCCTGGGCGCAATGCGGGAGGCGCCAAGCAATCCAATCCGCAACGTCATCTACGCTTCCCGACTCAAGGGCCGCGGGGCGCTCAGACGACGCGGTTAAGGGCCGCGACCTTGGCGTACCACCTGCCACTCTCCTTTAACGTGCGAACGCTTGAGGAGGATGCGAAATCCACGTCGGTGGAAGCAAATCTTTGGCGGAAGCTCTCGGGAGGCGCAAATCGTGCAACGCCTCCCGCCGCCGTCGGGTTTTAAGCCAGCTCCACCGCCATGGCGGTGGCCTCGCCGCCGCCGATGCACAGGGCGGCCACGCCCCGCTTGCCGCCGCGCTGTTCCAGGGCTGAGAGCAGGGTGGCGATCACCCGCGCCCCTGACGCGCCGATGGGATGGCCGAGCGCGCAGGCGCCGCCGTTGACGTTCAGCTTGTCGGCCGGGATGTCCAGTTCCTTGGCCGCGATCATGGCGACGATGGCGAAGGCCTCGTTCACCTCGAACAGGTCCACGTCCTTCACCTCCCAGCCGGCTTTGGCGAGGGCCTTGCGGATGGCGGGGACCGGCGCGGTGGTGAACTTGCCGGGCTCGTGCGCATGGGCGGCGTGGGCGACCACCCGGGCCAGGATCGGCATGCCCAGCGCCTTGGCCACGCTCTCGCGCGTCATCACCAGGGCGGCGGCGCCGTCGCTGATCGAAGAGGCGTTGGCCGCGGTGATGGTGCCGTCCTTGGCGAAGGCGGGCTTGAGGGTGGGGATCTTGGCCGGGTCGGCCTTGCCGGGCTGCTCGTCCCTGGACACCGTCTCGACGCCCTTGCGGGTCTTCACCTCGACGGCGACGATCTCGCGGTCGAAGGCCCCGGTGTCCGACGCCCGCTTGGCCTTGGTCAGGCTGCCGATCGCGTAGTCGTCCTGGGCCTCGCGGGTGAACTGGTAGTCGCGGGCGGTCTCCTCGGCGAAGGCGCCCATCAGCTTGCCGGTGTCGTAGGCGTCCTCCAGCCCGTCCAGGTACATGCTGTCCTGGATGGCGTCGTGGCCGATCCGTGCGCCGGAGCGGTGCTTGGTCATCAGGTAGGGGGCGTTGGACATGCTCTCCATGCCGCCGGCCACGATCACGTCGGCGGTCCCGGCCTTCAGCGCGTCATGGGCCATGATGGCGGCCTGCATGCCCGAGCCGCACATCTTGTTGACGGTGGTCGCCTCCACACTCAGCGGCAGGCCGGCGCCCAGCGCCGCCTGGCGCGCGGGGGCCTGGACCAGGCCGGCCGGCAGCACGCAGCCCATGAAGATCTGCCCGACCTTATCGGGCGCGACCTTGGCCCGCTCAAGCGCGGCCTTCACCGCCGCCGCGCCCAGCTCGGTGGCCTTCACCGAGGACAGCGCGCCCTGGAACCCGCCCATGGGGGTGCGGGCGTAGGCGGCGATGACGACAGGGTCGGCGGATTGGGTTTCAGCGGACATGGTGGACCTCTTTCTTATTTATCTACGCCGCCTCAGAGGCTGCGGACGATGAGCATGCGCTGGATGTCGGAGGTGCCTTCGTAGATCTGGCATACCCGCACATCCCGGTAGATCTTGGCCACGCCGTATTCCTCCAGGTAGCCGTAGCCGCCCAGGGTCTGGATCGCGCCGGAGCAGACCGCCTCGGCGGTCTCCGACGCCACCAGCTTGGCCATGGAGGCCTGGGTCAGGCAGGGCTGGCCGGCGTCCTTCAGGCTGGCGGCGTGAAGCACGAGCTGGCGCGCCGCTTCCAGCCGCGCGGCCAGGTCGGCCAGCCGGAAGCCCACCGCCTGGTGTTGGAGGATCGGCTTGCCGAAGGTGGAGCGTTCCTTGGCGTAGGCGATGGCGACCTCGAGCGCAGCCTGGGCCATGCCGATGCTCTGGGCCGCGATGCCGATGCGGCCAGTCTCCAGGTTGGCGAGCGCGATGCGGTAGCCCTGGCCCTCCTCGCCCAGGCGCAGCTCCGCCGGCACGCGCATGGCGTCGAAGTTGAGCGCGCAGGTGTCGGAGGCTTGCTGGCCGAGCTTGTGCTCGACCTTGGCCACCGAGAAGCCGGGCGTATCGTTGGGGACGATGAAGGCCGAGAGGCCGCGCTTGCCCGCCGCCGGATCGGTGACGGCGAACACCAGGGTCAGCCCGGCGATGCGGCCAGAGGTGATGAACTGCTTGGAGCCGTCGATCACATAGCTGTCGCCATCGGGCGCTGCGCGCGTGCGCAGCGCCGAGGCGTCCGAGCCCGCGCCCGCCTCGGTCAGGGCGAAGGCGCCGATGTATTTCCCGGCGCAAAGGTCCGGCAGGAAGCGGGCCTTCTGCGCATCGTTCCCGTCCTTCAGGATGGCGGCGATCACCGGCGCGTTGTGCACGCTGACCACGGTGGATAGGCCGCCGTCGCCCGCGGCCAGCTCCATCAGCGCCAGGGCGTAGGAGACGTAATCCGTCTCCGCCCCGCCATAGGCCTCCGGCGCGGTCATCCCCAGCAAGCCGAGGTCGGCGAGCTTGTCGAAGATCTCGCGCGGATAGGCGCCCGCCTGCTCCCACGCCCGGGCGTTGGGCGCGATCTCGCGGCGGGCGAGCTCGCGCACCGAATCCCGGATCAGGGTCTGGGTTTCGTTCAGCAGCACGTCGGGCCGCCCCGCTCGGCGGGTCCTTCAAGCTTCTGCGGTGGGGAGGTCATCCCCTCCATGTGGGCTCTGGTGAAGGTGGTCCCAAGGTCGGTGACCAGTCCGTTTTCCAGCGAATAGCACCAGCCGTGGATCGCCAGGTCGGCGCCGGCCCGCCAGGCGTCCTGGACGAAGGGGTTGGCGGCGACGTTGGCCGCCTGGGCCAGCACGTTGAGCTCGCACAGCCGGTCGACCCGAGCTTCTTCGTCCGGAAGCGCTTCGAGTTCGTCGGCATGTTCGCGCATGATCTGGCGCACGGGCGAAAGCCAGTGGTCGATCAGGCCCAGCCGCTGCTCCTGCAGCACCGCGCGCACGCCCCCGCAGCCGTAGTGGCCGACCACCAGCACGTGGCGCACGCCCAGCACCTGCACTGCATACTGCAGCACCGACAGGAAGTTGGCGTCCTGCAGCGGGGCGAGGTTGGCGACGTTGCGATGGACGAACAGCTCGCCCGGATCGAGCCCGACGATCTCGTTGGCCGGCACCCGGCTGTCCGAGCAGCCGACCCACAGGTAGGCGGGGCTCTGCTGGGCGACCAGCCGCTTGAAGAAGCCGGGGTCGCCCGCCGTCTTGCTCTCGGCCCAGACACGGTTGTTGGCCAGCAGGTCGGGGATGGTGGGGGCGGGGCTGTTCATGCCGCCGCCTGGCTGTAGCCCAGCCGCGCATTCAGCTTGTCCAGGAGTTCGATGGCGGCCTCCGCGATCACTGTACCGGGTGGGAAGATGGCGGCGGCGCCGGCGTCGCGCAGCGCCTGGAAGTCGGAGGGCGGGATCACGCCGCCGACCACCACCATGATGTCTTCGCGGCCGGCCTTGGCCAGCTCGGCCTTGAGCTCCGGCACGAGGGTCAGGTGCCCTGCGGCGAGCGAGGAGGCGCCCACCGCGTGAACGCCGGCCTCGATGGCGTCGCGCGCCGTCTCCTGCGGTGTCTGGAACAGGGGGCCGATCTCGACCTGGAAGCCGAGGTCGGAGAAGGCCGAAGCCACCACCTTCTGGCCCCGGTCGTGGCCGTCCTGGCCCATCTTGGCGATCATGATGCGCGGCGGTGACCCGTCGGCCTGGCGGAAGGCCTCCACCATCGCCCTGGCGCGGTTGACGGTGAAGTCGTCCTCGCCGGCCTCGCGCAGGTAGACGCCCTTGATCGCGCGGATTTCGGCCTTGTGGCGGCCGAACACCTTTTCCAGGGCGTCGCTGATCTCGCCCACCGTGGCCTTGGCGCGGGCGGCCTGGACCGACAGCTCCAGCAGGTTGGCGTTGCCCGCGGCGCCCTCGGTGAGGGCGTGGAGGCGGGCCTGGACTTCGGTCTCGTCGCGTTCGGCGCGCAGGCGGCGGAGCTTCTCGATCTGCTGCTGGCGGACCGAGGAGTTGTCCACCTTCAGCATGGGGATGTCGTCCTCATGCTCGGGCTTGTAGCGGTTCACGCCGACCACGGTCTGGCGCCCGCTGTCGATGCGGGCCTGGGTCTTGGCGGCGACTTCCTCAATGCGGAGCTTGGGCACGCCCGCCTCGATGGCCTTGGCCATGCCGCCGAGGGCCTCGACCTCTTCGATGTGGGCCAGCGCACGGTGGGCGAGGTCGGCGGTCAGCCGCTCGACATAGTAGGAGCCGCCCCAGGGGTCGATGGTGCGCGTCAGGCCGGATTCGGTCTGCAGGAACAGCTGGGTGTTGCGTGCGATCCGGGCCGAGAAGTCGGTCGGCAGGGCCAGGGCCTCGTCCAGCGAGTTGGTGTGCAGCGACTGGGTCTGGCCGTTCGCCGCCGCCATCGCCTCCACGCAGGTGCGCGCCACGTTGTTGAACACGTCCTGCGCCGCCAGCGACCAGCCCGAAGTCTGGGAATGGGTGCGCAGCGACAACGAGCGCGGGTCCTTCGGATCGAACTCGCGCATCAGGCGGGCCCAGAGCAGGCGCGCGGCCCGCATCTTGGCCACTTCCATGAAGTAGTTCATGCCCACGGCCCAGAAGAAAGACAGGCGCGGGGCGAAGGTGTCCACCGCCATGCCTGAAGCCACGCCGGCGCGGACGTACTCGACCCCGTCGGCCAGGGTGTAGGCCAGCTCCAGGTCGGCCGAGGCCCCGGCTTCCTGCATGTGGTAGCCGCTGATCGAGATGGAGTTGAACTTCGGCGTCTCCTTCGCGGTGTAGGCGAAGATGTCGGCGATGATCCGCATCGAGGGCGAGGGCGGGTAGATGTAGGTGTTGCGGACCATGAACTCCTTGAGCACGTCGTTCTGGATCGTGCCGGTGAGCTTGTCGTGCGCGACGCCTTGCTCCTCGGCGGCGGCGATGTAGAGCGCCAGCACCGGCAGCACCGCGCCGTTCATGGTCATCGACACGCTCATCCGGTCGAGCGGGATGCCGCTGAACAGGGTGCGCATGTCCAGGATTGAGTCGACCGCCACCCCGGCCATGCCGACGTCGCCGGTCACCCGCGGGTTGTCGCTGTCGTAGCCGCGGTGGGTGGCGAGGTCGAAGGCGATCGACAGGCCCTTCTGCCCGGCCGCCAGGTTGCGGCGATAGAAGGCGTTGGATTCCTCGGCCGTGGAGAAGCCCGCGTACTGGCGGATGGTCCATGGGTTGGTGGCGTACATGGTGGGATAGGGCCCCCGCACATAGGGTGCGATCCCGGGATAGCCGTCCAGGAAGTCCAGGCCCGCGAGGTCGGCGGCGGCGTAGGCCGGCTTCACCGCGATGGCCTCGGGCGTGTCCCAGGGCTCGCCCGCGGGCCGCGTCGCGCCGGTGGGGACGAGGTCGTCGAAGCCCAGGCTTGCGAAATCGGGAATGCGCTTCATTCCGCGGCTCCCTTGCTGGCGGCGGCGAGCAACTCGCCAAGCTCGGCGACCGCATCGCCGCCCATGTACAGGAACCCGTCGACGCCTGCGGAACGCAGGTCGGCCTCCAACTCCCCCGGCCGGCCGGCGAGGTAGAGATGCCTTGCGCCCTTGGCCTTCAGGGCCCGCGCCGCTGTCGCGGCCTTGTCGGCATAGTCGGCGTCGGAACCGCACAGCACCACGACCGCGCCGTCCGCCGGAACGTATTCGCAGGTCGCACCGCTCCCGGCCAGCATGCCGCCCGCCGCCAACAGGCTGGAGACGAAGCCGGTGCGCCCCGCGTAGTCGGTTCCCAGG